>NZ_JCAFVP010000008.1:0-202632 GCF_059372495.1 Stenotrophomonas sp. YJH_SMC_80
CAACGCTCGATGCCGCGAGGGCGGATGTGTTCGAATACATCGAGCGGTTCCACAACCCGAGGATGCGACGAAGGGTCGCCAGGCAAGACCAGAAGTTCTCAGCCCTTTTACAACCGTCCGTGATTTCGGGGTAGAACCCCCCCAGATTGAGACGCTCTTTGTACATGGCTTCCAGTCACGCCGTGTCGATACTGGTCGTAGGAGGAGGACGGGGGCGTCTCATGGGGGCGGAAGGGCGTCCCATCCTGTGAGCGGATTCATAGGCTTCTGATTGCTTGCTGTTGATGTTCCGGGTAGAACGGAGGCCAGCGGATGCATCACGCCAACAGCGGGAGAAAGCCATGGCTGCTAGTGAAGACAACGTCGGGCTGTTCGATCTGTGCGCTCCGAACAATGTTCGCCTGAGCTCGCTGACACCAGTGGATAACAAGAATGAGTGAGGCCGGCATGAATAAAGTTGCCCCCCCTAAAGGTCGCTTCTACGTGCTTAGCCCCGATATGGGTGCGCCTGGTCGTGGTCATGGGGTCGAATTGGACAATGAAGAGGAAATCCCTTGGCCGACCTACATGAGTGAGCCTTCTGAGGTGGGCGGGCTTGCATCACTGAGGGTTGTTCCCAAGCTTCGCTTCGATAGCCAGGTTGGTGATATGCCTTTGGATCTGCAAGGCGGATTCAACGGCTATTGGCTGGTTTCTCAACCCCTAAAGGATTTAATGGAGAACATCGATGCCGAAGGTTTTGCCTTTGCGAAGTGTGCCTTTCAGCTCGAGGACGGCTCAGAAGGTGAGCCTCACTATTTGTGTGAGGTGATAAGAATTCTGGACGCGATTGACGAGAATGCATCGAGCGTGAAAGTTCTGGATGGCTACCAGAACGGCAAGTACTACAGCCTCTCCGGTGGCGGCAGGTTGTCCTTCAAAGAAACGGAAGTGGCTGATGCGCATGTGTTCATGGATATCCATTCGGGCAGCCGTGTCTACTGTGACAGAGTGCTTCGCGACGCGCTCATCGAGCATGGATTTGGAACGGTGATCAATCCGCGCGGCGTGTGGATTGAAGACGCTGCAGGCTACTAGTTCAACAGCACTCTTCGCCCTCTTGGGAATGGAATCCTATGCCCGCAGAAAGCGTAATTCTACAAAGTCATCATGTCTTTGAGCAGGTAGTGTTCAGGGATCATCCTCTCGTCAAGAGGCTTGTCGAGGCGGGATACCTGGCTAAGGATGAGTCGCTCAATCGTCTCTACCTTCCGTTTGGAGGTGGGCTCGCGGAGGACCTCGACACTTCTCCACATCGAGGCCGGACGAGAAGTTCCTATACTAAAGAAATAAATTATGTCCTGAATGACATTCAGGATAGTCCAGCAGGCACTGCTGCAATAAGGAAGAAGGATGCCGCCGCGCTGCGCATTGTTGCAGAACAAGTGATTGATTTTCGCGACACAGTCAAGCTTGCTCTTATCAATGGAGATGCGTTTGCTACCACGCCCGATGGGATGACCGCAGAGGATGCGAATGCAAGCAATCGACGTACGATATCTAGCCATGCGCAATACCGTATGGACCACGCGGAACAGTTCAAGGCGCTACGGGCGATGGGGCCTGTGGAGTCGGAATGGGCAGCAATCATTCATTCTGATCCGCGTGTTGCTCGCGTCATTGAGGAGATTCAGAGTAACCCCAAGAACCTAGTCGCCGGCCCCGGGGAGCGCGACGCCTTTGCGCGCGAAGTCGCTGGCAGGATGGAGATGCGTTTGGCGGTCTCGGAGGCAGAGCAGGCTGGGCGATTGACGCTGTCCGATGCGACTACTGCTCGCGTCCGACAGACTCTGCTTGACGATCTTCCAGCCATCGGCAAGGCTCGAGAAGGAATCTATGATCTTGCTGAGGCATCGCCCAGCCATTACAAGCCCGTCTCGCAGCGCGGCTTTGCCACCACGGAAATGCTCCTCGGCGAAGCCTCCACCAGCCAACTGATCCGCTCCGGCGGCCTGCTCGCCTCCGGCGCCGACGCCGTTATCACCGCCCGCCGCACCTCACAGCTGCTGGAAGAGGGCAACGGCACCGCCGCTCAGTCCGAGCTTACTCATGCCCTGGCGCGAAACGGCGGTGGCTGGATCGGTGGCATGGCCACTGCGTCGGTGATCGGCACCTCCAGCTTCGTACCTGCCGCCATCGTCGCGGGCGATGCGCTGCTGATGAGCAAGGCGTTCGACAAGGGTGCCGATCTGCTCGACAACCGCGCCGTCTACCGGCAGACCGACAAGGCCGATGTCACATGGCAGTTCAATGGCCTGAACTGGCAGCGCCAGGCGGTCATGGACAGCGCGGGCGACGGCCTGGGCAATCCGGCTGAGCGCAGTGTGGGCGCCAGTTACGAGAAGGCCCGCGAGCTGGGCGCATACGCCCACGTAAAAGCGGTAGAGCTGGCGCTGGGCAAGGCGCCGCCGCCGCAGGATCCTTTCAGCATCCCGGCGAAGGACGGCGAGGGCCGTCTGGACAATCCCAACTGGCACCGCGATGCGCAGACCGAGCAGTGGACCCGGCAGGTCAAGATCGGTGTGTCCGGCGCCAACGACCGGGGTGTGTATGAGACGCAGACCGCCAGCCCCGAGCGCGCCAACGAGTTGAATCGCGAGGCGGTGCAGCGCATCGAGAACAACATCGCCAACGGCAAGGCCGCCATTGCCGCCAACTACCTGGAGACCTACGCCGCTACCCGCGCCAGCGACTTCGTGCCGCTGGTGCCGGAAGCGGTGGAGCAGGCGCGTGCCAGGCCCGACGCCGTCCAGGGCTCGGACAATCAGCTCTACCAGCGCGACGAAGCAGGGCAATGGCAGCACGCTGGGCAGATCGCGCAGGGGAACATGGCGCTGGAGTTGGAGCTGACCCGCACCATCCAGCAGCCGTCGCTCGATCAGTTCAACCAGACCATTGCCGCATTGGACGCGCGACCGTTGCCGTCTGCGGCGGAAGTGAACCAGAACGAGCTGCGCCACAGCTACTACGCTGCGGGCGTCGCGCTGACCCCGGCGTGGGAGCAGGCCATTGCGCTGGCCACGGCGCGCACGCGCGAGCAGCACGGCATAACCGGGGCCACGCTGCAGGAGCTGGGGCCTGCAGCAGAGGGCAACGCGGGCGCCTCTAGGCCCATCACCCATTACCAGGTAGGCGGGGATGGCGTTGCGCGCGCCGTCGCGACCACCAGCACGCTGGAGCTGCAGGCGGCATGGAATGAGGTGCGGGCGCGTGCCAATGAGCAGGCGCCGGTGCCGGACTCGCCCGAGCTACGCATTGCCGCGCTGTCGGCGGGTGAGCAGGAGGCGTACCGGCAGGCAATGCAGGAGGCCAATCGGCTGGGTGCTGCGCAGGTGGATGCAGGACAGGCTGCACGAGCGGCCGCGCAGGTGGCACATGGCGACAAGCCATCCGAGCAGGATGGGAACGTGGAAGTGCGGCCTGAAGAGTCGGCCACTGCGCAGCCCATCGCGCCTGCGACGGTTGTGGCGGCGCCGCCCGCGAAGGCGGTCACGCCACCGCCTACGCCCGCCGCACAGGACAAGCCCGCGCCTCAGCGGCATGCCGAGCAGCGCGATCCGCCGCGGCGTGAGGCGGAGCCCCAACCTCAGTCCCATCCAAACAGTGAGGCGCCCACCGATAACCGTACCGCCTCACTGACGCCGGAGCCGGCTGGGCCGATGCAGGCGCACCCGGCCGCACCTGAGCGCGCGACGCCACACGTTGCCACGCCTTTGGCAGCGGCGATGCAGGCGGCGCCCACACAGCGCACAGAGCAGGCATCGGAGCCGGAGCGGATGGCCCCGGTGCCTGCGGTTGCTCCCACTCCAAAGCAGGACATGGCAGTGCAGGAGGTGGAACCGGTGCCCTTCAAGGAGCCGCTGCCTGCTGAGCCTGCGCGCGATCCATGGCCTTTGGAGCAGGAAGCGGCACAACACGTGCCAGAGCCCGAACCGGCTCCATTGGATGACCTTCAGCTCGTCACTGCGGCTTTCACTGTTCCTGCCGAGCCCGCGATAGCCCCAAGCCCTGAGCCAGCCGCCCCCGCACCGGATGAGGCATCGGCCCCGAACCTGGCGCTGCAGGACCCCACGCAGCCCGGCCACCCCGATCACGCGCTGTATCAGCAGATCCGCGAGGGCGTGGAAGCGCTGGACGCCAAGCACGGCCGCAGCTTCGATGAAGTCAGCGAACGCATGACGGCCAGCCTTCTGGTACTGGCCAAGGACAACGACCTGGACCGGGTGGACCATGTGCTGGTGAGCAACGCCACGCGTGAACACCCGGCTGGGCACACGCTGTTCGTGGTGCAGGGCGAGCCAAGCAATCCGGCCCATCAGCGCGCTGCGATGCCGACCGAGCTGGCGGCGCAGACGTCGGTGGAGGACTCACTGCGGCAGTTCGACTCTGTCAGCCGTGAAGCGCATCAGCGAGCGCTTGCGAATCAGATGGATCAGCAGCTGGAAGATCAGCGGGTGCAGCACGACATCCAGATTCGTGCGGCCAGTATGTGAGGCGCTCCCAAACCAGGATGCTTCAGTTGTGGGCACGAAGCTCACACGCACCCCAGGCCTGGGAAGGTCTCAGGGACTGCAATCTCTAGCGCCGAGGGAGGCCGCCTCAACCTGGGGCGATCAGCCCATGCGCATGGCGTGGTTCTGCTGTTCCTGCGTACGTGCATCCAGCGCCTGCTGCTCATTCTGGCGGGCGAGCTCGCGCTGATCGCCCACCACAGCCAGTTGCTGCAGCGACTCAGCCACCGGCGTTTGTGCAGCCACGGCAGTGGGCATGCCTGCACGCAGGTGGGCAGGGTCAGATAGGTCGCCTTGTACAACAAAGATGGTGTGACCCGCCGCCTGATTGGCTGTGGCGTTGCTCAGCACCACATGGTCCACCTGTTCCAGACCCTGCTCGCGTGCCCTCACTGTCAGGCTGGCGGCGAGGTTCTCACTGGTCGCGTCGAAGGGGCGGCCGTGCTTCTCGTCCAGTGCAGCGACGCCTTGGCGAATCTGCTGATGCAGCGCGTAGTCCGGGCTGCCAGGTTCTATCGCTGCGATTCGGCGCCCTTCCGTAAAGAGAGGCTCGGGCTCCTGCGTAGAAACCACGCGTGGGCTCTTGGCGATCTCTCTGTAGGGATCTTCAGGATGAAACTGCTTCGCCTTGACCTCGCGCTCCAGGCGAACTTCGCGGGTCTCGTTCAACGCGGAAATCTCGGCGGGATCGGTCTCTTTGGTTGTTCTATCGAGCGGGGGAACGCCCACTGTGCGGTTCCAGCTGCCGTCTTTGGCGTCGTAGCTGTGATAGTCGAACTTGGTACCAATCACGTTCGGATCTACGGCGTCGCGCTGCAGGAGCGCTGCGCCCTCGAACTTGCTCAGCTCAACGAAGTAGAAATGCCCAGCGGGCTGCGGCATATCCAGGTGCACGCTGACGGCCGTCTTGCCAGCACGGAATGCGCCGGCAGCGCTGTTGTCGAGCATGTTCTGCCAGACCTTTTCGGCTGCCTGCTCGCCGCGTTTGTGCTCCGTGGACACCAGCAGCAAGCGTGGCGTCCAGCAGTTCACATTGAGGTCGTTCTTTTCGAACGAAACATCGTGGGATTTGAGCGTGCTGGTGTAGGGCAGGTTGAGTGCCAGATCGGGCCTGCCGGCCTCCATCCAACTTCTGCGCTCCGCCAGGTCGTTCCTGATCAGATCCTGGCCAAAGGCTTCTTGCCTGCGCTCGGTGAACGCTACGTTCTTCTCGTTGCCGAACAGCGTGGCCTGTTGTTCGGCAACGGCGGTTGCAAAGCTGTTGGCCACCCGGCCGGGGAGGCTGTCGTTGCGCACAACACCCAATGCAAGCAGGCCGTAGCCATCATTGTCGGGAAGCTGCGCGAGATAGTTCCAATACAGCTCGCGATTTCCCTCCTTCGCGTAGGAGGACAGGACACGAATATCCTTATCGGTAAGTCCGCTCATGATTCATCCTTGAGATGCGGTTTACGGCTGAACGCGATAGCGACTCAGAAGATCACGCACGCTGGTTTCCAGACGCTGCCAGTCGCTCAGCATGACGCGTGCATAGTTCATCTCGATGGCGATGCTGTCGCCCACATCCACGATGGAATGGCGGCACATTGCGATCTGGCCTTCTCCGACGCGTTCAAGTGTCTTTCCCTGAGCTACAAGTCCGTCAGGAATGCGATCTGCCGGGTCGCAGCTGATGAACGTTGTCAGTTGCCCCTCCGCCGAGCGGGCCACATACCAGTCTGGCTCCATCCCCGGGTTGTGCACGTAAGGCCTGCCCAGCGCAGCCTCTGACTCCTTTGCATAGGCTTTCATCAACGATGGGTCGATCGAATAGGGCGTCAGGCCCCATCGCTCGGGTTGTGCAACGCGTAGCGCAAGATTCTCTACCGGGTCTCTTCGCTCCAGCGACCCCGGCGCGCTGGTGGCCTCACTGCTGGACCGACGTGCCAGATAGTTCTGGATGGGAACGCGATCGATGTACCTAAGCTCGACCAGTACCTGCCGCCGGCTGTCCTGCGTGCTGCGCACCGGGCGATCACCAGGAGGCGCTGCATCGAAATCAGGCCAGAACACAGTGAGCATGACGCCCCCATCGGCCAAGGGGCCCGTCTGGTTGTAGTAGAGGTTGGCCGGGAACATGAAGCGGTGCGGGCCAAGCCGAGCTTCCACCGGCTGCATTGTGTAGGTCTGTCCGCCCACCGTACGTGGGCTGGTTGCGGTTTCGGACATGGGGGTTCCGTTCGGGTCCTTTTCCGTGGATGGGGCCTTCGCGCAGGCGGTGGTGCTCAGCACGGCCACCAGGGCGAAGGAGGCAAGCCGGCAAGCCGGTGCTCTGCTCATGGGCGATTCCCTTGCATGATCGAAACGACTATAGAACGGTGGGATGGCAAGCTCCAGTCGCAGCCGGGACCGCGGCCACCGCGGGGTCATTACTGCATGCTGGCTCACATATTCAGCAAGTCGCGATCGGCGTCCTCTATTCCTCCACCTACCCCCCATCCCACCTATGCCATCATCCGGCCAGGACCGCAGCACCCATCAAGGCTGAACAGGCATGGAGCAGGCAACACGCTACACCGCAACGCTGTACCTGGCCGCGCCCGGCACCCCGCTGAAAAGTGGTGGCATCTCGCCGCGCGGCCATATGTACCTGCAGGTGGCCGCGGGCGACGAGGCCCACAGCTACGGCTTCGCGCCACCGCGCCACGCGCCGGGCGAAGCCCGCACCGGCGTGCAGTACGCGCAGGTGCGCCACGATGATGCCGACGAACATCTGGACCCGTACTACAGCCGCACCCTGGAAATCTCCGAGGAGCACTACGGCTGCCTGCGTGATTTCGCCGAGGAGCCGGCCGAGTTCGAATTCGATGTGGATCGCCCGGCCACCATCAACCGCTGCAGCGATTTCGTCTGGGCGGCGCTGCACTATGCGGGCCTGCATCCGCTGCCGGCGCCGCTGGATGGCGGCAGCAACCTGGGCGAGTTCGCGGTGCTGTTCAACCTGCCGGAGATCCAGTGCATCGCCGCGCCGTTCCCGGGCAGTGATCTGAATGCCGAAACCCACCACGCGATGCCCGAGCGCGAGGCCGAGCATCATCGCCAGGGCGACCGTGCCAGCGATGAGCCGCCGCCGACGCCTATTGAAGTGGCCGGCACGCTGCTGGACCCTTCGCATCCAGATCATCGCCTGTTCTCGCAGCTGATCCAGAAAGTGGCCGAACTGGATGCCGCGCACGGCCGCCCGTTCGATGCGGCCAGCCAGCGCATCAGCGCCAGCCTGCTGGTGCTGGCCAAGCAGAACAATCTCTCGCGCGTGGACCACGTGCTGCTCAGCCAGCCGACGAAGAGCAGCCATGCGGCGGAGAGCATCTTCATCGTGCAGGGCGACCGCAACGACCCGGGGCACCGCCGCGCCAGCATCGCCACTGAAGTGGCAGCCAAGACCGATGTGGCCGATTCGCTGCGGTTGAAGGAGCAGTAACCCGCGCGTCTGTCATACGCGCGCCGGCGCACGTCACGCCCCCCACCTGCTACCATTCCCCCGCAACCCCAGCCAGCCCACCCCGCGCAGACAGATGCGGGGCGGGCCGTCGCAGTACGGCCCAGCGAGCCAGGACACCTTCCCGTGCCCATTCAAGGACGCTCGCATGTTCCGTAATCCTCTCTTCCGCTCGGCCGCCCTGGCCGTTGCCGTTTCGCTCAGCCTCGGCGCGCCCTCGGCGTTCGCCGACAACGCTCCCGCCGCCAGTGCCACCGCCGCTGTGCAGCGCCAGGCCGTGGCCAAGGGCCTGTACGAGCTGGCCTACAGCCCGAAGCAGAACGCCGTGTTCGTGGCCTCCTCCGGCGGCTTCGGCGATGACGCCGACCCGGCCCAGGTGCTGCGCCTGAACCCGACCACGCTGGCCGTGGAAACCCGCATCCCGCTGGAGCGCAAGGCGTTCGGCGTGGTGCTGGATGACGCCCACAACCGCCTGTACGTGGGCAACACCGTGGACCTGTCGGTGACCGTGGTCGACACCGCACAGAACAAGGCCGTCGGCACCATCCAGTTGATGGAGAAGAAGACCGGCAAGGACGGCAAGGCCGCCTACACCCACGACCTGCGCGAGCTGGTGGTCGACAGCGTGGCCAACCGCCTGTACGTGACCGGCCACAGCAGCCAGCCGGACGTGAGCAGCGTGCTGTTCGTGATCGATACCACCACGCTGAAGGTGATCAACACCATCGACGGCCTGGGCAATGCCAAGGCGCCGGGCCTCGCACTGGATGCGGCCAACAAGCGCGTCTACACCAGCAACCTGCTGGCCGACCTGGTGGTGGTGGGCACCGATTCGAACAAGGTGGTGGCGCAGCACAGGATCGCCGCCGAGCAGCCGATGAACATCGCGCTGGACCCGGCCGGCAAGCGCCTGTTCGTGACCGACCAGGGCTCGGAATTCCTGCGTGGCTACCAGGCCAAGAGCAGCGGCCTGGTCAGCAAGCATCCGGGCCAGCGCGTGCTGGTGCTGGACCGCAGTACCGGCAAGGAACTGGCCAGCATCCCGACCGGTGCCGGCCCGCTGGGCATCCTGCTGGATGCACCGCGCAAGCGCCTGTACGTGACCAATCGCGAAGCGGGTACGGTGACGGCGTACAACAGTGACACCTACCAGAAGGTGGCGACCTACAAGGTGCCGACCCACCCGAACAGCCTGGCGCTGGATGCGAAGAACAACGTGCTGTTCGTGAGCATCAAGAACGGCGAGAAGGATGACAAGGGCGCTGACGAGAGCGTCGCGCGCATCCAGCTGTAAGCGGTGCCCAGGCTGTAGACGCGGGGGCAGCCCCGATGCGCTGCCCCCTTTTCAAGCTGCAGCGCTTATCCCATCCGCGGCGCAGGATTCTGCATTTCCTGCGCCTGCACCTCGACCTGCGGCTGCACACCCAGCCCCAGCTTCTGCATCGATTGCTCCACCGGCGTCTGCGCCGCCATAGCCGTCGGCATCATCGCGCGCAGGTGCGCCGGATTGGCCGGGTCGCCCTGCACGACGAAGACGTTGTGCCCGGCCGGATGATTGGCCGTGGCGTTGCTGACCAGCACGTGGTCGACCTGCTGCAGGCCCTGCTCGCGGGCCAGCACGGTCAGGCTGGCGGTGAGGCGTTCGCTGGTCTGGTCGAACGCACGGCCGTGCTGGGCATCCAGTGCGGCCACGCCCTGGCGGATCTGCTGGTTGAGGCCGTAGTCGGGGTGGTTGGGGGTGATCTCTGCCATGGCCATCGAACGGTAGCGGTGGGTCGTGGGTGAACCCCCCAAGTATAGATCCGACCCGTGAAGCGCGCCCGAGGGGTCAGTCTGCCGGCCGATGGTCGTAGCTGATCACCCGCTCGGCCAACCAGCGCCCGTCCACGCGACGCCAGACTTGGATGAAGCGGGCCTGGCCCACCCAGCGCTCCACGCCGTCCTTGCCGCGTTCATGGAAGCGGTGGTCGCCGATCTCCAGCGCCCGCTCCTCGTGTAGCGGGAACACCTGCAACGAAGGCTCCACCCGCTCGCGGCGCAGGCTCCAGCCGCCCTTGCGCGCATTGCTGCACATGGTGGCCACGCTGCGGCGGAAGTCTTCGCGGCTGCTGGCCGACTTGCCATCCTTGTCATGGAAGAACTCCATGTCCTGGGTGGTCATCGCGGCGGCCTTGTCGGCATCGCAGGCCTCGAAGGCGGCGGCAAACAGCTGGGTGTCGGCCTGGCGGATCTGCCCGCGCAGGTCATCGGAGGGCGCGGGGGCGGCGGCGAGGCCGGCGGCCAGCAGGGGCAGGGTGAGCAGCAGCATGGCGAGTCTCCAGGGAGGGTTCACGCAGGCTCGCATGGCGTTCGGGGCGCTGCAGCCGGCGTCCGACGAAACGGCCCTTCCACGGAGTGAATGCCCGCATTGGCGGCTCGGCTCCAGCGCCAGGGCTGCCGTCTGTGCAGGGGATGTCATGGCAACCGGCGATTCCATCACGGTCGCGATAGGGGCCGGCCCGTAGCCTGAAATCCTCCCCTTCCACAGGAGGTTCCATGCCTGCTTCCCGCATCCGCCTGCACGTTGAAGACACCGGTGGCGACGGCCGCCCGGTCATTCTGATTCACGGTTGGCCGCTGTCCGCCGATGCATGGAAGACGCAGGTGTCGATCCTCCGCGACGCCCAACACCGGGTGATCAGCTACGACCGGCGCGGCTTCGGCCGTTCCGACAAGCCCGCCGAGGGCTACGACTACGACACGCTGGCGGCGGATCTGGCCGGGGTGATCGAGGAACGTGACCTGCGCGACGTCACCCTGGTCGGCTTCTCGATGGGCGGTGGCGAGGTGGCCCGATACGTGGCCAACCATGGACAGGATCGTCTGCACAGCGTGGTGTTCGCTGCGGCGGTGCCGCCGTTCCTGCTACGCAGCGACGACAACCCGGAAGGCCCGCTGACCCAGGACAAGGCTGACGAAATGCGCAGCGGTCTGGAGAAAGATCGCGAGGCGTTCTTCGATGGCTTCACCCGCGATTTCTTCAGCGCCAATGGCCAGCTGATGGTGACCGAAGAGACGCGTCAGGCGGCCATCGCGCTGTGCCATCAATCCGACCAGACGGCGGCGCTGGGTTGCATGCAGGCGTTTGCCACTACCGACTTCCGCGACGATCTGAAGAAGATCACAGTGCCAACCCTGATCCTGCACGGTGACAGCGATGCCATCGTGCCGTTTGAAGGCTCGGGCCAGCGCACGCACCGGGCCATTCCGGGCAGCGAAGTGGTGATCCTGGAAGGCGCACCACATGGGTGCAATACCAGCCATGCGGACCGCTTCAATCTGGCGCTGCTGAACTTCCTGAAGCGGTAAGCTGCAGCCATGCGCCAGACCAAGACACCCCCGTGGAAGAAGCCCAACCCCAAGGGCCAGACCTCGCAGCCGCTGTCGCCTGCGCAGAAAGAGGCGGCGCGGCAGCGGGCGGAAGAGAATGGGCGGCGTTATCCGAATCTGGTGGACAACATGTGGGCCACGAAGCTGCCGCGCGGGTCCTGATCTGTAGGATCGAGCCGTGCTCGACCCCGCACGGTGCCCATCCACGCATGGCGTGGATCTACTGCAACAGCAGCCTGGCCTGGTCCGGCATCTATATGCCGTCCAGCGGCTTCCAGCCGGGTTCCAGCCAGGGTGAGATCTCGCGCTGGCGGACGTTGATTGCCGCCGTCGGCAGCCCAGCCAAGCGCGCTAGGTCTGAACGCAGCAGTTCGGAATCCACCGGCACGGCCGTAGCCACCTGCAGCCGATTACCCTGATGTCTCACCTGCACCGGTAGCGTGGCGTGCGCGTCATGCTGGCCGCCGGTGCGCCCGATCGGGTAGCGCATTGTTACCGGCCGTGACAGCTGCGCCAGTGCGGGCTGCCACGCCTGCAGCACGAGGGGCTGCCCGGCAGCGGGAACATGTACTTCAGCAATCGTGGCCGGGTAGCCTGTAAGGCTCTCGACCAGCACCTGGAAGCGCGCGCCATCCGGCATGACCAGCACGGCGGCGATCAACGCAGAGAACGAAACGAACACCGCCGCGAGGTTCCAGCTGCGCGGCGCGGTGGCCGGGCGCGTTGCGGTGCGCAGGCCCGGTCTGCGCCGCAGCTTGCGCGCGTAGATGCGCCGGTCCTTCCTGCGCGGGCTGCTGCTGTGCTCGGGCAGGTTCAAGGGCACCCGTGGAAGGCGCGCCACGCGGGCCTTGATCAGGCGCGACAGCAGCATCCACGCGATCACGAACGCCAGCAGCGGAAGCAGCGTTCGCACCCACAGATACAGCGTGACCATCCACAACACCTCTACATGCGACCATCCATGCTCATCCACATCCTACCGGGACCACGCGGCGGTTGTCGTATCCGCCAGCCGACAAGCACAGGGCGCTTGGTTAGGATGGTCCTTTGTTGTCACGGATGAACCGATGGTCTCTGCTGCTGCCCGCTTCTGTCGTATCTGTGGTCCTGGCCCGATTCTGCTGGCACTGCAGGTGGTGGCGCTGCTGGCGGTAGCCCTTGCAGCCGGCTTCTTCCACTACCGCGTGGGATTGCTGCTGGAGCCGGTGGATGACGCATGCGGTGGGCCTGATCCTGTCGCGCGCATGCAGGTGGCAGAACAGCTGCTGGCGCGGTCCGCTGCGCTTGCACCATGGCAACCGTTGCAGTGGATTCCGATGGCAGGCGTGGTACTGGCGTTGCTGGGCGCGATGTCGATCAGCGTCTACCGTCTGGGGCGTCTGTCCGAACGCCTGCGACGCGCCAACTGGGGGGTGATGGCCCTGCACGCCGCGATCCTGGCGCTGGCGCTCAGGGCATTGCATCTGTACGACATGGCATGGACCAGCGTGGCCAAGCTGTCTCCGGCCGCATGCTTGGTTGAACTGGGCGAGCAGGGCCGGCTACCGCTGGCACAGGCGCAGCAGGTGGTGTTCGAGATCCTCACCCATGAGCATGCGCCGCTGCTGCGCAATCCCGATGACCTTGCCCTGGTGCTGGTCGCGTTGATGCTGGTGGCAATGGCTGCAGGATTCATGCTGTGGCGGGCGATCGTGCGCGAACGTCAGGTGCAGTCGCCCAGCCCATAACGGGTGTGTGACCGACCACGCGCCCGCAATCGCGCTACAGTCTGCGCTTCGCTCCTGCAAGGATGTGCTGATGCGTTGGTTGCTGCGTGCTGTGCCATTGCTGCTGTGTTCGTTGGCGGTACACGCCGCTGAAGTGGATCGCCGGATCGCGGTGACCATCGACGACCTGCCCTGGGCGCGGGTGGACGAGATCGTTCCGCCGGATCTTCAGTCGCGGCACGAAGCGCTGATGGCGCAGCTGCATCAGGCAGACGTGCCGGTGGTCGGCTTCGTCAACGAGAACAAGCTTGAGATCGAAGGGCAGGTGCAGCCGGCGCGGGTGCAGATGCTGCGCGACTGGCTGGAGGCCGGCTATGTGCTGGGCAACCATACCTACTCGCACATGGACCTGAACGCCAAGGGCGTGCCGGCGTTCCAGCAGGATTTCCTGCGTGGCGAGACGGTGCTGCGGCCGTTGCTGGCCGAGCGCGGGCTGAAGCCGCAGTGGATGCGTCACCCCTATCTGCGTGCCGGGCGCACGCCGGAAGAACGCGCGCAGATGGACGTGTTCTTCAGGCAGCATGGCTACCGCGTGGCACCGGTGACGGTCGACAACGGCGAGTGGGTGTGGGCGTTCGCTTATGCCAACGTAATGAACGAGCAGCCGGATTCCCCGGCGCGCGAGGCGACGCTGGCGCAGCTGCGCAAGGGCTATGTGCCGTACATGCTGAACAAGCTGGACTACTACGAGAAGCAGTCCCAGGCGCTGCTGGGCTACGCGCTGCCGCAGGTCTGGCTGATGCATGCGAACGAACTCAATGCAGCCACGTTCGCCGAACTGGTGGCGGCGACGAAGCGGCGCGGCTATCGCTTCATTTCGCTGGACGAAGCGATGCGTGACCCGGCCTATGCGCGGGGCGCCGAGGGCTACAGCGGTCGCTACGGCCCGAGCTGGCTGCACCGCTGGGCGATGGCGGAGAAGAAACCGAAGGACTTCTACGCCGGTGAACCGGAAGTGCCGAAGTGGGTGATGAAGCTGGCGAAGGTGGACTCGGAATGAGGCTCAGCGCTTGACGGCCAGCACGCCGTCAAGCGCCAGTTCGGCCTTGAACCCCGCCTTTTCCAGGCGCTTGGCCACTTCACGCGGCACGTCGCGGCCGCTGGTCAGCTTGTTCGGCGCACCGGTGTAGTGGAACAGGCGCCCGCCTTTGCGGATGACGCGGGCGAGGTGGTCGTAGAACACCTGTGAATACAGTTCGCCGGCGATGCCGAAGCGCGGCGGGTCGTGCAGGATGGCGTCGACGCTGTTGCTGGCCACCTGTTCGATCTGCTGCGAGACATCGCCGTGGCTGAACTGCAGGCGGTCACCGGCCGCGGCCGAGTCCGGATCCGGCGACCACGGGTTGAGCGTGCGCAGCCACATCACGTCGGCGTTCTTCTCGAACGAGCGGATCTGGCCGACACCGGCCTCCAGCGCGCAGGCGGCGAAGTAGCCGAGGCCGCCGCAGGTATCGAGGATGACCTTGCCGGCCGGGGCGACCAGCTCCACCTTGCGGCGTGCATCCTCGAATGGTGACAGCTTGGACGTCGGCAGCATCTTGATGCCGTCGATCTCGAAGGTCGGTGCGCCCCATTCGGTCGGCACCAGTTTGATCAGCGAACCGCTGTAGCGCGAGATCGGCGCGAAGTCCTCGCCGTCCCAGTAGTACAGCGTGCGGTCCTTCAGCTTGCCCGGCCACGGGTAGGGCTGGCCACGGAAGTGGAAGCCGTCGGCGTCCAGCGCCACGCTGTCCTCGCTGCGACCGAGGTCGAGCGAGCCCTGCCAGTCGGCAGCGCCCTTGTCATGGGCACGGCGCAGGGTGTCGGCGCTGTCGCGGGTCAGCAGGGGGCCGGTGTAATGGGGCACGGCGGGTACCGGGGCGGTTCGGGGGAGGGCATGGTACCGCAGCTGTTGCCGGGGCCACTTGTGGCCGCTGCAGTAGATCCACGCCATGCGTGGATGTAGACGGGTGGAGCCGAGCGTGGGCTCGGCGCTACCGCTGGCTGGTGTAGCTGAAGCCGTGCGTGGCTCCTTCTCCTGAAATCATGTTGACGCCGCGTGAGGGCTGCATGCCCTGCAGCGCGCACGACCGACGATGGACGTCCTGGGTTTCCGGTGTCTGCCGATCAAAGTCGTAGCGCAGGCTGCCGTCTTCCTGCAGCAGCCAATGCACGGTAACGCGTTCGTGGCGACCATCACCGAGATCCCAGTCCAGGGTGCGCATGACCAGGGTCTGGCCATCGGGCAGCTGCCGGACTTCGTCATAGGCCCCCTCGGTCTTCGGCGCGCTTACCGCAAGCAGCAGAAACAGCAGCATTGGCATCGCTCCTCAAAGAAGACAGGATGCGCCCATAGTGCCCTGAGCCGCCATCAGAATCATTGCCTCTTACGGGCACTTCACCGCATACACCGGCCCAGCACCGATCAGCATCAACGCCATGTAGTCACTATCGCTGGCCTTGCCCTTCAACGTCGCGTCCTTGTTGAAGTGGAAGATGCCGAAGCCGCCCGCCATGCGGATCAACGCGCTGTCGATCTGCTCGGCGTCATCGCGGAAGTAGCGGCTGATCTCGCTGCGGGTGGCCTTATGCAGGGCATTCGGCTCGCGCTGCCACTGGTCGCCGCGGCTGAAGGAGACGAAGTACTGGCCGCCTTCCTTGTCGATGCGGAAGTCGGCCGGTTTGCGCGCGCCGGTGGCGAAGCAGCCCTGCAACGGATCGGCGCTGAAAGGAAGCCCGGCATCGCCACTGCAGGCGGTGAGCAGCAGGACGGCACCGGGCAGCAGCAGGCGGAGCATGCGCATGGGATGTCCCTACAGGGCAGGTGGGGCTAGTGTAGGCAGCACACGGGCGTGGTCCGTACAGAAATTCGGCAAGAACAAAGGGGTTTTCGGATGGCGCAGGGCAAGGCACCGTGGTGCGGCATGGCCAGTTGGCTGGGGATCGCTGTGGGTTGGGGAGCCGGCACATTGGCGGCGCAGGCGGCGGTGGCCGCAGGCGGCAATGGCATGGCTGCGGGATTGGGCGTGGGCGTGCTGGGCGCGGCACTGGTGGGCTGCGGCCTGGCGGTGGCCTCGCGCGTGCGCGGCGAGCGCTGGCCGTGGATCGGCATCGGTGGTGCGGTGCTGAGCGCGCTGCCGCTGCTGATGTACCTGCTGCGGATGATGTTGAAGCTCTAGCGGTAGTGCCGGCCGCTGGCCGGCACCGCTGGATTGTTTCCGGAGCCCATGAGGTTGCCGGCCAGCGGCCGGCACTACCCGGCGTGGATCACGCGCTGCGGTGGATCTCCACGGTGACATGCACCAGCTCTTCATGGATCGCCAGTGCGTTGCGCACGGTATCCGCATCCAGGCGGGCGTCGCTGGTAACCACGCTGGCGCTGACCGCGTACTTGCCGCGACCGACCTGCCAGACGTGCAGGTCGGCCAGGCGCGCCGGCCAGGGGCCCTGTTCGATCACTTCGCGAACTTCGGCCACCACCGGTGCGTCCATCTGCGCGTCGAGCAGGATGCGGCCACTGTCGCGCAGCAGGCCCACCGCCCACACCGTCACCAGCACGGCGCCGACCAGGCCCATCACCGGGTCCAGCCAGGTCAGGCCCAGCAGCTTGCCGCCGAGCAGGGCGACGATGGCCAGCACCGAGGTGGCGGCGTCGGCCAGCACGTGCACGTAGGCCGAGCGCAGATTGAGGTCGTGACCGTGCGCATGGCCGTGATCGTGGTGTTGGTGGTCATGCCCGTGATGATCGCCATGGTCATGCCCGTGGTGGTGATGCGCGTGGCCCGGGCTGTCGTGCAGCCACCATGCGCAGAGCAGGTTCACGCCCAGGCCGACCGCAGCGATGGCGATGGCTTCGTTGTAGTGGATCGGCGCCGGTACCCACAGCCGCTGCAGTGACTGCACGGCCATCAGCGCGGCGACGCCGAGCAGGGCGATGGCGCTGGTGTAGCCGGCCAGGATCTCGATCTTCCAGGTGCCGAAGGCGAAGCGCGGGTCGTGCGCGTAGCGGCGCGCGCAGCGGTAGGCGAACACCGCCAGGCCCAGCGCCAGCGCGTGCGAACTCATGTGCCAGCCGTCGGCGAGCACGGCCATGGAGTTGAACCACCAGCCGCCGACGATCTCCACCAGCATCATGCCGACGGTCAGCCACAGGGCGCGGCGGGTATTGCGTTCGGCCAGCGGGTTGCCGTCGTCGAAGCGGTGTTCGTGGCGACGGGCGGCGGCGAGGGCGTCCAAGTGCATGGTGGCGGGAGCTGGAGTGGATACCCCCATAGGGTATATGATCCGGCCATGGCGCATGTACACAGGAATCGAAAGCAGCTGCTGACCCGGGTGCGCCGCATGGCGGGCCAGGTGGCGGCGTTGGAGCAGGCGCTGGACCAGCCCGAGGGTGAAGCCGGCGACTGTGCGGACGTGCTGGTGCAGGTTGCCGCCGTGCGCGGCGCCGCCCACAGCCTGCTGATGGAGCTGCTGCACGAGCACCTGCAGGAACACGTGGTGGGTGCCGATGACCCGCAGCAGCGGGCGGACGAGGCCGAAGTGCTGGTGGAGCTGCTGCGCCGCTACGGCAAATAGGCCGGGGGGCGGTAGAGTCGACTGTTAGTCGACTATCGCGCGAAGCGCGGGGTTCTATGCAGCCCGAGCGAAGAGCAGTCGACTAACAGTCGACTCTACCCCGCGTGCCGGTGCCGCGCGTTCCAGATATGCGTTGCGGCCAGCAGCAGGCTGCCGGTGACCGTCATCGGCGTTTCCCAGTCATGTGAGGGCAGCGCAAGCGCGCCGGCCAGCAACAGGCCCAGACCGACGCCAGCGGCGGCCCAGGCCAGCACCGGCAGCGGGTGACGGCGCTCGGCGCGCCATAGCGCGTAGCCGGTCAGTGGCAGGGCGATGGCCACGAACAGCAGGTGCACCCATTCCGCCTCGGCCCAGGTGCCGAACAGGGGAAGCGCGGCGGCCAGCAGGGGCAGCGCCAGGCAATGCAGCAGGCACAGGCTGGACAGGGCGACCGCGCCGGCATCAAGCAGGGCGGCAGAAGGCGACTTCATCGGGGGAGGTTCCTTGCGCAACAAATGTTATACAGTAACATTTCCGTTCCGCAGCCAACCCGCTCCGACATGAACACTGTTTCCCGCGCCGACCGTCGCCTTCCGGTCACCGTGCTGTCCGGCTTCCTCGGGGCCGGCAAGACCACCCTGCTCAACCAGATCCTGCGCAACCGCGAAGGCCTGCGCGTGGCGGTCATCGTCAATGACATGAGCGAGGTCAACATCGATGCGCAGCTGGTGCGCGAAGGTGGCGCCGAGCTGCGCCGCACCGAAGAGACGCTGGTGGAATTCAGCAACGGCTGCATCTGCTGCACGCTGCGCGATGATCTGCTGCAGGAAGTGCGGCGCCTGGCCGATGCGGGTCGCTATGACTACCTGCTGATCGAATCGACGGGCATCGGCGAGCCGATGCCGGTGGCGGCCACCTTCGCGGTGCGCGACGAACATGGCTTCAGCCTGAGCGATATCGCGCGGCTGGACACGATGGTGACGGTGGTCGACGGCAGCGCGTTCCTTGCCGACTTCGGATCGACGTCGCGACTGGCAGAGCGCGGCCAGCAGGCCGGCCCGGAGGATGATCGAGGTGTGGTTGACCTGCTATGCGAGCAGGTCGAGTTCGCCGACGTGATCGTGGTCAGCAAGGTGGACCAGGTGGATGACGAAGTGTTGCAGGACACGCTGGCCGTGCTGCGTGGCCTGAACCGCGACGCGAAGCTGCTGCTGTCCAGCTTCGGCGATGTGCCGCTGGCCGAGCTGCTGGATACCGGTCGCTTCGACATGGAGCGTGCGCAACGTGCGCCGGGCTGGGTGAAGGAACTGCGGGGCGAGCACACACCGGAAACCGAGGAGTACGGCATCGGCAGCTTCGTCTACCGCTCGCGACGTCCGTTCCACCCGGCGCGCTTCGCCCGCGCGCTGCAGTCCGGCATGCCCGGCGTGATCCGCAGCAAAGGCTGGTTCTGGCTGGCCAACCGCATGGACTGGGTGGGTGAGCTGAACACCGTGGGTGCCGCGACGCGGACGCAGGCGGCGGGCTTCTGGTACGCCGCGCGCGATCGCGTGCGTGCGGGCATCGAGGACACCACACCGCTGTTGCCGCGGACACCGCTGCCTTACAGCGACCTGGGATGGGCGCGGCAGCAGGCCGACTGCTGGAGCGCGCCGCCGCCGGGGCCGGAAGAATTCCCGGATTCGGCCGCGCACGCGGCGATGCAACGGCTGTGGCATCCCTTGTGGGGCGACCGTCGCCAGGAACTGGTGGTGATTGGCGTGCACATGGATGAGCGCGCGGTGCGTGCGGAGTTGGATGCGTGCCTGCTCAACGACCAGGAGCTGCGTGCGGGGCCATTGCTGTGGCAGCAGTTGCCGCAGGCGTTCCCGGTGTGGAAGCGTTGACGGTGCATTGAGGATCCATGGGTTGCCGGCCAGCGGCCGGCACTACCCCTGGTCGATACGTCATGCGTGGATGGATGCATGGCGGAGTCGAGCATGGCTTGACTCTACGGACTGTCGCGCCATTGCCAGTGGTTGGCGGTGACCTGCAACACCTGCGTCGGTCGCAATGCCTGCAGCAGGTGCCGGTCGTGGCTCACCATCACCAGCGCGCCCGGCCACGCCGCAAGCAGTTCCTCCAATGCCTGCAATGCGCTCAGATCCAGCGCATTGCCGGGTTCGTCCAACAGCAACAGCTGGGGCGCGGGATCGGCGTACAGCACGCTGGCCAGCGCACCTTTCACGCGTTCGCCATCGCTGAGGCTGTGGGCTGCCCGCTGGATGCGCTGTGCATCCAGCCCGAGCAGGGCCAGCCGCGTGCGCAGCTCGCCTGGGTCCGCGCCCGGGTTGGCGGCCTGCACGGTGTCGAGGATGCTGCGCTCGCCGGACAGCCCCAGCAGCTGCTGGTCGAGCAGGGCCAGTGGCGCATGCCGTTGCACGGCGCCACTGCGTGCAGGCAGCTGGCCGGCCAGCACACGCAGCAGGGTCGATTTGCCGCTGCCGTTGTCACCGACCACGGCGATGCGCTGGCCGCGGCGGATCTCCAGCTGCAACGGTGCACTGCAGCCATGTGGCAGCACCAGCGCCTCGGCCTGTAGCAGGCGCATGCTGCCACGGTCACCCGCACCGGCGAACAGTGCCAGTTCCGGCGCCGCGTGCACCGCCGATGCCGCTGCGCGCAGATGCTCTGCGCGGGCCTGCAGGCGTTCGGCCTGCACCTGTTGTGCGCGGCCGTGGCTGGCCTCGGCGCGCTGCTTCTGCCGGCCGAGCAGGATCGGGGCCTGGTTGGCCTGCTTCGCATCGCGGTTGCCACGCGCCTGGCGTTGTTGTTGCCGTTCGTGCTGTTCGCGCGCGCTGCGTTGCTGCTGGCGGTGCTGGGCGCGCGCATGATCGAGCTGGGCGGCGGCAGCTTCGCGCTCGGCGGCGCGCGCATCGGCATAGTGCTGCCACGGTCCGCCGTAACGATGCAGCCCGCGCCCATCGAGTTCGACGATCTGCTGCATGTGCGCCAGCAGCTCGCGATCATGACTGATCACCAGCAGGCCACCGCGCCACTGCTGCAACTGCTCGTACAGCTGTTGGCGATGGCGTGCATCGAGGTGGTTGCTGGGTTCGTCCAGGATCAGCCAATCGGCACCGCTGGCCCAGGCACCGGACAGCGCGACCTGCATGGCCTGGCCACCACTGAGGCGCGCGGCCGGCTGGGCGGGATCGAGATCGTCGGGCAGTCGAAGCGCCTGCCATTGCTGCTGCAGGCGTTCGCGCAGATCCCAGCGGTCGCCGACGCAGGCGAAGTCGGCCTCGTCCACGCTGCCGGCTTCGATGCGTTGCAGTGCAGCCAGTTCCGCGCCGACGCCGGCCAGTTCACCGACCGTGCCGGCGGGCGGATAGCCGGGCGTCGGCAACAGGAACACGCGGCCACTGCCGCGCACCTGGCCAGTGTCGGGCAGCAACCGTCCGACCAGCAGGCGTGCGAGCACGCTCTTGCCGGCGCCATTGGCACCGACCAGGCCGGTGGCGACCGGTTCGAAGGAAAACGTCAGATCGGAAAACAGCGGGCGGCCGTCGGCCAATCGATACGACACGCGATCGAGCGTGAGGGAATGCGGGGTCATGCGACCTCCATGGATGCCGGGTTCTCCCCTGCGCGCAGGGGCGGGAAGAGTCAGGCCGTCTGGTGGGAAGACGGCGGCATCAATGGCGCATTGGTCGCGAGCCTCTGGGAGGAATGAGCGGCCAGTATAGCGGGGCTGGCTGAATGGTTTGATGGCGCGACTCTACAAAGGCATCCACGCATGGCGTGGAACTACTGTGGGCCGGGCATGGGGTGGATCGATCTCCTACGGCACGGTTTCCAGGCGCGCGCTGACGAAGTCGATGAACACCCGCAGCTTCGGAAGCACGTGGCGGCCGGAGGGCCACAGCAGGTGGAAGATGCCGCAGGAGTGCACGTGCTCGTCCAGAACGGTGACCAGCCGGCCGTCGGCCAGTGCATCGCGCACCGAGTGCACGGGCACGAAGGCCAGGCCGATGTCACGCAGGGCCAATGCCACGCGCGCTTCGATGGTGTTGGCCACCATGTGCACCGGCAGCTCCTGCGGTGTTTCATGGTCGGGCCAGTGGATCGGCCACAGTTCCAGCTTGCCGGTACTGGGGAAGCGATAGTGCAGCAGCGTGTGCTGCATCAGATCGGCCGGTGTGCGCGGCGTGCCACGCCGCTGCAGGTAGGCGGGTGAGGCGACGATGCGGCGTGGAAATACGCCCAGGCGTCGTGCGTTCATGCGTGAGTCGCTGGGCTCGCCGACGCGCAGCACGGCATCGAATCCTTCCTCGATGACGTCGACCAGCCGATCGCTGAAATCGAGGTCGAGGCGGATATCGGGATAGGCCGCCATGAACTCGGCCATCAGCGGCAGGGTCAGGTCGCCCACCAACGGCAGGCCGATGCGCAGCGTGCCGCGAGGCGTGGCGTGCGGCTGTGCCAGCTCGGTGCGTGCGGCATCGCGCTCGTCGAGGATGCGCCGGCAGCGCGCCAGGAACAGCTGGCCCTCGGCGGTGAGGGTGATGCTGCGCGTGCTGCGGTGGAACAGGCGCACGCCCAGCGCATGCTCCAGGCGGGCAACGCATTTGCCAGCGGCCGAGGCCGAGATGCCCTGCAGGCGCCCGGTCTCGACGAAGCTGCGGGTATCGGCCGCGTGCACGAAGGTCTGCAGGTTGGCGAGGTTGTCCAGGACTGACATGGGCGTGTGGGCGATGAAAGCGGCAGGGTAGGTCGGCGCGGCCGTAGTGGACGGCTCCGCCATCGCAACACTGTGGTGCGGGGTGGCGTTGGGACCGTTGCGGCCTTGCAGTTCCGGCCATCATGCCGATTGCGGACTGCACGGTCCATGATGCCCGGAGCGGCAACCGGCTTTTTGCGCTGCGCCGTGCTGCCTAACGTGGCGGGCCTCTCCCCCACGGATTCCCGCGATGAATGCCGCTCCTTCCCTTGAACCCACGCCGACACTGCCATCGGTGCAGCGGCTGCTGCAGCAGGTGCACCCGCAGCGCCTGGTCGGTGCGGTGGTGCTGGTGCGCGAGCACGGTGTGCTGCGCCACGCCAGCGCGACCGGGCTGGCCGATCGCGAGACGGCCACGCCGATGCAGCGCGACCAGTTGTTCCGGCTGGCATCGGTCAGCAAGCCGCTGCTGACCACGGTGATCCTGCGCCTGGTAGCAGAGGGCGTGCTCGACCTCGATATGCCGGTGCAGCGCTGGCTGCCGGACTTCCGCCCGGCACTGGCCGACGGCAGCACGCCGCCGATCAGCCTGCGCCAACTGCTCAGCCACAGTAGCGGGTTGGGCTATCGCTTCCTCGAAGCCGATGCCGACGGCCCGTATGCGCGCGCTGGGGTCAGCGATGGCCTGGATGCGAACCCGCTCTCCCTGGCCGACAACGTGCGCCGCATCGCGCAGGCGCCACTGCTGTTCGCGCCGGGCAGCCAATGGCTCTACTCGCTGGGCGTGGACGTTGCCGGTGCCGTTGCCGAAGCAGCGACGGGTGAAACGCTGCAGGCACTGTACGAGCGCTTGCTGGCCGCACCGCTGGGCCTGCGCGACACCGCCTTTGCTGCGCGCAACGCGGCACGCTTGGCCACCCCCTATGTAAGCGACGCGCCGCAGCCGCATCGCCTGCAGGAAGGCGAGGTGGTCGCTCCGTTCGAGGGTACGGTCGGCATCGAATACAGCCTCGCGCGCGCCACCGATGCCAGCCGTTTCCCCTCGGCCGGGGCCGGCCTGGTCGGTACCGCCGATGACGTGATGGCGGTGCTGGAAGCCTTGCGTGATGTGCAGCGTTCAGGCCTGCTGCCGCCCGCACTGGCAGCGGAGATGACCAGCCCGCAGGTCGGCGAGCAGGGACCGCCGGAACCGGCCGGCTGGGGCTTCGGCCTGGGCTTTGCGGTGCTGCGCGATGCGGCCGCAAGCGGCACGCCGCAGAACGCAGGTACATGGCGTTGGGGCGGTGCCTACGGGCACAGCTGGTTTGTCGATCCTGTGCGTGGGCTGAGCGTGGTGGCGCTGACCAACACCCTGTACGAAGGCATGGACGGTGCCTTCGTCGATCAACTGCGCGATGCGGTGTATGCCGATGTGGGGACCGTGCGATGAGCGGCCATGCCATCGATGCAGCCAGCCCCGCCGGTGAAGCCACGCGCCTGCCGTGGGCCGGCCTGCTGGCATTGGCCGGTGGCGGCTTCATCACTCTGCTGACCGAGACCCTGCCGGCCGGTGTACTGCGGCCGATGGGCGACAGCCTCGGTGTGAGTGATGCGGCGGTCGGCCAGCTGGTCAGCGTGTACGCACTGGGCTCGGTGATGGCCGCCTTGCCGATGACCGCGCTGACCCAGCGCCTGCCGCGACGCCCCTTGCTGCTCGCTGCGATTGCCGGCTTCGTGCTGGTCAACACGCTGACCGCACTGAGCAGCAGCTATCCGCTGATCCTGGCCGCGCGTTTCCTGGCCGGCGTGAGTGGTGGCCTGCTGTGGTCGCTGGTGGCCGGTTACGCCGCGCGCATGGTGGTGCCGTCGCTGCAGGGCCGGGCAATCGCGGTGGCGATGGTCGGATCGCCGTTGGCGCTGTCACTGGGCGTACCGGCGGGCACCTTGCTGGGCCAGCAGATCGGCTGGCGTTGGGCGTTCGCGCTGATGAGCGTGCTGGGCGTGGGGCTGCTGGCGTATGCGCGTTGGGCACTGCCGGCCTTGCCCGCCGCCGGTGCTGGCCGGCGCATACCGCTGGGCACGGTGTGGCGCATGCCGGGCGTGCGCAGTGCACTGCTGGTGATGGTGCTGTACGTGCTGGCGCACAACGTGCTCTACACCTACATCGAACCGCTGGCGGTGGAGGCCGGCGCCGGCCCGTGGCTGGACCGCCTGCTGCTGGCCTTTGGCGTGGCCGCCATCGCCGGCATCGGCATTGCCGGCTGGGGCGTGGACCGTCATCTGCGCACGCTGGTGTGGGCGGCGGTGATCGGCTTCATCGTGCCGGTGCTGGCGCTGCTGCTGTGGCCGGGCGACGCGACCGCGCTGCTGCTGGCCACGATCCTGTGGGGCGTGGCCTTCGGTGCGGTGCCTACGTTGTTCCAGACCGCATTGGCACGGCGTGCGGGTGCCGCCGCGGATCTGGCGCAGTCGATGCTGGTGACCGGCTGGAACCTCGCCATCGCCGCCGGAGGCGTTGCAGGGGGTGTGCTGCTGCAGGCGGGCGGCCCGAACCAGTTGGGATGGCTGCCGTTGCTGCTGCTGGCGCTGAGCGTGGCGTGGCTGCTGGCACGGCCGAAGGCCTGGGCGTAGGCCCAGAGCAAACGTTACGGAGGTGCCGGCCAGCGGCCGGCACTACCGTGGTCCCCGCCATCCACGCATGGCGTGGATCCACCGAGCGCAGCGACCCGCGTTTGCCTTTGCTTTTGCCTTCTTCCGTTGATTCCGTGGCGGGACGCCGCCGGAACCTGTCAGAGGCCGGGACGGTCGGGTTCGCGGGGGTGCCCGCGGCATGGATGCCGCGGCCAAGCCCCCACGGACGGGTTTACGGCGTCCCCCGCGAACCCGACCGTCCCGGCCAGCCCTGGGATAGCAATACGCGACCCGCCACGAGGGGCTCCGCCGTTCGCCGTCCTACTCCACTCCCTCACGCTCGATCGGCACGCTGCGCGGATTCTGCATGTGCTCCCGCGCCGCGCCATAGCGCTGCTGCCGCTTGTGATGGAACGCCACGAACTCATCCCGTGGCAGCGGCCGCGAGAACAGCCAGCCCTGCGCGAACTCGACCTTCCGGGTATGCAGGTACGCCAGCTGTGCCTCGGTTTCCACGCCCTCGGCCACCACCCACAGGCCCAGCTCCTTGGCCATGTCGATGATGTGCGGCGTCACCGGGCTGGTCGCGCTCTCGGTGCCGATCGCATCGATGAACGACTTGTCGATCTTCAGCGCATCCAGTGGCAGCTGCTCCAGGTACTGCAGGCTGGAGAAGCCGACGCCGAAATCATCAATGGCCACGCTGTGCCCGGCCCGACGTGCCTGTGCCAGCATCGTGCGGGCGCGGTCCAGATCGAGGAAACCGCGTTCGGTGGCTTCCATCCAGATCTGCTGCGGCAGGATGCCGCTGCCGGCCATGTGCTTGGAGATCATCTTCAGCGCACGGCCGCTGCTGATGTCTTCGGCGGCCAGGTTGATCGCAATGTGCGCGCTGCGGTCGGCCACCAGCAGTTCGCGCATGTCGCGCACCACGTTCTCGATCACCAGATCGGTGACTGCGGCGATCATGCCGGCCTCTTCGGCCAGCGGAATGAACAGGTCCGGCCGCACCTGGGTGCCATCCGGGCGCTGCCAGCGTACCAGCGCCTCGGCGCCGACGCAGATGCCGGTATCCAGTTCGATGATGGGTTGATAGTGCAGGTACAGCTCGCGGCGGCGGATCGCCGTGGCCAGCTCGCCGCGCAGGGACAGGCGGCGACGCGACAGCCAGATCACCAGGCCGGCACCGATGGCGGCCAGCAGAACGCCGATCGGCACGAACAGCCAGGCCTGCTGGCGGAAGGTCGCGGCAAGCGCGGTACGCGGCGTGGTTGCGATCGCCAGCCACTCTTCGTTGCGCGCGGTGGCGTACAGGGTGTTGTGGTCCAGGCCCTCACCGGGCGCGCGCAGCAGGGTCTCCAGCAATGCCGGATCCATGCCGTCCTGCCTGGCCAGGAGGCGGCCGTCCGGGCTGGCCAGGGCAAGGCGCACGTTCGGGTCGGCGATGACATCGACGAAGCGGCGCGGATCGACCAGCACGTCGTAGTTGCCATACAGGATCGACAGGACCTGGCGCCGTCCGCTTGCCTCGGGGCGCACATCCACGGCGATGCCGGCGCCATCACTGGTGACGTGGTCGGACCTGGGCTGGTTGACGTCGGACAGGAACGGGCCCCACGACGTGCAGCGCAGCTTGCCACCCTCGAAGTAGCCCATCTGGTCGACCGACGGCGAGGTCATCACCAGCGTCTGCATGCGCCGGATGTGGTCCGGCCCGCACGGATCGTAGGCGCCGGCCTCGGCGGACTTCAACGCGGCCAGCGCTTCCAGGTAGGACTGGTCGGCGCGGCGCAGGGTGCGGCCGGCGATGTCGCGCAGGCGCTGCTGCTCGACACTGACCGCACGGTCCCAGGTGGCATAGGCCATCACCGCGATCGGCACGGCTGCGGCCAGCAGCGCCAGTGCGGTGCCGCCGATGATCACGCGCAGCCGGCTCATGGCCGGGGCTCCAGCGGGGCGGGCAGGGCAGGGCGCATGGTCGGGCCGATCCTTGGGCAGGTGTGGCTATCTGAGCATGGCGCCGGGCCGGGCGGAATGGGATGAATCCGGTATTCGGTCACATTGTGATGAAAGCGGCCAAGTTTGACGGGATTGGCCCATCCGACGCTGGCGCTCCGGCCTGCGGAGGACTACCGTCGAACGCTTCGCCCGCCCTTTTGCCCGCGCCCATGACCGAGCCCGCAACGCCCCCCGAGCACCTGCGCCGCAGCCTGTCCAACCGCCACCTGCAACTGATCGCCATCGGCGGTGCCATCGGTACCGGCCTGTTCATGGGGTCGGGCAAGACCATCAGCCTGGCCGGCCCGTCCATCGTCTTCGTTTACCTGATCATCGGCGCGATGCTGTTCTTCGTGATGCGCGCGATGGGCGAGCTGCTGCTGTCCAACCTGCAGTACAAATCCTTCATCGATTTCTCCACCGACCTGCTCGGCCCCTGGGCCGGCTTCTTCTGTGGATGGACGTACTGGTTCTGCTGGATCGTCACCGCCATCGCCGATGTGATCGCCATTGCCGCCTACGCGCAGTTCTGGTTCCCCGGGCTTGACGCCTGGAAACCGGCGCTCGCGTGCGTGATGCTGCTGCTGTCGCTGAACCTGGTGACGGTGAAGCTGTTCGGCGAGATGGAATTCTGGTTCGCGCTGATCAAGATCGTGGCGATCTGCGCGCTGATCATTACCGGCGCCGGGCTGGTGGCGTGGGGCTTCACTTCACCCAGCGGCCACACCGCGTCGCTGTCGAACCTGTGGAATGACGGCGGCATGTTCCCGATGGGCCTGGTCGGTTTCTTCGCCGGCTTCCAGATTGCGGTGTTCGCCTTCGTCGGCATCGAGCTGGTCGGCACCACCGCCGCCGAAACCGCCGACCCCGAGCGCAACCTGCCCAAGGCGATCAACTCGATCCCGGTGCGCATCATCATCTTCTACGTGCTGGCGCTGATCGCGATCATGGCCGTCACCCCGTGGCGCCAGGTGGTGCCGGACAAGAGCCCGTTCGTGCAGCTGTTCGTGCTCGCCGGCATCCCTGCCGCCGCCAGCCTGATCAATTTCGTGGTGCTGACCTCGGCCACGTCCTCGGCCAACAGCGGCATCTTCTCCACCAGCCGCATGCTGTACGGCCTGGCCGAAGAGGGCCACGCCCCGCGCGGGTTGTCGAAGTTGTCACGCGCCGCCGTGCCCGCCCGTGGCCTGCTGTTCTCGTGCCTGTGCCTGCTCGGTGGCACGCTGCTGATCTACCTGATTCCGAACCTGGTGACCGCCTTCACCCTGGTGACGACGCTGGCCACGGTGCTGTTCATCTTCGTCTGGTCGCTGATTCTGGTGGCCTACATGGCCTATCGCCGTCGCTACCCGGAGCGTCACGCTGCCTCGATCTTCAAGATGCCCGGCGGTGTTGCCATGTGCTGGGCCTGCCTGGTGTTCTTCGCCGCCGTGCTGGTGCTGCTGAGCCTGCAGGACGACACCCGCCAGGCGTTGATCGCCAGCCCGGCGTGGTTCGTGCTGCTGGGCGTGGGGTATTGGGTGCGCCGCAGGACCGCGAAATGACCGGGGATGCGGGGGCGGCAAGGCCGAAATCGGGAACGTCGGAAGCGTCGACTGTTAGTCGACTGCTCTCCCGTGGGCTTCCGGAAAACCCCGCGCTGCGCGCGATAGTCGACTGACAGTCGACTCTACCGGCGCCGGCGCCGGCGCGGGTGCAGCCCTGCCGGCCCCCATTCACCCAACATTAGCGGGCGCGGCCGGATGATCCGACCGCCATGCCCCGTCACCCTCTCCTGCTTGCGCTGTTGCTGCTGCCCAGCCTGTGGCCCGGGCTGGCCGCCGCGCGCACCGTCTACCGCTGCGTGCAGGGCAACACCGTCAGCCTGGCCACCGCGCCGGAACCCGGTTCACGCTGCACCCCGAAGGAAATCGACGACAACGCCATCCAGACCCCGAACCTGTGGGGCAACATGGGCGTATTCAGCGGCGTGCTGTACGAGCGCGAGCAGGATGGCGCGCTGGTCTACTCCACCCGCAACCTGCCCGGCTCGCGGGTGTTCCTGAAGTTCACAGTGGCCACGCCGCCGGGCGAACCTGCCCACGAAGGCCTGGGCAAGGTCGGCAAGCCGCAGTTGGCGCAGCACGCCAAGCAGTTCAAGGCCGCGGCCAAGGCCACGGGTGTCGATGACGCATGGCTGCGCGCGATTGCCCATGCCGAAAGCAACTTCGATGCGCTGGCGGTCTCGACCAAGGGCGCACAGGGCGTGATGCAGTTGATGCCGGAGACCGCACAGGAATATGGCGTGCGCGATCCGTTCTCGCCGCAGCAGTCGATCGAGGGCGGCGCGCGCTACATGCGCGCGCTGCTGCGCCGCTACAACGGCGATCGCCCGTTGGCGGCGGCCGCCTACAACGCGGGCATCGGTGCAGTCACCCGCTACAAGGGCGTGCCGCCCTACGCCGAAACCCTGGCCTATGTGGACAAGGTGATGGCCCTGTATGCACGCTACCGCGAAGCGATGGGCATCCGTACCGAGGTGCCAGCCCGCTAGGCGGAAGGTGTAGTGCCGAGCCCACGCTCGGCGCCACAGAAAATCGGCTCAGCGCGAAGTGGAAGCGCTGACCAGGTCGTAGCGCTCAATGCGGCCGACGCGTGCCACCTCGGCCTGCACGTCGGCGCGCTGCTTCAGCGCACGCCAGGCCGCATCGATCTTCACGTCACCGGGCAGCGAGGGGTAGGTGCGCATGTCCTGCAGGGAGGCCAGCGCCTCGCCACGGTCGGTGGGGGAGCGCAGCTGTTCGATCAGCACTGCGGCTGCGCCGTCCAGGTTGCCTTCGTCCAGCAGCATCTCGCGATGGAACAGGCGTGCGTCGTCGCGCTGGGCAAGGATCACCGAGCGGGCGGCTTCCACTGCCTGGGCATCGCCGCGTTCGCGGGCGGCAGCGAACTGCAGCAGTGCCTGGGCCGCCTTGCCGTAACCGGCCAGGCCTGGCATGTCATTCACTGCGGCAGCAGCGTCCTGCATGCGGCCCAGCGAACTGAGCACGAAGCCGACGTTGAACTGGTGCTCGGCACCATCCGGGCCCAGCGCACCGATGCGTGCGGCCAGCCTGGCTGTGGCCAGCGCATCGTCGGTACGGCCCAACCGGCGCAGCGCCGTAAGCCGGCTGTTGAGCAGCCATGCCACCCATTCGGCTTCCGTCGCCGAGGGCGACTCACCTTCGGCCGCCGCACCGGCCATGCCATCGGTCAGTGCCAGCACTTCCTCGTTGCGGTCCAGCATCAGCAGCGTACTGCTGAACTCGGCCATGCGTGCGTCCAGCGCCCGGTCGAGCAGGCCGGAGACCCGCAGTTCGTCGAGGTGTTTCTGTGCAGCCTGCACCGGATCGAAGCGGGCATCGGCGCGGTCGACATAGCGATCAAACCGCTTGTCACTGCGCAGGCGGATGATCTCGGCGGGGCCGGTGATGCGCGCCAGCGTGGCGGGAATCCTGTCGCCACGGCCGTTGTCGGCCTGCAGCGTGGCCAGCGCCAGCCACAGCCCGGTGGGTTCCAGGCCGCCGCTCTTCCAGCCGTTGTCGAACAGCGCCTGCAGCAGTTCCATGCGCTGCTGGGGCTGGTCCCGCAGGCGGAACTGCAGGTAGTTGATCGCGTGGTGGTCCACCGGCAACGGCGCGTCGGCATGCTTCAGCGCCTGCACCAGGTGCTTCGTGGCAGGTGCCGGTTGGTTCTCGGACAGTTCCACCGAGACCAGGGTCAGCAGGATCTGCGCGTCGTCCGGCAGTGCTTCCTGTGCGCGCTGCAGGTAGCGGCGCGCCTGGTCCGGCTTCTTCTGCACCATTGCGGTCCAGCCGGCCACCTGCGCGGCGCGGCCGCGGTGTTCGGCATCGAAGTCATCCAGCATCGGATCTTCCATCAGCCGTTCCATCGCGATCAGCGCACCCAGCGTGTTGCCACTGCGCGACTGCTGGATGGCTTCATCCCATCGCGTGGCATAGGCCTGGTGCATCGCATCGGCGGTGACGGACGGCTTCTGCGGCACCACCGTGATCGAAGCAGTGGCGGATGTGCTGGCCAATGCGGCAAACAGCAGGGCGGCGACGGTGAGGATGCGGGGCATGGAGGATTTCCATCCGTGGGAACCGCATTGAACCCGCTGCAGCCAGCGAGAACAAGCGCGATGGATGGAACTCTGGCGTTTGACCGCACGATTGGCCATGGCGGATCGTGCGTTCAGCGACTATTGTCGGTGCCTCTTCAGACAGCAGGCAGGCAGCGCAGCACGATGGCACGGTGGCAATGGATGGCGGCAGGCGTAGCATTGGCGACGGTAGTGGCATTGGCCGCAACCTGGTGGGAGACACCGCTGCATACGCTGGGTGAACCGGCGGGTCCGGTTCCAACGCCGCTGGCGTGGACCGCGCAGATCGAACCGCTGGCCGGCGATGGCCACCCGGGTGACCGCGATGGCGCGTCCGCGCAGGCACGTTTCGCCGATCCGTACGCGTTGCTGCGCAGTGCCGATGGCAGCGTCTATTTCACCGATGCCGGTGACAACAACCGGATCCGCCGCCGCTTGCCCGATGGCCGCGTTGAAACGGTGGCCGGGCAGGGCGAGGGACGCGTTGATGGCCCGGCACTGCAGGCCAGTTTCAATACGCCTTCGGGCATTGCCGCCGACGCGCAGGGCAACCTGTATGTGGCCGACACCGGCAACCATGCCATCCGCCGCATCGGCATCGATGGCCAGGTGACCACGCTGGCCGGTGGTGAACAGGGCCACGCCGATGGCCCTGCCGCGCAGGCACGCTTCGATGCGCCGATGGGCATCGCAGTGGATGCGCAGGGCCAGGTCTACGTGGCCGATACCTTCAATGACCGCATCCGGGTGATCGGTACTGATGGCAACGTGCGCACCCTGGCCGGCGGCGATCGGCCCGGCCTGGCCGATGGCACGGGCGCCACTGCGCGCTTCGATACGCCGGTGGCGCTGGCCTTCGATGCGCAGGGCGCGCTGCTGGTGGCCGACCTTTTCAACAACGCGGTGCGCCGCGTAGGCGCCGACGGCACGGTGAGCACCGTGGTCGCCGCCGGTGGCGTGATCAATGGGCCGCTGTCGCTGGCCACCACGCACGACGGTGTGCTGTACGTGGGCGATCTTGATGGCCGCATCGTGCAGGTGACGCCGCAGGGCCACCAGATCGCGCTGGTCGGCAATGGCCGCCTGCCGCGCCTGGCCCGCCCGAGCGGGTTGGCGCTGGATGCCGATGGCAGCGTGCTGGTGGCCGACGCCGCCAGCTACCGCCTGCATCGCCTGCGCCCGCTGCCGGTGGGCGAACTGCCGGCACCGGCACTGGTCGGCCCGGCTGCCGATGCGGCGTTGCCGGAGACGGGCGGTCGCTGGCCGCTGGCACCGCAGGACGGTTGGCATGAAGTGGTCGGTACGTTGGGTGAGGTGCGCGGCAACTTCACCGGCGAGAGCCGCCACCACCTGCATGGCGGTTTCGACGTGCGCGGTGATGTGGGCCAGACCGTACTGGCGATTGCCGAGGGCAAGATCAGCAGCCCGGTGGCCGCCTGGAACCTGGGCGAGCAGGCCGAGGGCCTGGCCGTGGACCGCCTCAAGTACATCCACATGCGGGTCGGCCGCACCCCGCGCGATGAGCCCTACGATGCGCGCTGGCAGGCGTTGTATGACGAGCAGGGCAAGCTGGAGCGGATGCGCGTGCGCCGCGGCATGCGCATCCACGTCGGCGACCGCCTGGGCAGCATCAACAACCAGGCGCACGTGCACCTGGCCGTGGGCACCGGTGGTTTCGAGACCAATGCCGTGGCGCTGGGCTTCCACAACTACGCCGACCACTTCGCACCGCGCATCACCGATGTGGCGCTGCTGGACGACAACGACCAGCCGATGGCCGCCGGCAGCGATGGCGTGGTGATGGTGGCGCGCCAGGGCCGCGGCGTGCAGATCGTGATCGAGGCCTGGGACCAGGTCGACAACAACCTGCCGCGTCGTCGCCTGGGCATGTACCAGGTGGGCTACCAGATCCTCGATGCCGGCGGACAGCCGCTGCAGGGTTACGAGCAGCCGCGCTGGAACATCGTGTTCAACCGCATGCCGCCGCAGAAGGAAGCGGTGCGCGTGGCCTACGCACCGGACAGCGGTATCACGGTGCATGGCAGTGCGGTGACCCGGTTCCGTTACCTGGCCACCAACACCGTGCGTGATGGCCTGATGGAGACCGGGCGCTGGCAGCCGGCGGCGCTGCCGCCGGGCGAGTACATCGTGCGCGCCAGCGTGCGCGACTACAGCGGTAACGAAGGCGTGGGCCCGCGCGAGCTCAGGGTACGGCTGCTGCCATAGCCGCAGCCGGGGCGCCGCAGCGCTCGCGCTCGGCGTCCATGTCTTCCAGCGGCCGCACCTCGATGCTGCCGAAGCGCGCCCACGGGAAGTCGCGGGCGATGCGCATGGCTTCGTCGCGGTCGCGGGCGACGATCAGGTTGAAGCCGGCCAGCAGTTCACGGGTTTCGGCGAACGGGCCATCCAGTACACGGCTGTGGCCATCACGCACGCGCAGGGTCTGCGCGGTGTCGACCGGCTGCAGTTTCTGCGCGGCCAGCAGCGTGCCCTCGGCCTGCAGTTTGTCTGCGTGGGCCAGGCAGTCGCGCATCAGCGCATTGAATTCTTCGATGGGTAGGGCCTGCAGCAGGGCAGGCTCGATGTAGATCAGAAGCAGGTACTGCTGCATGGCACGGTCCTGGCGGGGGCGGAGTGTCCATGATCGCGCAGGTTTGCGCGTGGGCATGTTGCAGCGCGGGAGGCGGCGCCTTCGGCGGGGATCGGCGAACGGCGGAGCCCCTCCGTGGTGGCGCTACAGCGTGATTCTTGGGCTTGGCCGGGTGGGTAGGCGGGTCGGGGGACGCCGTAAACCCGTCCATGGGGGCTTGGCCGCGGCATCCATGCCGCGGACACCCCCGCCCCGCCTACCCACCCGGCCTTGGACAGATCTCTGCAGCTGATCCACCACGGAAAATCACAAACAAGAGCAAAAGCGGGTCGCTTCGCTCGCAAAGCCGAGGCCGCCAGCCAATCGCCGTTGTTTTTGCTTTTGCTTTTGCCTTTTTTCTTGATCTTCCCGTGGTGCGTGCCGGAGGCAGGAAACTGTCCAAGGCCGGGTGGGGAGGCAGGGCAGGGGCGTGAGCCGCATGGATGCGGCGACCGAGCTTACATGGACGTACTTGCAGCGTCCCCTGCCCTGCCTCCCCACCCGGCCAAACCCATGAACCCGAGCTTTCAGCGACCAACCCAACCCCACCACGGAGGGGCTCCGCCGTTCGCCGACCCTCGCCGAAGGCACGCTTTCCGCGCAAGAAAAAAATTTCCAACAGACGTGTCGATTCCCAGCCCCCTGGTTCGTTGTACCCAGTGAAGGGCACGCACCACGCGTCCCCACGGGAGACCGCAATGAAAGTGATGGTGATCGTGAAGGCCAACGCCGACTCCGAAGCCGGCCGCATGCCCAGCGAACAGGAACTGTCCGAAATGGGCGCCTTCAACGAGCAACTCGTGGCCGCCGGCATCATGCTCGCCGGTGAAGGCCTGCACGCCACCCAGCGCGGTCGCCGCATTCACTTCGGCAGCGGCGCACCCAGGGTCGAGGCCGGTCCGTTCGGCCCCGCCGGCGACCAGATCGCCGGCTTCTGGCTGTGGGACGTGCGCTCGCTGGAGGAGGCCGTTGAATGGGCCAGCCGTGCGCCGTTCAACAGTGGCGGCACGCTGGAGCTGCGTCCGCTGATTTCAGCCGAAGACTTCGGTGAAGCCTTCACCCCCGACTTACAGCAGCAGGAACAGCGTCTGCGTGCACAGCTGGAAGGTTGACCCGATTCATCTCCCTGCCGGGCCCGACCCGGCACTACTGCCCTGAACCGCACAACGGAGTATTGCCATGAAACTGATTCCCTTCCTCGGCTTCAGCGGCCAGGCCCATGAGGCGATGGCGTTCTACGCCAAGGCACTGGGTGGCCAGGTCACCTCGGAAATGAAGTACCGCGACATGCCGCCCTCCGATGGGTCGCCCGGCTGCAACGAGATGCCGCCGGAAACCCTGGACCACGTCGCGCACAGCCAGCTGGAAATCGGCAGCGCCATCGTGATGGCGGCCGACGGTCCCGGCGGTGGCGAGGGTGGTTCGACCACCATCAATGTCGACGTCGACAGCATCGAGGAAGCCGAGCGCGTGTTCGCGGCGCTGGCCGAAGGTGGCCAGGTGCAGATGCCGATCGCTGAAACGTTCTGGGCGCACCGCTGGGGCATGCTGATCGACCGCTACGGCAAGCCGTGGATGGTCAACTGCATGAAGCAACCCTGATTCCTCTCTCTCTCTTTCATCCACAAGGAGCTTCACCGATGAGTGCACCGCAACCGCAGATGATCTTCGTCAACCTGCCTGTGCAGGATCTCAACGCATCCAAGGCCTTCTTCGCCGCGCTGGGCTACAGCTTCAACCCGACCTTCACCAATGACGATGCGGCCTGCATGGTCATCAGCGAGAGCATCTTCGTGATGCTGCTGACCCAGCCGTTCTTCAAGCAGTTCACCAACAAGGCGATTGCCGATGCGCACAGCCACACCGAGGTGATCACCTGCCTGTCGGCCGACAGCCGCAAGGCGGTGGACGTGATGGTGGACAAGGCGCTTGCGGCGGGGGCCAGCGAACCGCAGCCGGCGCGCGACTACGGCTTCATGTACCAGCGCGGCTTCCAGGACCTGGATGGCCATCTCTGGGAAATCGCACACATGGACGGCGAGCCGGGCTGACGGCCGCCGCAAGGGAGAACCCTCATGGCTTACGTGGATGCTTACGTGCTGCCGTGCCCACAGGACAAGGTGGCGGCCTACCGCCGCCTTGCCCGCAAGGCCGGTGCGGTGTGGAAGGACCATGGCGCGCTGCAGTACATGGAATGCGTGGCTGACGATGTGGAACCGGGCAAGAGCACCTCGTTCCCGCGTGCGGTCAAGGCAAAGCCCGGCGAAACGGTGATCGTCGCCTTCGTGGTGTTCCGTTCGCGCGCGGCGCGCGACCGCATCAACGCCAGGGTAATGGCCGACCCGCGGCTGGCGTCGCTGGGCCCGAAGGACATGCCGTTCGATACCAGGCGCATGTTCTGGGGTGGCTTCAAGCCGATTGTTGAAGCGTGAGCTGCGGCGCTTGTGCGGGCCGGGCGTGCGTGCTGTGATCGGCGCATGCCCGATCCCGCACTGACGCAGCGTCTGGAAACCCTCTGGCGGATGGAATCGCCGGTGTTGATCGCGCGCCTGGCGCGGCTGCTCGGGGGCGATGTCGGCCGTGCCGAGGAGCTGGCCCAGGACACCTGGCTGGCCGCGCTGGAGCGCTGGCCGGAACAGGGCATCCCGGACAACCCCGGAGCCTGGCTGATGACCACTGCGCGCAACCGTGCCATTGATGTGCTGCGCCAGCACCAGCGGGTGGCGCAGCAGCATGCGCAGTGGGGCGAGGAACTGCACCCAGCGGCGCTGCCGGCACCGGATGACAGCCAGGCGCTGGAGGATGACCTGGGTGACGATCTGCTGCGGTTGATGTTCGTGGCCTGCCATCCGGTGCTGCCGGCCGATGCGCGGGTGGCACTGACCCTGCGCCTGCTCGGTGGCCTGACCACCGTCGAGATCGCACGTGCGTTCCTGCAGCCCGAGCCGACCATCGCCCAGCGCATCGTGCGCGCCAAGCGCACCTTGGCGCAGAAGCAGGTGCCCTATGAGGTGCCGCGCGCGGACGCGATGCCCGAGCGACTGGCTTCGGTGCTGGAGGCGATCTACCTGGTCTTCAATGAAGGTTACGCGGCCAGCGCCGGCGATGACTGGATGCGTCCGGCGCTGTGCGAGGAGGCACTGCGGCTCGCGCGCATCCTGGCGCACCGGCTGCCGGTGCCGCCGGTGCTGGGTCTGCTGGCACTGATGGAACTGCAGGCATCGCGTGCTGCGGCACGGACCGACGCGCAGGGCGCGCCGGTGCTGCTGGACCAGCAGAACCGCGCGCGCTGGGACTGGCTGCAGATCGAACGCGGGCAGCAGGTGCTGGCCCGCGCGCTGGCCGCCGGTGGTGCTGATGATCCCTATGTACTGCAGGCGCGCATCGCCGCCTGCCATGCGGCTGCGCGTCGGGCTGAAGCCACCGACTGGCCACGTATCGCTTCGCTCTATACCCGGTTGCTGCAGGTGATGCCTTCGCCGGTTGTCGCTTTGAATCGGGTCGTGGCGGTGCTGCGCAGCGAGGGCGCGTTCGCTGCGTGGGCACAACTGCAGCCGCTGCTGGTGGATGCACGCCTGCGCGACTATGCCCCTCTGGAGGTCGTCCGCGCGGAGATACTACAGGCGCTGGGGCGCGACCTCGACGCACGTCAGGCTTTTGCCGAAGCCGCCAGACTCAGCCAGAACCAGGCGGAGCGGGGCCTGCTGCGCCAACGGGCCGGACTGCCGCCCCAGGAGTGACTGCGACGAACGCAGCACTTGTCGGCAGGCGCCTGAGCGGCTATGTTTCGCGCCCAGCGGACGCATCAGCGTCCGCATTCCGTGCGTATTGACCGAGGAGCGGTTGGATGTATTCAAGGACGAAGAGCGCATCGCGCGCTTTTGCGCGCCTGCTTGCCTGTGCCCTGTGCCTGGCCGTGTGGCCGATGGCTGCGCAGGCGGCTGACAAATCGCAGCAGGCCTACTGGGCCGGTTTTGCCTATACCGCGGATGCCGCTGCCGTGCAGGCGACCACGCCGCATGCGCATGCCGTGCTGGAAAAGCGCGGCCTGATCCCGCTGAACCAGACCCTGGCGCAGGCGCTCAAGCGCCGGCCGCCGGCGAACCTGGAGCTGATCGACCAGCCGGTGGCGATGCTCGACGGCACCACCAGCGCGACGGTGCTGGCCGCCGCACTGGACCGCGAACTGGTCTCGGTCGAGCCGATCGGCAACCAGTACAAAGTGCTGGTGGAAGTGGCCCTGCAGGCACTGTTCTTCGATTTCCGCGAGCGCCAGGTGATCGCGTCCTATCCGCTGACCCTGCAGCGCATCGACGTGCAGGATTACCGGCCGGACAACGACGATATCGACGCGATCGTCGCCGATCTGCTGTACGGCAGCGCCGATACCAGCCTGTCGCAGGTGCTGGCCGCCAGTCTCGCCCAGGCCAAGCTGCCCGATGCCGCCGTGCGTCGCCTGCAGGTCGGTGGCGTAACCCTGTCCGACGCGGTCCGCGCCAAGCTGCCCGACCCGAAGTGGGAAACCCCGCTGCGCGCCACGCTGGCCCATGAACTGTCCAAGACGCTGTCGTCCAATACCGGCGTCGGCCTGCTGCCGCCGGCCTCGGGCCAGGCGATCGGTGGTGCGATGGCCGCCCGCTTTGCCGACGGCAAGGTCTACCAGCTGAAGATCCCCGAGCCGGACTACGTCATCACTGTGCAGGTCGATGCGCTGAAGAATGGCGTCATCAATGAAACCCCGGCGATGAAGACGATGCTGTTCGGCGCATTCTTCACCGCCAAAGTGACCGAACCGTTCTCCGGCAAGGTCTATTTCGAACAGCCGCTGCGCAAGGGCGCCACCAAGGTGGTGCCGGTGACGCAGTGGCAGGTCGACCAGTGGTCGGCCAGCTACGAAACCCTGCTGGCCGGCTTCGATGCCTTCGCCGGCGCCGCCGCCAAGCGTGCCGATTCGCGCGCATGGCTGGACGAACAGAAGCCGGGCGGCCGCCCGTTGCAGCAGCAGACCCAAGCCCTCCAGGAGTTGATCAAGTCATGTCGTTGATGCGTACCATCCTGCTCATCCTCATCGCGCTGGTGGTGGCCTCGCCGGTCGCCGCGCAGACCGCGAGTTCGCGCGGTACCGGTTCGGCCAGCTACGGCCTGCGCCTGAGCGCCGACACCCGCGCCCAGGCCCTGAACAAGGCCAAGGTCAATGCACTGGAGGCGTACATCGCTGAAACCGGTGCGGCCAAGCTGCGCCTGTTCGAAGCCCGCCGCGCCGAGTTCATCGGCGAGATCGACCGTTATGTGCTCAGCGCCGTGCCGCTGTCGGACACCGAAGACAAGAAGGCCAAGACCTACACCGTCACCGTCCGCGCCGAGATCAACACCACGCTGCTGCAGACCAAGCTGGATGCAGGTTCGGCCGTGGCCGGTGCCACCGCCGCGCAGCGTTCGCTGCTGACCTTCCTGTTCATGGCACGCTCGCAGGACACCGTGCAGTCGTTCCAGGACAAGGAATACCGCCGCGTCGACGCCAGCAGCAGCTACAGCGAGAACACCCGTGAAGGCGACAGCTTCCGCGGCAACTCGGTCAGCACCAACGGCAGCATCAACCAGAACGGTTCGGTGTCGGTCACCAGCGGTGGCAGCACCACCCAGCGCAGCGACAACATCAGCTGGAAGGTGGCCAACGCCGCTGAAGTGAACACCGCGATGACCGGTGCCTTCAGCGCCGCCGGCTACGAAGTGGTTGAAGCCGAGTACGTGGAAGGCGAATCGCGCGGCCTGCTGAGCATCGAGCGCATCCGCAAGGACTTCAGCACCGGCAACGACCTGTCTGCCGCCACCCTGCGCGATACCGCCAACGGCATCCGTGCGGCCAACATACCTTACATCGCCGTCGGTACCCTCGACGTCGGCATGCGCGACCGCGATCCGGCCAGCGGCAACACCCGCGTGTTCGTCACGGTCACCGGCAAGGTGCTGGACGTGACCGGTCGTTTCCCGCGCACCGTGTCGTCGGTGGGCCCGGTGCAGTTCTCCGGCACCGGCCCGAATGAAACCGTGGCCCGTACCAATGCCCTGCAGCTGGCTGCCGAGAAGGCCGCCCAGCAGATGATCAACGAACTGAACGTCAAGGCAGTCCGCTGATCCGCCACCCGGTGGGTGCCGAGCTCGCTCGGCATCGCGCTGGGGTTGCCGATTCCCACGTGCCGCTTCGCGGCCGTCTCTCCCAAAGGACCCTCATATGATCCGCAATACCGCTCTTGTCGTGGCCATCGCTGCCGCCACCCTGTCGATGCCGGCCCACGCGGGCCTGGGCAAGCTGAAGGACCTGGCCGGTGCCGCCACCGGCACCTCCAGCAGCAGCGCCTCCAGCGCCGCCGCTCCGGACGAAGCCGCGCAGGAAGCGCTGGTGCGTCGTTTCGTCAGCTCGCAGTCGCACTCGCTGCAGGCACAGACCTCGTTCGCCCGTGCCTTCGGCCTGGCCGAGCAGGTGCAGCTGCTGGAAGCCGAGCGCCAGGCGCTGTCGTCGGGTTCGGTCAGCGTCGATGCGATGAAGAAGTCGGTGTCGGTCAGCGAAGCTGCGCAGGCCGCGATCAACGAGCGCCAGGCCGCTCAGCCGGAACTGAACGCTGAATCCAAGCAGCACTACGCCGAAGGCCTGGTCTCGCTGCTGGCGTCGGCAGCCGAAGCACAGAAGCTGGGCGGCGAAGCCAGCAGCTTCACCGCCGGCATGAAGAACCTGGGCGCGACCCAGCTGGCCACCGTTGGCCGCAAGCTGGCAGCGGGCGCATGGGTGGCCAAGGAATCGCCGGGCTTCATCCAGGGCTTGTACGGTTCGACCAAGTCGGCCGTGACCTTCGCCAGGAAGAGCAAGGTGAAGGTGCCGTCCAACGCCGACTCGATGCTCGACTCGATCTGATCCGAGGCGAATCTCCATGCGTATGACAACCCGTTTGATCGGCCTGGGCCTGGCCGCCGCGCTGCTTGCAGCCTGCGGCAAGCAGGACACCCCGGCCGCCGCGCCCGCCAAGGACAAGGCAACCAGTGCACTGGCCAGCAATGCGCCAGTGGAAGCAGCGCCCCTGCGTGGCACGCCGGATTTCGGCGGCACCACCCAGGTCGCGCGCGAAGCCGACGGCATCGGCAGCACCCCGGAACTGGCGGTGCTGGCGGCGCTGCAGTCGGCCGTGGCGCAGGTCAACGGCGTACGCGTGGCCAGCCAGATGCAGGGCCTGCGCGCAGGCCTGCATGTGGATGTGGATGGCGAACACGTCGGCGATATCCGCGCCGACGCGTTCACCCAGCAGATGATCGCCGGCTCGCAGGGCGCGGTGCTGGGCTATGAAATCCTGTCGCAGGATGAAGTGCGGCAGCTGGACGAGGAAACCATCGCCCGCGTGCGCGCCAGCGATGAAGGCTGGAGCTTCAAGGGCTCGGCGTCGGCCACTGCGTCCGGCGAAGCCTCGGCCAAGAGCGGTTCGGCCTCGGCCAGCGTCAGGGAAAGCTACGACGAGAAGGTCAGCGTCGATGCCAAGCGTGGTGCAAGCTCGTTCGATTCCGACGTGACCCACCGCAGCATGCGCAGCTACTGGAAGGTGCGCGTGCGTGCACAGATCGCCCAGTACCGCGCACCGGACGAGCAGGGCAAGCCGAAGATCGTGGTTGCACTGCCGCGCACCAAGGCCGGCAGCTACGCCGTAGGCGATGGCCGCGTGGATGCCGATGAAGTGGCCGACGCGATCCGTGCGCGCCTGTCCGACACGCTGACCCAGACCCAGCGCTTCATCGTGCTGGACCGCGAGTTCGGCGACGAACTGCAGGCCGAGATCAACCACATCAACAGCGGCAACGTGCGCCTGCAGGACACCGCGCGCGTGGGCCAGCAGCTGGCGACCGATCTGATCCTGATACCGACCATCGAACGCTTCGAGTACCCGCGCAGCGTGCGCAACCTGCGCATGTCCGACCGCCAGGTGACCTCGTACTCCGGTGGCGGCCGCATCACCCTGCGCCTGATCAACGCCACCACCGGCCAGGTGGTGATGTCCGACAGCTTCGACCACCAGCTGGCCTCGACCGGCCCCAGCACCCTGCCGCGCGTGGTCAACGGCCGCAACATGGCCGCGGCGATGATGGAATCGCTGTCGGGCCAGATCGGCACCAGCATCGTCACCACGCTGTTTCCGGTGTCGGTGGTCTCGGTGGACGGTGACCAGGTGGTGCTGAGCCAGGGCGGTGACACCGTGCAGGCCGGCCAGCGCTGGCAGGCCGTGCGCCTGGGCGAAGAACTGAAGGACCCGCAGACCGGCCGCTCGCTGGGCCGCAGCGAACACCCGTGCTGCACCATCCGCATCGACCGCGTCGCTGCACAGACCTCGTACGGCACCATCGAAGACGGCGTCGACGCGATGCGCGGCGGTTTCCGTCCGGGCCAGATCGAGCTGCGCCAGAAGCTGGGCAGCAAGCCGGCTGCCGCCGCCGCAGGCGCGACTGCCTCGGCCGCTCCCGCAGCTGCCGCACGCCCGGCCGCCAAGCCGAAGCCCAAGCCCGCTGCCGCGCCGGCCGAAGACCCGAACTGGTAACAGGCTCAAGCAACACACCGATGGGGTCAGAGCCCTTTCCCGCCGGGAAAGGGATCTGACCCCTTCGTGTTTTCCATGCGTGTCGACCAAGGTCGACACCTACCAACAGCACCGGGAAGCTGTCGAAGGCGGGGTGGGTCCGGTTGCGGGGGTGTCCGCGGCATGGATGCCGCGGCCAAGCCCCCAAGGACGGGTTTACGGCGTCCCCCGCAACCGGACCCACCCCGCCGTCCCACCGAATGCCTGCTTCTGCTGTTGCTCTGGCATCGGCAGGTGCAGGGCGCAGCCCTGCCGAATCCCATTACACTCCAGAAGGATTTCCTGCTGGAGAGAGCAATGAAACGAGTAGCACTGGGCCTGCTGGCCCTGTCGGTGTCGAGCGCACTGATGGCGGCGACCCCGAAATTCGATGGCGCGCGGATCTCCGCCGACGTCAAGGAACTGGCCTCCGACGCCTACGAAGGCCGCTCCCCGGCCACCGCCGGCGAAGAAAAGACCATCGCCTTCCTCAGCAAGCAGTTCGCCGACGCCGGCCTGCAGCCGGGCGGTGACCTCAAGGACGGCAAGCGCCTGTGGACCCAGGCCGTGCCGCTGCGCAAGGGGGACATCGTCGGCGCGCCGCAGTTGGCATTGCACCAGGGCGGCAAGACCCTGCCGCTGGAACAGGGCAAGCAGATTGCCGTGCGCGCCGCCATGAACGGGGCCAGCAACGTCGACATCAGCAAGGCCCCGCTGGTGTTCCTCGGTTACGGCGTGAAGGCCCCGGAGCGCAACTGGGACGACTTCAAGGGCGTGGACCTGAAGGGCAAGATCGCCGTCGTGCTGATCAACGACCCGGACTTCGAGACCGGCCAGGGTGACTTCGACGGCAAGGGCATGACCTACTACGGCCGTTGGACCTACAAGTACGAAGAAGGCGCCCGCCAGGGCGCGCTGGGCGTGCTGATCGTGCACGAGACTGCACCGGCGTCGTATGGCTGGGCCACCGTGGCCGGCTCCAACACCAACACCATGTTCGATGTGGTGCGCGACAACCCGGCCGACAGCCACCCGCTGCTGGAAGGCTGGATCCAGCGCGACCTGGCCGTGGAGCTGTTCCGCTCGGCCGGGCAGGATTTCGAGGCGCTGAAGAAGAAGGCGCAGCAGCGCGACTTCACCCCGGTGCCGCTGACCGGCGCCAGCCTGGACGCGAAGTACGCGGTGAAGACCGAAGTGATCACCTCGCACAACGTGGCCGCACGCCTGGAAGGCAGCCGCCACCCGGACGAGACCATCGTCTACAGCGCGCACTGGGACCACATCGGCGTGGGCGAGCCCGACGCACGTGGCGACCGCATCTTCAATGGCGCACTGGACAACGCCAGCGGCACCGCCTCGCTGATCGAACTGGCCCGCGGCTTCGCCAAGGCCAAGCGTCCGGAGAGGTCAGTGCTGTTCCTGGCGGTCACCGCCGAGGAAAAGGGCTTGCTGGGTTCGGAGTACTACGCCACCCATCCGCTGTATCCGCTGGAAAAGACCGTGGCGGTGATCAACATGGACGGCATGGCGCCGTTCGGGCCGTCGCGTGACTTCGGCATCTACGGTGCCGCGCGTTTCGAGCTGCTGGACCAGCTGAAGGACGTGGCCAAAGGCTGGGATATCCGCTACACGCCGGACCCGAAGCCGGAAGCCGGCCTGTTCTTCCGCTCCGATCACTTCCCATTCGCCAAGCGTGGCGTTCCGGCACTGTCGTGGTCGGCCGGCCAGGACTGGGTGGACGGTGGCGTGGCCGCAGGCAAGAAGGCCTCCGAGGACTACACCGCCAAGCGCTACCACCAGCAGGGCGACGAATGGCAGCCGGACTGGGTGTTCGCCGGTGCCGCCCGCGACCTGGAAGTGCTGTACACGCTGGGCAACCAGCTGGCCAACACGCGCAGCTGGCCGAACTGGAGCAAGGACGAATCGTTCCGCGCCGTGCGTGACGCCAGCGCCGACCAGCGCAAGTAAGGGCATGCGCCGGGTTCGCCCGGCGCCTCCCGGGTAGTGCCGGCCGCTGGCCGGCATCCCTGTGATGCATGCGGAGATGGTGGGGAGCCGGCCAGCGGCCGGCACTACCAGATGGCTTTCCATCCCCACTTTTCCGGCCTTCGTCGCAGCCCGCTTGTTTGCCCGGCGGGCCGCCCTATGCTCGGCTCACCCCCTTCCTCCAAGGCGCCGCCGTGTTCGCCAGCCTCTCTCTCCTGATCCGCCACCTGCTGGCCTGGGCCGCCGCGCTGGTTGTCGCCGGCATGGTCTGGAGCGGCATCTTCAGCGGCATGAACGATGGCCCGGGCTGGGTGTTCGGCCTGCTGGCGATGTTCCTGATGATCTCCGCGCTGGGCAGCGCGATCACCCATGTGCGCCGGGTCTGGCTGGTGGCCGGCCGATTGGATTCGACCACGTTGTCCGGGCGCCAGCGCCGCCAGGTGGAACTGCCGATGGATGCCGGCCAGGCCTATGCCGTGGTGGAAGCGGCGATTGCCGAACTTCCGCGCGTGGAAGATGTGGAAAGCTCGGCCGGCAGCCTGCAGGTGCGCGCCTACGTGCGCCGGGTCGACCTCTGGAATGGCCGCCAGCCCTCGCGCTGGAACCTGCCGGCGCGGCTGGCGATCAAGCGCAACAGCGTGCTGGCGACGGTCACGCCGGGGCAGGGCACCAGTACCGTCACTCTGCTGTTCGAACCGGATGCCGGCTGGTGGGCCGATCTGCTGGCGCTGGATGAGGGCAGCAACTTCGAGAACGCCGAAGCGGTCACCCGCGCGATCAGCCGCCGCGTGGCCGACCAGCGCCGCGATGAGCAGGCCGCCGCCGAACAGACCCAGGTGGAAAAGGAACTGTCGGTCGCGCGCTTGAACCTGCTGCATGCGCAGGTGGAGCCGCACTTCCTGTACAACACGCTGGCCAATGCGCAGGTGTTGACCCGCACCGACCCGGCACGTGCCGAGCAGATGCTCGGCCACCTTATCCAGTACCTGCGCAGCTCGTTGCCGCAGGTGGACGAGTCGGTGTCGACACTGGGCGTGGAGCTGGAACGCACGCGCGCCTACCTGGAGATCCTGCGTATCCGCATGGGCGCACGGTTGGCGGTGGAAGTGCAGGTACCGAATGAGCTGCATGGCGTGCACCTGCCGGCGATGGCACTGCAGACGCTGGTGGAGAACGCGATCAAGCACGGCCTGGAACCCAAGCCCGGCGGTGGCACGATCTGGATCCTGGCGCGTGGCTTCGATGACCATGTGACCGTGACCGTCGCCGACGACGGGCTCGGCTTCGGCCAGGGCACCAGCGGCACCGGCATCGGCCTGAAGAACCTGCGCGAACGCCTGCGCCTGACCTGTGGCGAGCAGGCCGGCGTGGCGATCGTTGCCAACTTCCCCAGCGGTGTGGCCGCGACCATGACCTTGCCGCAGACACACAAGGAGCGCAGCCATGCCGCTTGAAGCCCTCATTGCCGAAGACGAGGAACTGCTGCGGCAGTCACTGGTGGAACAGCTGCACCGGTTGTGGCCGGAGCTGAAGCTGGTGGCCGAGTGCGAGGACGGCGCCAGTGCGCTGGAGCAGCTGGCCGAGACGCAGCCGGACATCGCGTTCCTCGACATCCGCATGCCCGGCATCAGTGGCATCGAAGTTGCGCGCTCGCTGTCCGAGCTGAGCCCGCGCACCCAGGTGGTGTTCGTCACCGCCTATGACCAGTACGCCATCGACGCGTTCGAGCAGGGCGCGATGGATTACCTGCTGAAGCCGGTCAGTGACGAACGCCTGCTGGCGACGCGTGAGCGCATCCTGTCGCGGCTGCCATCGACGCGCCAGGATGACGCCGTGCTTGAACGCCTGCTGCAGCGGCTGGGTCCATCGCAGGGTGCTGCCGAGCGCCCGCCGCTGGCCTGGATCACCGCCAGCAACGGCCGCGAGACGCAGCTGATCATGCTGGAAGATGTCGCCTACTTCCGTGCCGACAACAAGTACACCACCGTGGTCACCGCTGCCGGCGAGAGCCTGTTGCGCACACCATTGCGCGAACTGCTGGAAGTACTCGACCCGCAGCACTTCCGCCAGATCCACCGCTCGACCATCGTCAACATGAAGGCGGTGGCGGCGGTCAGCCGCGACGATACCGGGCGCGGCGTGCTGCGGCTGCGGGGTCGGACGGAAACACTGGTGGTCAGCCAACCATTCATGAGCCTGTTCCGCGGCATGTAGCCGCACCGCACCTTTCCGCTACCAGGAGCATTGCATGCGTCCTTTCCTGCTTGCAGGCCTCGCTGCACTGGCGCTTGCCGGTTGCCAGAAGTCCACCGAAACCGCGATCACCCGCACCACTGCCAATGGCGTGGACACGCTGTACAGCAAGCGCACGATAGTGGACGGCGTGGCGCGTTTTGAGTGCATGGCCAGCCGCAGCGGTCAGTGCCATTACCTGCTGCTGGACCCGGCCTGTCGTCCTGACGCCGCGTGTGCGAAAGCGCCGATACGGTCGTTTGCGTTGGCGGTCGGCACCACCCAGGAGTTCAGGGACCTGCCGAAGGGCTTCGCCCAGTGCGTCAGCGAGGATCGGAAAGAACAATGCCACCGTGAGTGATCACGGTGGCATTGTGGGTCCCCCCGCTTCCCTGAAGGGTCAGTAGGCAGGCTGCAGTGTCAGGTCGTGGTGGTGCTCGTTCTCGCCCACGTGGTTGAGGCGGCCGACCAGTTCGGAGTGCTGCTTCATGCGCCCGATCTCGGTCATGATGCGGATGTCCTCGTGGCGCAGCTCGCGCTTGGCGGTGACCGCCTGCTTGTAATCGAGCACTTCCGGGTAATGCTCCGCCAGTTCCAGGGCCTCGGCCACGTGCTCGACGCTGTCGGCCTTGGAGCTGATGCGTGCGCGACTGTTGAACGCCTTCATCCAGCGCTCGAAACCGGCCTGCTGATCGAACATGTTGGCCATGAACCAGATCACGAACAGGATCGAGACCCACGAGCCGAACACGACTACCACGCGGGTGAACGTGATATGGAAGTCGTCACGCCACAGGTAGTTGGCGATCAGGCCAAGAATCAGCAGCGAGGCTGCCTGCCAGCCGACGATCGAGGCGATCAGCCATTGGCACTTGGCCTGCGCCAGCACGGCTACTTCATCGCGGATCTGCTGCTCGCTGAGATTGCGCCAATGCGCAACCTGTTTATCGAACGGGCTGCTGTAGAGCTCGTTGTCGCGAAGCAGAATTCCCAAACCCTTGAACAAAGCAATCATGGCTGGCTCCTTGTGGAACGTGCGTCGATCAGCATTGGACGGTGTGGCGAGTCCAGTTCTAGCACTTCCAGCGAGCCGTGCAATGGGCGCAATGCCAAGCCGCGTAAGGGCCTTCTCTGAATCGGTGAATGTTGCTGCATCGCAGCATCGAGGCCGGAGCCTGCGACAGGATGTCGCAGGGTGAAATGTGCTGCGGCCGCACATGAAACCGTGGCTGAGTGCGAAGACTCGCCGCCGGCGTCGTGATCGCCCAGAATCGGGGCCGACCGCGCAACTCGCGGCCACTCTTTCGCTTTTCCTGGACCTGTGATGCCGGCTCTGCTGCAGCGACTCTCCCGCCCCGTCACCGCGCCGATCCGGCGCTGGGTACTGGAGGCCTTCCCGCGTGGCCAGAGCGGCATCGATTACGACCAGCCGCTGGGTGACCCGGGCTGGTTTGGACCTGACAGCGTGACCTGGCGCCTGCACGCGGAGTTCCCCTCGATGCTGGCCGGGGGCCTGTGTGCGCTGATGCTGCAGACCCTGCATCCGCGCGCGCTGGCCGGGGTCTGCGACCACTCCAATTTCCGTCAGGACCTGGTGGGTCGCCTGCGTCGCACCACCGCGTTTGTCGCCGGTACCAGCTATGCACCCAGCGGGGAGGTAGAGGCGCTGGTGGCCAAGGTGCGCCGCATCCATGCACTGATCCGCGGCCAGACCGCGCAGGGCGAGCCCTACGCGGCGGACGATCCACAACTGCTGACATGGGTGCACGTGACTGAGGCGTTTGGTTTCCTGCAGGGCTTTCGTCGCTACGGGCGCGAGGTGCCGGCGCACATCGCCGACCGCTACTACGACGAGTACCGCCACGTGGCCGAAGCACTGGGTGCGGTGGATGTGCCGCGCAGTGAAGCCGAGGTGGCAGCGTACTTCTGCGCGCGGCAACCGGAGCTGCGTGTGGACGAGCGCTCGCGTGAAGTGCTGGAGGTGTTGTCCGGCGTGCGCCTGCCGGTACCGGTGCCGGGGCTGTCGCGCGAGGTATTCCTTGGCGCCGGTGCGGCACTGCTGCCGGACTGGGCCGAAGGCATGCTTGAACGCAGCGGCCGCCAGCGTGCGCAGGCGGCCGCTTCAGCGAAGCTGATGCAGGGCATGGCGCCGCTGTTCCGCCGTGCGCTGCCCGATGGCCTCGCCAGCCGCGCCTGTGCGCGCATGGGCGTGCCGGTGTCGGTGCTGCGCGAGTGGCCCACCGTTCCCCGGTAGGTGCCAACCTTGGTTGGCACGCGCTGCGCGATAAAGCTTCATCCACGCATGGCGTGGATCTACTGATGCCATGGTTCTGGTTGGCACGCGTTGCGCGCGATGCCGCAGAAGGGCCAACCAAGGTTGGCCTCCACCAGAGCGGATGCCGCAGTAGATCCACGCCATGCGTGGATGGGCCTCACCCGGCCGACTTCAAGCCACGCAACAGCATTTCCAGCGCCGTCGTCGCCTGCCGCAGGCGCGCGTCGCCATCCTCGCCCTCTGCAATCCAGAACGCGGCCTCGGCCAGGCTACCGTAGATCAGCGATGCCAGCGCCTGCGCATCCACCGGCATCGCTACGCCCTGCGCGATCAACTGTTCGATCAGGCGCTGCATCGAGTGCACGCAGTGGCGCTGCGATTCCGGTGAGGCGCCACCCAGCACCGCGCGCGCGTCACGCAGCACGATGCGCTGGATCTCCGGTTCCAGCGCCATCTCCAGATAGGCACGGCAGCGCTGTACGAAACCGTCCCAGGCATCATCCGCGCCATCGCTGATCGCCTGCAGGCGCAGGTCGGTCTCGGCATCGAGCTGGGCGACCACCGCGGCCAGCAGGCCCTTCTTGTCGCCGAAGTGGTGGTAGAGCGCACCCCGGGTCAGGCCGGCCTGGGCGGTCAGGTCATCCATCGAGGTGGCGGCATAGCCATGCTCGCTGAACACGCGGCGGGCGGTGGCCAGCAGGCTGGCACGGGTTTCTTCCATCTCCGCGCGGGTGCGACGGACCATCCGGAACTCCTTACATACGCAGTGCATGATTATTTACATACGACGCGTATGAATGTAGGCTCTTATTCATACGCTCTGTATGTATTGTCGTGGCGCCGGTAGCGCCAGGCAAGCCGCTGCCCTGGAGATCCCGATGGCCACCCCCTACCGCGACCTGTTCGCCGCCCCTGGCACCGCCGGCCTCGCCCTGGCCGGCCTGCTGGCCCGCCTGCCGCTGCCGATGACCGGCATCGGCATCATCACACTGCTGTCGCAGCTGCGCGGCAGCTATGCCTTGGCCGGTGCGGTGTCTGCCACCTTCGTGCTGACCTATGCGCTGCTGTCGCCGCAGGTATCGCGCTGGGTCGACCGGCGCGGGCAGGGCAGGGTGCTGCCATGGGCTACTGCGGCCAGTGCGGCAGGGTTGCTGCTGCTGCTCGCGTGCACGCTGCTGGCTGCGCCAGACTGGGCGCTTTTCGTCGCCGCCATGCTGGCTGGATGCATGCCCAGCGTGTCCGCAATGGTGCGCGCACGCTGGACTGCGATCCATCGCGGTCGCCCGCAGCTGCAGACCGCGTATTCGCTGGAAACCGTGTTCGATGAGGTGACCTTCATCGTCGGTCCACCGTTGTCAGTGGGGCTGTCGGTGGCGGTATGGCCACAGGCCGGCGTACTGGCGGCCGCCCTGTTGCTGGTGGTCGGCGTCGCCGCATTGGTGCTGCAGCGGGGCACCGAGCCGCCGCTGCAGCAGCACGAAGGTGCAACTCCCTCGGGCTCGCTGCTCCGGCACACGGAGATCCGCCTGCTGGCGTTGCTGATGCTGGCGATGGGCGTGATTGTCGGTACGGTCGACATCACCAGCGTGGCCTTCGCCGAACAGCGGGGGCAGCCGCTTGCCGCCAGCGTGGTGCTGTCGGCCTATGCGCTGGGCAGCTGCGCGGCGGGCCTGCTGTTCGGGGCACTGAAGCTGCAGGCACCGTTGCGGCGCCTGTTGCTGGCCGGCGCAGTGGCCACCGCACTGACCACGTTGCCGCTGCCGTGGGTCGGCAGCCTGCCCGGGCTGGTCGTGGCGGTGCTGCTGGCCGGGGTGTGCTTCGCGCCGACGATGATCGTGGCGATGTCGCTGGTCGAACAACGCGTGCCCGAATCGCGCCTGACCGAGGGCATGACCTGGCTGCTGGCCGGATTGAACATCGGCGTGGCGCTGGGCGCGGCGCTGTCCGGGCAGAGCGTCGATGCGGGGGGCGTGCGTAGCGGCTTTGTCGTTGCACTGGTGGCAGGCGGGGGCGTGCTGCTGTTGGCCGTACTCGCGCGACGTGCCTTGCGCCCGTCTGCTGCATCCACCTCCCCTGAAGGGATCATCCCGTGAGCGCTTCATCGCCTGCGCATGCAGCGCCTGTGCATCGCCATCCGTGGTGGGCGGTTTCTGCGGTTGGCCTCGCCATCTTCTCGGTGGTCACCACCGAAATGCTGCCGGTGGGCCTGCTGACCCCTGTCGCCGAAGATCTCGGCGCGTCCACCGGCACCGCCGGCCTGATGATCTCGCTGCCGGCCCTGCTGGCGGCCCTGTTCGCACCGCTGGTGGTGATCGCAGCCGGCGGCATCGATCGTCGTCGCATCCTGTGCGTGCTGCTGGGGCTGCTGCTGGTCGCCAACGTTGCTTCGGCGCTGGCACCGGGCATCGGCTGGCTGCTGGCCGCGCGCGCGCTGGTGGGGTTCTGCATGGGCGGGATCTGGGCCATCGCTGGTGGGCTGGCAGCACGCCTGGTGCCGGCGCATCGCATCGGCATGGCCACCTCGATCATCTTCGGGGGCGTGGCCGCAGCATCGGTTCTGGGGGTGCCGCTGGGTGCACTGATCGGCGACGCCCTGGGCTGGCGCTTCGCGTTCGCAGCGATGGCGCTGTTCAGTGCGGCGGTGATGCTGCTGCATCTGTGGGTGGTTCCCGCGTTGCCGGTGGTGGCGTCGGTGCGCCCGGCGCAGTTCGTGCAGCTGCTCGGCCACCGTGGCCTGCAGCGCGGCCTATGCCTGACGCTGCTGCTGGTAGCGGGTCACTTCATTGCGTTCACCTATGTGCGCCCGTTGCTGACCCTGCGATCGGGCGTGGATGCCGCTTGGATCAGCGCGCTGCTGTTCGCCTATGGCATGGCGGGCATCGCGGGCAACTTCATCGCCGGACCACTGGCCGCTCGTCATCCGCGCGGAATGCTGCTGGCGATCTCTTGCGGCCTGCTGCTGACGCCGTTGTTGTTCCTGTGGCTGGGCGGCACACCCTCCGGCGGCATTGTGGTGCTGTTGCTGTGGGGCCTGGCCTATGGCGGCGTGTCGGTCGGCCTGATGAGCTGGATGATGAAGGCAGTGCCGCACGCGGTGGAGATCGCCACCGCGCTGTATGTCGGTGTGTTCAATATCGGCATCGCAATGGGCGCGTGGGGCGGTGGACGGCTGCTGGATGGCGTGGGCCTGCATGCGAATCTGTGGGTCGCGGCCGGGCTTGCCATGGTCGCCACGCTGGTGATTGCCACAACGCGCCGGTAGATCCACGCCATGCGTGGATGGCTTGTAGTCCTGTAGATCTGTAGATATGCCGACCAACGTCGGCATCCACCCGAGCGGGGCATTTGCCAACCAAGGTTGGCAGCTACCGGGAAATGAAACGGGCGCCTCGCGGCGCCCGTTCCGGTTACATCACCACACCTTGACCCGCTTGTCCGGGGCCAGGTACAGCTTCTGGCCTTCCTTTACTTCGAACGCCGGATACCAGGCGTCGATGTTGCGCACGGTGAGTGCGCGGAACTGGCCTGGCGCATGCACATCGGTCAGCAGCGAGTTGCGCAGCGCCTGCTCGCGGCTCTTGCTGCGCCACGCCTGGGCGAAGCCGAGGAAGAAGCGCTGGTCCGGCGTGAAGCCTTCCAGGGTCTGGCCCGGCTTGCCCTGCAGCGAAAGCTGGTAGGCATCGTAGGCAGTGCCCAGGCCGGCCACGTCGGCGATGTTCTCGCCCAGGGTCAGCTTGCCGTTCACATGCACGCCCGGGAACGGCTCGTAGCTGCTGAACTGCGCGGCCAGCGCATCACCGGCGGCGTTGAACTGCTTCAGGTCCTCGGCGGTCCACCAGTTGTGCAGCTTGCCGGTCTCGTCGAACAGCGCGCCGGCATTGTCGAAGCCGTGGCTGATCTCATGGCCGATCACCGCGCCGATCGCACCATAGTTCACCGCGTCGTCGGCGGCACCGTCGAAGAACGGCGGCTGCAGGATCGCGGCCGGGAACACCAGGCGGTTTTCCAGCGGCACGTTCATCGCATTGATGGTCTGCGGCAGCATCGCCCACTCGCTGTGGTCGACCGGCTTGCCCAGCTTGGCGATGTTGCGCTGGTATTCGAACAGCTCGGCGCGCTGTGCGTTGCCGAGCGCGTCATCGCGGCGGATCTCCAGGCCGGTGTAATCACGCCACTTCTCCGGGTAGCCCATCCCCACGGTCAGGCCGGCGACCTTGGCCTTGGCATGCGCCTTGGTCTGCGGCGACATCCACGACAGTGCGTCAATGCGCTTGGCGAAGGCGGCGATGATGTTCTTCGCCATTTCGTCCGCACGCTCCTTGGTCCTGGCGTCGAAGTGCTTCTCGACATAGCGCTTGCCGATGGCCTCGCCGACAGCGTGGTTGGCATCATCCACGGCGCGCTTCCAGCGGTCGCTCTGTTGCGGCGTGCCGCTCAGCGCGGTGCCATGGAAGGCGAAGCGGGCGTCGGCGAACTTCTTCGGCAGGTAGGCGGCGGCACGGTCCAGTGCGTGGAAGGCCAGGTAGTCCTTCCACACCTCCAGCGGCTCGGTGGCGACCAGCCTGGACAGGCCGGCCACGGCCTTGGGCTGCCACACGATGAAGTCCTGCTGCTCGCCCAGCGCGGCCGCATCAAGGAAGGCGTTCCAGTCCATGCCCGGTGCCTTGGCGTTGAAATCGGCCTGGGTCCACGGATTGGCACCCTTGGTCACGTCGTTGGTTTCTTCCTGGGTGGCATGCGCCTGCGCGATCTTCGTCTCCAGCGCAAGGATGCGCTGTGCCTTGCCGGCCGGGTCGGCCACGCCGGCCAGCTGCAGCATCTGCGCGATGTAGCCCTGGTACTGCTTGCGCAGTTCGGCCATGCGGCCGCCGCCCAGGTAGAAGTCGCGGTCGGGCATGCCCAGGCCGCCCTGCACGAGGTACGGCGCGGTGCGGTCCGGCTGCAGCATGTCGACCGAGACCCACAGGCCGAACAGGCGGTCGGTGTAGAAGTTGGTGGCATTGAGCAGGTCGACGTCGGCGCGCATGTCGCCGCCGAGGGCACGTGCCAGGCCAGCCTTGTCGGCGATGGTCTCGATGGCCTTCAGCTGCGGCTGCACCGGGGCGATGCCGTGCTGCTCGATGCCGGCTTCGTCCATGTAGGCAGCGTAGTAGTCGCCGATCAGCTTGTCGTCACCGCTGGCCTGCGCATTGCCGGCCGCACCCTCGAGGATGGCGCGGGTGTCGGCCAGGGTCTTTTCAGCGATGACGTTGAAGCTGCCGAAACGCGAACGGTCGGCCGGAATCTCGGTGTTCTTCACCCAGGTGCCGTTGGCGAAGCCGAAGAAGTCATCGCCGGCCGCGATGCTGCGGTCCATGCCGCTGGCATCGAAGCCGAAGCTGCCCAGCATCGGCTTGGCGGCAGCGGGTGCAGCCTCGGCGGGTTTGGCGGTGCCAGCGGCCGGATCGGCCGGACGGTCGCAGGCAGCCAGGGACAGGCTGGCAACGATGGCCAGTGCCAGGGTGGGACGGCGCAGCTTGGACATGGACTTCTCTTGCAGCGGAAAACCCCAAGTCTAATCCGCCGCAGCCCGGCTGGCCGTCCCTGTGGCTGGCCGGTCCTGTGCAGGATCTGGCTGAACGCGCCGAAGCGATCTTCACGCCGTCACCGGGGTGGTGCATGCTGGGCCCTGGAGCCCTGCGCGGACACGGGGAGGTGGCCATGCAGGACGGGGTCAGGCGTCAAGAATGGCGTCCGCCGGCCGTTGAGGTCGGGGATGTGGAGGATTCGTTCGCGCATGAAGCCAGCCGACTGCACAAGGAAGATCGACCGATGCCCGCGTTGAAGCGGGCGTTGGCCCGTCCGTTGCGCGCCATCACCTGGGGCGGCGTGCTGCTGGGCCTGTTGCTGGTGGCCGGATTGGCCACCATGCTGGCCAACGACCATCACCGCCGCCTGGAGGCGGCGCAGCGGCAGAGCCGTGCGCTGGCGGTGGGGAGCGAGCGCCTGCTGGCGCTGGAACTGCGCAATCTGGAGCGGGCGATGACCGGCATCGCCGGCGATGCCGGTGAGTTGTTCCGCAGCGTGCCGTCACAGGCCCCGGTACTGCTGGATGCGGCCATCGGTGGCGTGCTGCGCCGCCACGCTGAACTGCACAGCATCGTGGTGCTGGACCGCCACGGGCGCGCGCTGACCGGCGGGCGCGGCGACCTGCAGCTGCCGCTGTGGACCGACCCGCTGCGCCGGGGGCAGGGCAGTGCCCTGTACATCGGCCCGCCGCAGCGGGCCAGCGATGGCGACTGGGTGGTGCCGCTGGCACTGCCGATGGCCGGTGAACGCTGGCTGTTGGCGCGGCTGCGCTGTGGTGAACTGCAGCGCATCGCCGGCGGCCTGGATGTTGGTCCCAACGGGCTGGTCTCGATCACCGACGCCGAGGGTTACATGCTGGCGCGCGTGCCCGATCCGCATGGCACGGTCGGTCGCCGCTACGACCTGCCGCGGCGTGACCTGCTCGGCAAGCAGGCGGTGGTCGAGCTCGGCAGCCTGCCCGGCGTGGTCGATGGTGTGCCGCGCATCACGACCATCAGTACGCTCGACCGCAGCCCGCTGGCGGTGCAGATCGGCCTGGCCGATGAAGACGTGCTGGCACCCTGGTGGCCGTACCTGCAGGCATCGGTGGCGATCGTGCTGGCCTACATCGTGGTGCTGCTGGTGCTGCTGTATGCGGTGCGCCGCAGTACCCGCAGCCAGCAGGCGATGGCCGAGGAACTGAAGGCGGGCCATGCCGAGCTGCGTCTGGCCCATCAGGTCGGGCGTGTCTGCACGTGGTACGTGGATGAGGACGCCGCGCTGCTGCGCTGGTCCCCCCTGGCGCGCGAGATCTTCGGCGTGCAGACCGATGCGCTGCCGGTAGCCGACTTCTTCGCTCGCGTGCATCGCGATGATGCCGCGCGCCTGCAGCAGGCTTTCGACCAGGCCTTTGCCGGCGGCGCAGTGCTCGACCAGGTGTTCCGCCTGGTGCTGCCCGGTGGTGAAGTGCGCTGGGTGGGCGCGCGCGGACAGCGGGTGGAGGTGGCCGACAGCGAACGACGCATGATCGGCGCGTTGACCGACCTGAGCGAACGCTACCAGGCGCGCGAGCAGATGAGCGAAGTGGAACGCCGCTTCCGCCTGCTGTTCGACCGCAACCCGGCGCCATTCTGGGTGTTCGACCCGGACACGCTGCGCTTCATCGAGGTCAATGACGCGGCGGTGCGCCAGTACGGCTACAGCCGCGAGGAGTTCCTGGCGATGAGCATCCTCGACATCCGCCCGCGCGAAGGCTGGGACGAGGTGCGTGGTGCCATCCAGCGCGCGCAGGTGGGCGATCCCCCCGACGCAACCGTGCGCCTGCACCGGCGCAAGGACGGCAGTGTGTTCGAGGTGCGCGCACACCTGTCCAAACTCGATTTCGACGGACAGCCCGCGTGCCTGGTGCTGGCCGAGGATGTGAGCGAACGGCTGGCCTACGAGCGCGACCTGGCCTACCAGGCACGGCACAACCCGGCCACCGGCCTGCTCAACGTGCGTGCATTGACCGACCAGCTGGATGAGCAGGGCGAGGGCTATACCATCGCCTTCGTGCAACTGCGCGGACTGCAGCTGGTGGCCGATACGCTGGGCCGTGAGATCGGTGATGCCGTGCTGCAGTCGATGGCGACCCGCCTGGGCGGGTTGGGCGCACGCTGCGGCACGCTGGCGTTCCAGCCGGCGGAGGACTTCGTGTTCGCCATCGGTTCGGAGCACGATACCCAGCGCGTGCTGGACGACCTGCTGCAGATCGTGTCGGCGCCGATGCGTGGCAAGGATTCACTGCACCAGTTCGAGCCGCGCATCGGCGTGGCGGTGCATGTGGCCGGTGACGGCCACAGCGCCGAACAGGTGATCGGCATGGCCGCGCAGGCGGCGCACGCGGCGCGTGCCGAGGGCAACGTGGTGGTCTGGTTCGACGCAGCGGTGACCACGCGGCTGGCCGACCGGTTGCGCCTGGCCGGGCGCATCCATGCGGCCATCGACAACGAGTTCCAGCTGTACTTCCAGCCGATCCGGCATGCCAGCGATGGCAGCCCGGCGGCATTGGAGGCATTGCTGCGCTGGCCGCAGGCTGATGGCAGCTTCATTCCGCCCAATGAGTTCATCCAGCTGTGCGAGGACACCGGGCTGATCCTGGCACTTGGCCGCTGGGTGATCCGAGCGGCAGCGAAGGCGCAGCGGCGGTTGGTCGAGGCCGGGTGGGGCGAGCTGCCGATTGCGGTCAACGTCTCGGCCGTGCAGTTCTTCAACAGCGACCTGGTGGCCGAGTTCACCCGCGCCCAGCAGGAGTTCGGGTTGGCGCGGGGTGCGCTGCATGTGGAACTGACCGAGAGCAGCCTGATGCGCAAGCCGGGGCAGGCGATGCAGACCATGCAGCGCCTGCACGAGCAGGGCATCAGCGTGTCGCTGGATGACTTCGGCACCGGCTATTCCAGCATGTCCTACCTGCAGCACCTGCCGCTGGACATCCTGAAGATCGACCGCAGCTTCGTGGCGGACGTGGAAACCAATCCACGCAACGCCTCGATCTGCCGCGCACTGCTGTCGCTGGGCCACAGCATGGGCCTGACCATCATCGCCGAAGGCGTGGAGACGCCGGGACAGCTGGACTGGCTGGCTGCGCACGGCTGTGACCAGGTGCAGGGCTACCTGCTGGGACGGCCGGCACCGCTGGAACGGATCATCGACGCGCTGGATGAGGTCGCCGCCTAAGTGGTAGTGCCGGCCGCTGGCCGGCATTCGCCCAGGACCGGGAGGTGTCTGATTGCCGGCCAGCGGCCGGCACTACCGCAAACGCCAGGCTCGGCTACACCCCGGCCTCCACCAGGTGGTCGATGAAGCTGCGCACCTTCGGTGCCAGGTGGCTGCGGCTGGTGTAGACCGCGAAGATGCCGATCGGCGCGGCTTCCCACTCGGGCAGGACGCGCACCAGACGGCCATCGGCCAGTGCGTCTTCCAGCAGGAAGTCGGGCTGCAGGATCACGCCCATGCCGGCGATCGCCGCTTCGCGCAGCACGTCGCCGTTGTTGGCGTGCAGCAGGCTGCTTACCGCCACCTTCACTTCACCGCCGGGTCCCTGCAGCGGCCAGTGATCACCGGCGGCCCAGTAGCTGTAGCTCAGGCATGCGTGTGCCTGCAGCTCCTGCGGGGTCTGCGGCGTGCCGTGTGCGGCCAGGTAGGCCGGCGCGGCGCACAGGCTCACCCGCGATTCGCCCAGGCGGCGCGCGATCAGCGTGGGACCGGGCTCGCGGGTGATGCGGATGGCCACGTCGTAGCCTTCCTCGACCATGTCCACCAGTCGGTCGGACAGCGCCAGGTCCAGCTCCACCTGCGGGAAGCGCTGGCGATAACTGGCCAGCAGCGGACCGAGGCGGGCAATGCCCCAGCTCACCGGTGCGTTGATGCGCAGCGTGCCCGAAGGCTCCAGCGCCTGCGCGCCGATACTGGCCTCCAGCGCGTCGAATTCGGCCAGCAGGCGCACGCACTGGGCGTAGTAGGCGGCGCCGGCACTGGTCGGGCTGACCCGGCGCGTGGTGCGGTGGAGCAGGCGGGTGGACAGGCGCTTTTCCAGCGCCGCGACCTGGCGCGTGACGCCGGCGGTGGACATGTCCAGGGCCTGGGCGGCGGCACTGAAGCCGTTGCGCTCGACCACCGCCACGAACACGCGCATCGCTTCCAGGGTGTCCATTGTTGCGCCTTATGAAATAAATACGGTCAAACGATCGTATTTATCGTCCCGTGAAGGCGCAATAACCTGTGTCCACTCCCTTCAAGGTGCTTTCCGATGCACACCACCGCTGCTCCTGTTTCGCCGCTGGCGCCGTATGGCGCCACCCTGCTGCGCCTGGCTCTGGGCGTGCTGTTCCTGGTCCACGCACTGACCAAGCTGCTGGTGTTCACCCCGGCCGGTACGGCGGCGTTCTTCGAGTCTCTGGGCCTGCCCGGTGTGCTCGGCTACCTCACCATCGGCGTCGAGCTGGTGATCACCGTCGCGCTGCTGCTGGGCATCTACGCACGCTGGGTGGGCCTGGTCGGCGTGCCGCTGCTGCTGGGCACCATCGTCACCGTGCACGGCGCCAACGGCTTCGGTTTCGCCAATGCCGGCGGCGGCTGGGAATACCCGGCGTTCTGGGCATTGGCGCTGGTGGTGCTGTTCCTGCTCGGCGATGGCAAGTGGACCCTGCGTTCGCGCTGATCGCCGCCTGATCCTGCAACTGGAGAATTCCATGTCCCGCCTGCCTTCGCTGTACATCTCCCATGGTTCGCCGATGACTGCCCTGCAGCCGGGCCAGGTTGGCGTGCGCCTGGCCGAGCTGGCGCGCGATCTGCCGACGCCGCGCGCCATCGTGATGGCTTCGGCGCACTGGCTGGGCCGGCAGCCGCTGGTTGGCGCGCATCCACAGCCGCCGACCATCCACGACTTCGGTGGCTTCCCGCGCGCGCTGTTCGAACTGCAGTACCCGGCACCGGGTGATCCGGCACTGGCCGAAGAAGTGGCCGGCCGCATCGCCGCCGCAGGCCTGCCAGTGGCCATCGACCCGCAGCGTGGCCTCGACCACGGCGCGTGGGTACCGCTGCGGCTGTTGCGCCCTCAGGCGGACATCCCGGTGGTGCCGGTGTCGATCCAGCCGCTGCTCGGCCCCGAGCATCAGTTCGCGCTGGGCCGTGCGCTGGCGCCGCTGCGCGAACAGGGCGTGCTGCTGGTCGGCTCCGGCAGCATCACCCACAACCTGCACGACTGGGGCGACTACCAGGACGGCAAGGAAGCGCCGTACGTGCGGCGCTTCATCGAATGGGTGGAGCAGCGCCTGGCCGCTGATGACCGCCAGGCCCTGCTGGATTACCGCCGGCAGGCGCCGTTCGCCGAACGCGCGCACCCGACCGACGAGCACCTGCTGCCGCTGTTCTTTGCAATGGGCGCGGCCGGCGAGGGTGGTTTCGGCGCACGCCGCATCGATGCCGGCATCGATGCCGGCTTTCTTGCCATGGATCTGTACCGCTTCGACGGGGCATGAGCCGGGGCTGACGCGCGGCGGCCCCGGCCGTCGCGGCCATGGCCGCATGTGGTAGTTTTTTCCGGGTTTCCGGCGCTGGCCTCCAAGCCTCCCCACGCGCCGCTTCCTGGAAGAAGCATGCATACCATTGAAGTCGTCCTGGCGATGCTGGTGGCCGTTGTCGCCAGCGGCTACCTGGTTCGCGTCCTGCCGTTCTCGTTGCCGCTGCCGCTGGTGCAGATCGGCCTGGGTGCGGTCATCGCCGGGGTGTTCAACCGTGGCCACGCGCTGGAGCCGGAAGTGTTCTTCCTGCTGTTCCTGCCGCCACTGCTGTTCCTCGATGGCTGGCGCATCCCCAAGCAGGGCCTGTTCCGCGACAAGGGCGCGATCCTCGAACTGGCATTCGGCCTGGTGGTGTTCACCGTCATCGGCGCCGGCTTCCTGATCCACTGGTTGATTCCGGTGATGCCGCTGGCGGTGTGCTTCGCGCTGGCGGCCATCGTCTCGCCGACCGACCCGGTGGCGGTGGGCGCGATTGCTTCGAAGGCGCCGATTCCCAAGCGCCTGATGCACATCCTGGAAGGCGAGTCACTGCTGAACGATGCCTCGGGCCTGGTCTGCTTCCGCTTCGCGGTGGCGGCGGTGATGACCGGCACCTTCTCGCTGGCCACGGCCTCGCTGACCTTCGTGTGGGTGGCGGTGGCGGGATTGGCGGTGGGCGTGGCGGTGACGCTGGGTGTGTCCACCTTCCAGCGCTGGCTGTGGCGCCGCTTCGGCGAAGAGCCCGGCGCGGCGATGCTGGTCAACCTGCTCATTCCGTTCGCGGCCTACCTGCTGGCCGAAGAGATCCATGCCTCGGGCATCCTCGCCGCGGTCGCCGCCGGTATCGCGATGAGCTATGTCGAGCTGACCGGTCGCGTCTCCGGCAGCATGCGCGTGCAGCGCGCCGGGGTCTGGAACATGCTGCAGTTCAGCTTCAACGGCATCATGTTCGTGCTGCTGGGCGAGCAGCTGCCGGGCATCGTCGAACGCGCCACCACCACCATGAACGAGACCGGCCACCAGAGTGCGTGGTGGCTGCTGGTGTATGTGGTGGTGATCAATCTGGCACTGGTCGTGCTGCGCCTGTTGTGGGTGTGGTTGTCGCTGCGCTGGAACCTGCTGCGCGCGCGTCGTCGCGGCCTGGAGCGGGGCGAGGCACCGAACTGGCGCATCGTGGTGGCGACCTCGGTGGCCGGCGTGCGCGGTGCGATCACCCTGGCCGGTGTGTTGACCCTGCCGCTGTTCCTGCCCGACGGCAGTGCGTTCCCGGCGCGTGACCTGGTGATCTTCCTGGCCGCATCGGTGATCCTGTTCTCGCTGCTGGGCGCCAGCATCGCGCTGCCACAGCTGCTGAAGGGCCTGCAGCTGCCGGCTGACTCGGGCGAGCGCAAGGAAGAGGACCTGGCACGCCGGCTGTCGTCGAAGGCCGCGCTGGCCGGGGTCGAGCGCATGCGCCAGCAGCTGGTGATGAACCAGAACACCGAGAACGTGCAGCTGTACAACGACGCCGCCTCGCGGGTGAGCCTGCTCTACCAGCGGCACCTGGAGCGCGACAGTGATGGGCCCGACGTTGACCCGGAGAAGGTACGGCGCATGGAAATGGGCTACCGCCAGCTGCGCAGCGCCGGCCTCAATGCCGAGCGCGAGGAGCTGTTCCGGTTGACCCGGCGCGGGGTGATCTCCGATGAGATCTCGCGGCGCCTGATCCGCAACCTGGACCTGCTGGAATCGCGCAAGCGCGAATGACCGTGTACCCCGGGTGGGTGCGGACCTCGGTCCGCGTTGATCGGGGTCAGATCCCTTTCCGCAGGAAAGGGATCTGACCCCAGGATCCGGGAGCCGTGCTTATTCCGGCTTCTGGTCCAGGAAATACACCTCGACCTTGCCCTTGACCTTGATGGTCATCGGGTTGCCGCGGCGGTCGCGGGCCTTGCCGGCCTGCACGCGGATCCAGCCTTCGCTGACCGAGTATTCCTCGACGTTGTCACGCTCGACGTCGTTGAAACGCACGCCGACGCCGCGCTCCAGCGCCTGCGCATCATGGAAGGGGCTGGCCGGGTTGATCGCCAGGTGGTCGGGAGGGGTATCGCTCATCGCTTCATTCACAGTGACGGCCACCAAGGCCGGCTTCAGCGGCACAGGATAAACCGTAGAATGCCGGCCTGCCCCAGAGGAAGTTCCGCCATGCCCGACAACAGCGACTATTTCGACTTCGAGGAAGACATCCACGACTTCGACGAAGATGGCTTCGAGGCACGGGTCTGGAACCTGCTGGTGCTGATCAACCCAGGCGACGAGGAACTGGCCCTGCAGCAGTTCAACCGCTGGCGCGAGCACCTGGCCGAGGACGGGCAGCCGCTGGAAGCGGACAGCGACTGGCTGCCGGCCCTGTTCACGGCCATCGCCTGGCAGTCCGGTTTCGAGGTCGAGCGTGATGATCTGGAATCGCTGCAGTCGGCAGTGAACGAGCTGTCGGCGCGCTTCAACCTGCAGCTGGACTGGGGCGGCGACCTGGATGACGAGGACTTCGCCGAAGACCTGGACGGCGTGCAGCTGATGTCCACCGCCTTCGACCGCCTGCGCGAGCACAACTACACGCTGTGGAGCGTGGATGCCGGCAGCGACGGCTTCACCGGCGTGATGGCGCTGACCCGCGACGACGACGCAATGTTGGCGCTGTGCTCGCTGCTGAACGTGGAAATCCGCCTGGGCAGCGACCCGTTCTGAGCGATGGGCCGATCCGCCCGGCACGACCCGGCGGGGACGTTCTGCTGGGCGCGGCCTGATGGGTTGATCCGCTGGAGACGACCCGACGGGGTAGAGTCGACTGTTAGTCGACTATCGCGCGCAGCGCGGGGTTCTCGCGGCCGGATGGGAGAGCAGTCGACTGACAGTCGACTCTACCCGGTCGGTGCCGGTTGGTGTCCGGCGAACCCGCGACGTGGCCTACGGCCGGTACTGCGCCCTGGCGTTGGCAATCACCGTTTTGACCAGTTCACGGTCGGTGTGCCGTGAGATCGCCCGCGCACCGAGCGCGATCGCCTGTGCGCGCAGCTCGGAAGTGACATCGTAGTGGGCACCGCTGGCCTTGTTCTGGAAGGCCCGCGGGGGAATGCCGAGCTGCGCCGCCATCGCGTGCAGCTCGGCCAGGGTGTCGGCCATCAGGTGCGCCCAGCGCTGTCCGCGCCAGGGATGCACCGCGTCATCGACGTAGACCGTCACCGCCGCGGCCGGTTCAGGCCTGCGGCTTGCTGTCGCTGTCAGCGGCCGGAGCGGCCTCGGCAGCGGCTTCTTCGGCCACGTTGCCCTCGGCGGCTTCGCCTTCCTCGCCTTCAGCAGCGTCGACGCCTTCGAACTCGGCGACCAGCTTGTCCAGGTACTCGTCAGCGGTCTGCTCGGATTCGGCCGCCAGGGTGTCCAGCAGCTTCTGCAGCAGTTCGGAGTACTCCAGGTTGACCTTGCGGCCTTCCTTCTCCTGCACGTTGGACAGGTGCTTGAGCATGGCCAGCATCGGTACCGGATTCTCGGCGTTGCCCATGGTCTGGCCGCCGATGGCCAGCAGCCACTCACGGCCCTGCAGGCCGATGGCCGCGACCACCTGGCCGTCTTCGTTGGTCAGCACGGCATGGTTCTGCACCTGCTGCTGTGCGTTCAGGCGCAGGAACGGGCGCTTGGCCTGCTGCTTCTTGCGCTTGTCGCGCTTGGCCTTGGAGTTCTGGGACATGGGGTGGGATCACCTGGAAACGGAAAGACCGCCATTGTAGCGGGTGCGCCGGGTGATGCCCCTGGTGGGTGCGGGCCCTGGTCCGCACGCTTTCCCGGATGTGCGGACCAGGGTCCGCACCCACCGTCTACTTTGCCTTACCCTGCGCGGCCTGCACGTCCGGGTCGGCGGTGGGCGCCGACAGCCCCACCTGCGGGCCGGCACCGGCCAGGGCGGCCTCCTCCGCGGCCTTGGTCATTACCACGATGCTGATGCGGCGGTTGATCGGGTTCTGCGGGTCGGTCTTGTCGAACAGTACCGACGAGGACAGGCCGACCACGCGGGTGATCTTGCTGTCCTCCAGGCCGCCGTCCACCAGTGCGCGCCGTGCGGCGTTGGCACGATCGGCGCTCAGTTCCCAGTTGCCATAGCCGCGTGCGGCCGAATAGGCGGTGATGTCGGTGTGGCCGGTCAGGCTGATCCGGTTCGGCACATGGTTCAGGTACTCGGCCAGTTCGTGCAGGATCTGCTGCGTGTACGGCTTCAGCGTGGCGCTGCCAAGGTCGAACATGGGCCGGTTCTGCTTGTCCACGATCTGGATGCGCAGGCCTTCCGGGGTCAGGTCCAGCAGCAGCTGGTCCTTGAACGGCTCCAGCGCCTGGCTCCTGCTGATCGCCTCCTGCAGCTCCTTCATCAGCGCTTCCAGCTGCTGCTTGTCGCGCTGCTGCTGGTCCACCGGCTGCGGCACAGCCTCCTTCTGGTTCTGGAAGGGATCGTTGCTGTTGCCGCGCGAGATGTCGGTGGCACCGCCCAGCTTGATCATCGAGGTGCTGGCGCCGCCCGGGCCTGCCATGCCGGGCGCCGGCGTGGCGTTCTGCCCACTCAGCGGGCTGGGGTTGCGGAAGTACTCGGAAATGGCCGCACGGTCGTTCTTGTTGGTGGTGGCCATCAGCCACAGCACCAGGAAGAACGCCATCATCGCGGTCACGAAGTCGGCGTAGGCCACCTTCCACGAGCCGCCGTGGTGGGCGGCGTGGCCGGCCTTCTTGACCCGGCGGACGATGACGGTGGGCTTGTTCTCGGCCATGGCTTACTTGACCGTCTTCAGGTGCTGCTCGAAATCGGAGAAGGCCGGGCGCACGTTCGACGGCAGCGTCTTGCGGGCAAACTCCAGCGCGATCTTCGGGTTGTAGCCGCGCAGGCAGGCCAGCAGGGCGGTCTTGACCGATTCGTAGATGCGGCTGTCCTGTTCGGCGCGGGCTTCCATCGCCGCCGCCATCGGGCCGACGAAGCCGTAGCCCAGCAGGATGCCGAGGAAGGTACCGACCAGCGCACCGGCCACATGGCCGCCCACTTCGACGATGTCGCCGCCGATCGAACCCATGGTGATGACGATGCCCAGCACCGCCGCCACGATGCCGAAACCGGGCAATCCGTCGGCGACCTTGGTCAACACCTGCGACGGCGCCATGGCTTCGGCATGGTGCTTTTCCAGCTCCAGTTCCAGCAGCGGTTCCAGCTCGTGCGGCTCGATGTTGCTGCCGATCATCAGGCGCAGGCAGTCGGTGATGAAGTCGATCAGGTGGTGGTCGGCCTGCACCTTGGGGTAGTTGCCGAACAGCGCGCTCTCGGCCGGCCGCTCGACATGGTCTTCCAGCGCCATGAAGCCTTCGCGGCGCGCCTTGTTGAGCAGTTCATAGAGCAGGCTGAGCACATCGATGTAGTCCTGCTGCTTGTAGCGCGGGCCCTTGAGCACGCCCACCATGGCCTGCAGGGTCTGCTTGACGGTCTTGGCCGGGGTACCGACCAGGAAGGCGCCGAGCGCCGCGCCGCCGATGATGACCAGCTCGTAGGGCTGCCAGAGGGCACCCAGGCGGCCGTGGGCACCGAGGTAGCCCCCGATCACGCTGATGATGACGACCAGGAATCCAACGATGATGAGCATGGGGCGACGCAGGGAGAGGGGATATCTCCTTGTCGGCCCGTCGCCCGGTTTTCTGAAGAGGGAATTCTGTGAAATCGGTCAGCGGGGTGTTTCAGCCCGCCACACCGCTTTCTGCGCCGCCACGCTGCAGTGGATCGGGCCACGGGTCACCATTGCCAGTGAATGAAAGTGAGACGGAATTCAGGCAGTGACGCTCGTAGGTGGGCGGCGGACCGTCCGGGAATACGTGGCCGAGGTGGCTGCCGCAGCGCGCGCAGGTGATCTCGGTGCGCACCATGCCGTGGCTGGTATCGCGGATCTCGCGTACGTGTGCGGGGTCGAACGGAGCAAAGAAGCTGGGCCAGCCGGTGCCGGAATCGAACTTGGTGCTGGAGCGGAACAGTGGCAGCGCGCACAGGCGGCAGCAGTAGACACCCTCGCGTTTGTTGTCGAGGAATACCCCGCAGAACGGTGCTTCGGTGCCGTGCTGCAGCAGCACGCGGCGTTCCTCGCTGCTGAGACCGGCGACCAGCGCCTCGGTCTGGGTGGCAGTGGGGGGCGTCAGATCGAAGGCGGTCATGGCGGCACTCCGTGGGGTCGATGGCCTGGGGATGCCGGAAAACGTGGGGGTGCTGGCGCCCGCTTGCAAGTGTGATGGCCGTTCATGGGCGGCACACAGGCGCTGGCGCATGGTGAAGACGATCCACGTCGGAGCGTGCCATGAAACCGATCCCTCCCCTGTTGTTGATGGCCCTGCTGCCGCTGGTCGCGCAGGCCCAGGTACCGACGTCGTCGAGCCCGACCGCCACCCGTAGTGCGACCACCGTGGCACCGCAGCCGGTGGTGCCGCCACCACAGGCCGCGCGCCCGCAGCCGCAGGTACTGCCCTCGCCACAGCCGACGCAGCCGATCAACTCCACCGGTCCGGCCCAGGTCGCGCCGGCGCCGGTCCCGAAGCCTGCCGACAAGGTCTATGACCGCAATGGCCGCATCGTTCCCGGGGTGCGCCCGGCCGGCCCGAACCGCGTGTTCGACTCGCGCACCGGCCGCTATTACGACAGCGTGCCGGCCGGCGATGGCCAGCAGATCAAGCGGTGACCTCCAATGCCAATCCAGGTGGGCAGCGGCTGCGGGCTGTGCGGGCTGAACGCACGAAAACAACCTGCTGCAGATCACTGCTTTTTCGCCTTCGATTAACCGTTCCGGGACCAACGTGACCGTGCGCCGGCATTTCGCCGCCGCATGTCCTTTGTCCACTGGATCGCGATCATGAAAAACCAGCAGAACCGTCATCCCGGCAAGGAACCGCAGGGCCGCAACCCGCAGCAGCAACAGCAACAGCAGATGGACCCGCAGCAGCCGCACAAGGGCGGCAAGCAGCAGGAACAGCGCTCGCAGAAACATCCACAGCAGCGTTGACTGTCACCATGGTCGGGGGTCAGAGCCCGCTGCGCGGGATCCGACCCCTTGCCGAATCCTGACCGGGGTCGGATCCCGCAACGCGGGCTCTGACCCCGATCGCAACTGCCTCAATCGGGAATCGGCAAGCTCAGCGTTTCCTTCACTTCTTCCATCACGATGTAGCTTTTCGACTCGCGCACGTGCGGCAGTGTCAGCAACGTGCTGCCGAGCAGCTTGCGGTAGGAGGCCATTTCGCTGATCCGCGCTTTCAGCAGGTAATCGAAGTCGCCCGACACCAGATGGCACTCCAGCACGTTGGGCAGCTTCAGCGCCGCGCGCCGGAACTCCTCGAAAATGTCGCCGGACTTGTAGGCCAGGCTGATTTCCACAAACACCAGCAGGCTGGCCTTCACTGCGGCCGGGTCGAGGTGGGCGTGGTAGCCGGTGATCACCCCTTCGCGTTCCAACCGGCGCACGCGCTCCGTGCACGGCGTGGTCGACAGGCCGACCCGCTCGCCCAGTTCGGTGAAGGAAATACGGCCCTCGGCCTGCAGGATGCGCAGGATCTTGCGGTCGATCTTGTCCAGTTCGCGGGTACGGGTGGCCATGGTCGTCAACCTTGGGGAATGAATTGCAGGAGAACATCCTGCCGGTTGATTTCAAAACAGGCAAATCAACTGGGAATGGCTGTCTATACTTCCCCAATTATGGTCCCTGTGCGCTCCAGTGCAGGGAATGATCGGGTTGGAGAAGTCCCATGCGAGTCCTAGTTCTCGGCAGCGGCGTGATTGGTACCACCAGTGCCTGGTACCTGCGACAGGCCGGGTTTGAAGTCACGGTCATCGACCGCCAACCCGGCCCGGCGCTGGAAACCAGCTTCGCCAATGCCGGCCAGCTGTCATTCGGCTACACCTCGCCGTGGGCGGCCCCGGGCGTGCCGAAGAAGGCCATCGGCTGGCTGTTCGAGAAGCACGCGCCGCTGGCGATCAAACCGGGCATGGACCTGGCCCAGTACCGCTGGCTGTGGCAGATGCTGCGCAACTGCACCCACGAGCGTTATGCGATCAACAAGGCGCGCATGGTGCGCATGTCCGAGTACAGCCGCGACTGTCTGAACGAGCTGCGCGCGCAGATCGGCATCGAATTCGAAGGCCGCGACCTGGGCACCACCCAGCTGTTCCGCACCCAGCAGCAGCTGGATGCCTCGGCGCAGGACATCGAGATCCTGGCCCAGTACGGCGTGCCGTACGAGGTGCTGGACCGCGCCGGCATCATCCAGGCGGAACCGGCCCTGGCGCATGTCGATGGCCTGGTCGGCGCGCTGCGCCTGCCGCGTGACCAGACCGGCGACTGCCAGCTGTTCACCCGTCGCCTGGCGCAGATGTGCGTGGATGCCGGTGTCGAGTTCCGCTTCGACCAGGACATCACCGGCCTGGAGTTCGATGGCGACCGCATCACCGGCGTGCGCATCGACGGCAAGCTGGAAACCGCCGACCGCTTCGTGGTCGCGCTCGGCAGCTATTCGCCGGCGCTGGTCGCACCGCTGGGCATGCGCCTGCCGGTGTACCCGCTGAAGGGCTATTCGCTGACCCTGCCGATCACCGACCCGGCGATGGCGCCGACCTCGACCATCCTCGACGAGAGCTACAAGGTGGCGGTCACCCGCTTCGACGACCGCATCCGCGTCGGTGGCATGGCCGAAGTGGCCGGCTTCGACCTGTCGCTGTCGCAGCGCCGCCGCGAGACCCTGGAGCTGGTGGTCAGCGACCTCTACCCGAAGGGCGGCGACCTGTCGCGCGCGCAGTTCTGGACCGGCCTGCGCCCGGCCACGCCGGACGGTACGCCGGTGATCGGCGCCACGCCGTTCCGCAACCTGTACCTCAACACCGGCCACGGCACCCTGGGCTGGACCATGGCCTGCGGCTCGGGCCGCTACCTGGCTGACCTGATGAGCGCGCGCCAGCCGCAGATCAGCACCGAAGGCCTGGATATTTTCCGCTACGGCCAGTACGGTCACGCGCCGCAACAAGAGAACCGCACATGCGTCCTGCCCGCGCGCTGATCGATCTGGGCGCCCTGCGCAGCAATTACCGGCTCGCCCGTGAACTGGGCGGTGGCAAGGCCCTGGCGATCATCAAGGCTGATGCCTATGGGCATGGCGCGGTGCGCTGTGCGCAGGCGCTTGAAGGCGAGGCCGATGGCTTCGGCGTGGCCACCATCGAAGAGGCGCTGGAACTGCGCCAGGCCGGCATCCGTGCGCCGATCCTGCTGCTGGAAGGCATCTTCGAACCCAGCGACATGGCGTTGGTGGCCGAGCATGATTTCTGGTTCGCCGTGGGTTCGCCGTGGCAGCTGGAGGCCGTCGCCGCCTTCGACAGCCCGCGCCCGTTGACGGTGTGGCTGAAGCTGGACAGCGGCATGCATCGCCTCGGCCTGGACGTGGACAGCTTCCGCGCGGCGCACGCGCGCCTGTCAGCGCTGCCGCAGGTCGAGCGCATCGTGCTGATGACCCACCTGGCGCGCGCCGACGAGCTGGACAGCGAACGCACCCACGAACAGGCGGCGACCTTCGCGCGCGCCATCGACGGCCTGCACGGCGAGACCAGCGTCTGCAACTCGCCGGCGCTGCTGGGCTGGCCGGACGTGCGCAGTGACTGGGTGCGCCCGGGCCTGATGCTGTATGGCGCGAACCCGCTGCCGGACGACACCACGCTGACCGAGCGCCTGCGCCCGGTGATGACGATGCAGTCGAAAGTGATCGCCGAACGCTGGATCGAAGCGGGTGAGCCGGTGGGTTATGGCGCGCGCTTCGTGGCCAAGGCGCGCACCCGCGTGGGTGTGGTTGCACTGGGCTATGCCGACGGTTATCCGCAGTTCGCCCCGAATGGCACGCCGGTATTGATCGATGGCCAGCCCGGCGCACTGATCGGGCGCGTGTCGATGGACATGCTGACGGTGGACCTGACGGCGCATCCGCAGGCCGCGGTGGGCAGCGTGGTGGAACTGTGGGGCAGTGCGCCGACGTTGGCGGAACTGGCGCCGCGATGCGGCGTGAGCGCGTACCAGCTGCCGTGCGCGGTCAAGCGCGTGGCGAAGGTGTACGTGTAACGCCGAGCCCACGCTCGGCTTCGGTGGCGGCCGACCTTGGTTGGCTAATGCGTGTCGACCAAGGTCGACACCTACCGGGGGGCCTGGCGCGCAGCGGTCGCCATGCGCGGCTCTGGTCGCGGCCGACCTTGGTCGGCGCGGTGAATGCGTGTCGACCAGGGTCGACACCTGCCGAGGGGCCTAGCGCGCAGCGGTGGCCTGGCTGGCCAGCTGGCGCTTCACCCAGTCATCAATCAGGCGCTTCTCGTAGCGCAGCGGATCGCTGTTGGTCAGCAACCCACTGCCCTGCAGGTAGCCGGAGTCGCTCAGGCGGGCGTCGCCTTCGCTCACAATACGGCCGTCGGCGTCCTTCAACGTGTACTGCAGGGTGATGCGGGGCGGGTAGATATCACGCATCACGCGGATGTCGCGCGCACGCGGGCCGTGCCACGGCTCGTAGTCACCGGCACGCTTGATGTCCACCAGAGTGACATCGAGGGTCTGCCCAGGCTGCAGCGGCTTGGCAGCGGTGGTCTGCAGGTAGCGGGCCAGCTGCTGTACCCAGTCACCGCGTTCGGCCTCGAAGCGGTTGGTGCTCTGGCGGATCTCGGTGAACGTGGCCGGATCCTCCCATTTCACGCTGACCGGGCCATTGGCCTGCAACGCACGCGGCGCGTCCGTACCGGTTACGTTGCGCGCTGCAGCGTTGGCGCCGCTCACCACCAGGGCGCCTGCCAGCAGGGCAATCACGAGTGCGCGTTTCATGACGGTCTCCTGCGTCCCCGCGCTGGGGACGATGTTGATCACGGATCGAGTGTGATCCTGTGGCCGGGTCACTGCAATGGCCGGCTGCGTCGTATGCAAGGGGGGTTACCGCCAATTCATCGTCGTCAACCCTGACTGACGGCGCTTGACGCTGTGAATACGCTCTCTGGAACATGCTGTGTCTCCAATCCGGCCCGTCCAGACGCCCTTGTCCACACTGCCGCCCCTAGTGGAGCGCCCACCGATGATGGTGCCGGCGCCCGAACCCGACCTGCATCATGGCGTGCTTGAGCGCATCAACGCCGGTTTCTGCGTGATCCAGGTGCTGTTCGAAGGCGACCGCGCGGTGGACTATCGTTTCATCGAGGTCAACGACGCCTTCGAGCGCCATACCGGCCTGAAGGACGCACGCGGTCAGCGCATGAGTGCGCTGGAACCGAACCACGAGGAAGACTGGTTCCGCATCTACGGTGAAGTGGCCCGCAGTGGTCGCCCCGCCCAGTTCGAGATGGAAGCGCGCGCCCTGGGCCGCTCGTTCGCGGTTGATGCGGTGCGCGTTGGTCGTCCGGGCGAAGACAAGGTCGGCATCCTGTTCTTCGACATCACCGCGCGCAAGCAGATGGAAGTGGAGCTGGGCGAAAGCGAAGCCCGCTTCAGCGCACTGGCCGATGGCCTGCCGATGCCGGTATGGGTGCTCGACGAGCGCGGCCACGCCCGCTTCGTCAACAGCGCCTTCAGCGAGTTTTTCGGTGGCGACGAAACGCGCGTTCCGGAAGATGTCTGGCGCGGCCTGGTACATCCAGACGATGCGTCCGTATTCGAGTACGAGCTGCAGGAAGCACTGAAGGCGCAGCGTTCGATGCATGCGCTGGTACGTGCGCGGCGCGCCGACGGCCAGTGGCGCTGGCTGGAGATGAACGCGCGGCCGCGCTTCTCGCGCATGGGCCGCTTCATCGGCCTGGCTGGCAGCAGTCCGGACGTGACCGAGCGCCGCGAGATCGAACTGGCACGCGAGGAACTGCTGCAGTCCGAGCGCGCCGCGCGCAGCGCCGCCGAGAACATGGCGCGGCTGAAGGACGAGTTCCTGGCCACGCTGTCGCACGAGCTGCGCACGCCGCTGACCACCATCCTCGGTTGGAGCGAGCTGCTGCTGCAGCGCGTGGACAACACCAGCCCGCTGTACAAGGGCCTGAACGTGATCGCCAACAGCGCCGGTGCGCAGAAGCGGCTGATCTCGGACATGCTCGACCTCAGCAGCATGCTGCTGGGCAAGGTACAGCTGGAGGTGGAAGTGCTGGACCTGCGCACGCTGCTTGGCGAAGCCATCGGCGCGCAGGAACTGGTGGCCGAAGGCAAGGCGCTGGACGTGAACCTGCAGCTGCCCGAGCAGCCCAGCCTGGTATTGGGCGATGCCACGCGCCTCCAGCAGGTGTTCTGGAACCTGCTCTCGAATGCGATCAAGTTCACCCCGGCCGAGGGCCGCATCGACGTTCAGCTGCAGGCCGACGGCACCCACTGGGTGATTACGGTGCGCGATACCGGCGATGGCATCGCACCGGAGTTCCTCAACCACCTGTTCAGCCGCTTCCGCCAGGCCGATGGCACCACCACGCGCCGCCATGGCGGCCTCGGCCTGGGCCTGGCGATCGTGCAGCAGCTGGTCGAACTGCACGGCGGCACCGTCGCCGCCGCCAGCGAAGGCCATGGCCACGGCGCCACGTTCACCGTGCGCCTGCCCCAGCACCTGCCGGATGCCGAGCGCCGGCCGCTGCGCGAAGTCATCAGCGGGCCGATCCTGGAGCCGGTGATCGTCGAACCGTATCCGCTGCGGGGCATGCATGTGCTGGCGGTGGAAGACCAGCCGGAGGTGCTGGAGTACCTGCGGCGCATGCTGGAAGAGCAGGGCGCCAGCGTGTCGGCGGCCAGCTCGGCCGGCGAGGCACTGGCACTGCTGGCCGACACCGGCCATCTGCAGTACCACGTGATGCTGACCGACATCGGCATGCCGGGCATGGATGGCTATGGGCTGGTGCGCACGCTGCGCGAGGACATGGGCGTGGACGCGGCAACCTTGCCTGCGGTGGCGGTGACTGCACTGGCGCGTGCCGATGACCGCCGCCGCGCGCTGGCGTCGGGCTTCCAGGAGCATGTGGCCAAGCCATACTCGGTGGCGCAGCTGGTGGCTGCCGTACGCAAGGTGCAGGTGCCGCGCGCGGACAGCGCGCTGCACTGAACATTCACGGCCGATCGGCGACCCTGCAATCAGGAGGTCGCCGATGTCCCGTATAGCTCCACGTATCCACACCGATCCGGCGCAGATCGCGCGCCTGGAAGCCCTGCTGCCGCAGCTGGATGGCGAAACGCAGGTGGAACTGAATCTGCGCGATGGCCGCCGCCTGCTCGGCACGGTGGCCGTGAGGCCAACCGTGCAGCAATACCGCAACGTCGCTGGCGATGAAGGCAGCAACGGCCAGCTGCGCCTGGATGACTACGACACGCCGGTGCAGCAGCACCATGTGTGGCTGGATGAAATCGCCAGCATCCGCAGGTTGCCGCCGAGGGTTTGACGGCAACCTGCCGGGCCCATCCCCGCTTGGCGTGGATCTACCAGAGGTTGCAGTAGAGCCACGCCATGCGTGGCTGCTGCGCTCAGTGCTCGAACAGAGTCGGCGTCGCCTCGAACCGGCGTGCATACGCCCGCTCCTCCGCAACCCTCGCCACCTCGTCATCGGCCAGGTCCGGCGCGCCATACACCGCATAGGCCACGCTGCCGTCGGCACCATGACCGACCTGGTGCAGCCGGTAGCGCGAGTGGCCGCCGCCGGTGTCCTCGGGGTAATGCACGGGCGGATGGCTGCCTTCCAGGTCCATTTCACTGTTGTCGACCACGCCACCGACGAACAAGGCTCGCATGCAGGTTCTCCTGGGTTTCCGGGGGAGCCTCTACCCTGAACGTTCCAATGTTGCTGGCAGATCAAGGCCCCGTTCGGGTTTCGCAAAGCGGCTGCCGGGGCCGGCCCGGTCAAGCCGGTACAATGGACGGCCCTCACGCTTGAAGTACCCGCGCCGATGGCCTCCAGCGACGACGCCCCCCTGCAGACCCTGTTCCTGCCGTTCTCCCAAGGCGCCCTGCGCTGGCCGGAAGGCCCCGTGGCTTTCCTGCGGGCCCGCGACGGCTGGCCGCTGCGCGAAGTGGCCGGCAACCGCGAGGTGCATTGCGAGCAGAGCTTCGCCCCGTTCGCGCAGCCGCTGCAGCAGGCCACCGGCTGGACCGTCAGCGGCCAGCTGGATGATGTGGCCGGCAAGGGCCGCTACCCGCTGGTGCTGGTGCTGCCGCCGCGCCAGCGTGAAGAAGCCCGCGCGCTGTTCGCCCGCGCGCTGGCGCTGGTCGCCGACGGCGGCCGCATCGTTGCCTGCCAGTCCAACAACGAAGGCGCACGCTCGGGCGAGGGTGACCTCAAGCAGCTGACCGGCCTCGGCGGCAGCCTGACCAAGAATCACTGCCGCGTGTACTGGACCGCGCCGATGCAGGGCCAGCACGACGCCGACCTGGCCAAGCGCTGGTCGGCACTGGATGCGGTGCGGCCAATCGTCGGCGGCCGTTTCCTCAGCCGCCCGGGCGTGTTCGCCTGGGATCGCATCGACCCGGCGTCGGCGCTGTTGGCCGAACACCTGCCGGCCGACCTGGCCGGGCGTGCCGCCGACCTCGGCGCGGGTTACGGCTACCTGTCGCGCGAGCTGCTGGAACGCTGCCCGAAGATCACCGCGCTGGACCTGTACGAAGCCGAGCAGCGCGCGCTGGCACTGGCCGAACTCAATCTGGCGCCGCCGCCGCGCCCGCTGCCGCTGCGCTTCCTGTGGCAGGACGTCACCGCGGGTATCGAACCGGGCTACGACGTCATCATCAGCAACCCGCCGTTCCACACGCCGTCGCGCGCCGATCGCCCGGACATCGGCCAGCGCTTCATCGCCGTGGCCGCGCAGGCGCTGCGCCCGGGCGGGCGCCTGTACGTGGTGGCCAACCGCCACCTGCCGTACGAGTACACGCTCAACGAGAGCTTTGGCGCGGTGCGCGTGATCGCCGAGCGTGATGGCTTCAAGCTGGTGGAAGCGGTGAAGGGGAAGGGCAAGTGAAGCTGGTCAAGCTCATCGCCAACCTGGGCTATGGCAGCCGCAAGCAGGTGCAGTGGATGTTCCGCGAAGGCCGCGTCACCGACGCCGACGGCGAGGTGCTGTATGCCGACGACCAGGTGCCGCACGAGGCGATCCGTGTCGACGGCGAGCCGCTGGACCCGCCGGTGGGCCTGTCAATCGCGCTGCACAAGCCGGCCGGCTACACCTGCTCGACCAAGGACACCGGCCGCCTGATCTACGATCTGCTGCCGCCGCGCTTCCGCGATCGCGATCCGGTGCTGTCCACGGTGGGCCGCCTCGACCGCGAGACCAGTGGCCTGCTGCTGCTGACCGACGATGGCGGCCTGCTGCACCGGATCATCTCGCCGAAGTCGAAGCTGCCGAAAGTCTATGAGGTCGAGTTGAGCGACGACCTGCGCGGCGACGAGGTAGCGTTGTTCGCCAGCGGTACGCTGATGCTGGAGTCCGAGAAGACGCCCCTGCTGCCGGCTGAACTGGAAGTGCTGGATGCGCGCCGCGCGCGCCTGGTGCTGCACGAAGGCCGCTACCATCAGGTACGCCGCATGTTCGCCGCCACCGGCAACCACGTGCAGGCCCTGCACCGCAGCCGCGTCGGCGGGCTGGATCTGCAGGGGCTGGACGAAGGGCAATGGCGGCAGCTCACCTCCACCGACCTGGATACGCTGTTCGCTCCATGACCACCATCGCTGCGCTGCCGTTCCTCCCCGACGCCGTCATCTTCGACATGGACGGCCTGATGATCGACAGCGAGCGGGTCTCGCTGGCCTGCTGGAGCGAGGCGGCCGACGCGTTCGGGCTGGGCCTGGACGAGGCGGTGTTCCTGCGCATGGTCGGCCTCGGTGACCGCGACACGCACGCGCTGCTGCGTGCGCAGGGGATCGAGGACAGCGTGATCGAGGCGGTGGCTGCACGCTGCCATGAGCTGTACGAGGCACGCACACAGACCGGCCTGCCGCTGCGTCCGGGCATCCTGGAGCTGCTGGAGCTGTTGAAGGCGCACGCGGTACCGCGTGCGGTGGCAACCACCACGCGGCAGCCGCGCGCCAACCGCAAGCTGGCCGCTGCCGGCCTGCTGCCGTACTTCGATGCGGTGATCACCAGTGGCGACGTCGCGCGACCGAAGCCGGCGCCGGATATCTACCTGCTGGCCGCGCAGCGGCTGGGCCAGGCGCCGGAACGCTGCCTGGCGCTGGAAGACTCACCGGCCGGTACGCGTGCGGCGCTGGCGGCCGGCATGACCGTGATCCAGGTGCCTGACCTGGTGCATCCTGACGAAGAACTGCGCGCACTGGGCCACCGCATCGTCGGCTCGCTGGTGGACGCGCACGCGCTCCTGCTGCCGTTGTTGCCGAGGTAACCGGTAGGTGCCGACCGTTGGTCGGCAGACCCCAACGCCCCGGTGGGTGCCAACCTTGGTTGGCACTCTTTACTGCCCTGGTGGGTGCCGACCGTTGGTCGGCACACCTGTCCCCCTCACACCCGCCCGAACACCAGCGCGGCGTTGGTGCCACCGAAGCCGAAGCTGTTGGACATCACCGTATCCAGCTTCTGCTCGCGGCTTTCGCGCAGGATCGGGAAGCTCTTCACCTTCGGGTCCAGCTCGCCGATGTTGGCCGAACCGGCAACGAAGCCATCGCGCATCATCAGCAGGCAGTAGATCGCCTCGTGCACGCTCGCCGCACCGAGCGAATGGCCGGACAGCGCCTTGGTCGAGGACAGCGGCGGCACCGCATCGCCGAACACTTCGCGGATCGCGTTGAGCTCGGTGACGTCGCCCAGCGGCGTGGAGGTGCCGTGGGTATTGAGGTAGTCCAGCGGGCGGTCGACGCCCTGCAGCGCCATCTTCATGCAGCGCACCGCGCCTTCGCCGGACGGAGCGACCATGTCGGCGCCGTCGGAGGTCACGCCATAGCCGATCAGTTCGGCGTGGATGTGCGCGCCGCGCGCAACGGCGTGGTCGTAGTCCTCCAGCACCAGCATGCCGCCACCACCGGCGATGACGAAGCCGTCGCGGTCCTTGTCGTACGGACGCGAGGCGCTGGCCGGGGTTTCGTTGAAGCTGGTCGACAGCGCGCCCATCGCATCGAACATCACGCTCATCGACCAGTGCAGGTCTTCACCGCCACCGGCGAACATGATGTCCTGCGCGCCATGGCGGATCATGTCCGCGGCCGCGCCGATGCAGTGCGCCGAGGTCGCGCAGGCGGCCGACAGCGAATAGCTGACGCCCTTGATCTGGTAGGCCGTGGCCAGGCAGGCCGAGACCGTCGAGCACATCGTGCGCGGCACCATGTACGGGCCGACCTTGCGCACACCACGTTCGCGCAGCAGGTCGACCGCGCCGATCTGCCATTCGCTGGAGCCGCCACCGGAACCGGCGATCAGGCCGGTGCGCAGGCTGCTGACCTGCTCGGCGCTGAGCCCGGCATCGGCGATGGCATCGCGCATGGCCAGATAGGCGAAGGCCGCTGCATCGCTCATGAAGCGCTTCTGCTTGCGGTCGATCAGCGCCTCCAGATCGAGGTCGACACGACCGCCGACCTGGCTGCGCAGGCCCGCTTCGGCGTGGTCGGCCAGGGCGGTGATGCCCGAGCGCCCTTCGCGCAGCGCGGCCGAAACGGTATCCAGATCATTGCCGAGGCAGGACGTGATGCCCATGCCGGTGATGACGACGCGACGCATCAGAAGCTCCCGGTTTCGGTGAACAGGCCGACGCGCAGGTCGCGCGCGCTGTAGATTTCGCGGTCATCCACATACATGCGGGCGTCCGACTGGGCCATCACCAGCTTGCGGTTGATGACGCGGCTGATGTCGATCTCGTAACGCACGAGCCTGGCTTCCGGCAGCACCTGGCCGGTGAACTTCACTTCGCCACAGCCCAGCGCGCGGCCCTTGCCGGGGGCGCCCAGCCAGGTCAGGAAGAAGCCGGTCAGCTGCCACATGGCGTCCAGGCCCAGGCAGCCGGGCATCACCGGGTCGCCGATGAAATGGCAGCCGAAGAACCACAGGTCCGGGCGGATATCCAGTTCGGCGCGTACCATGCCTTTGCCATGCGGTCCGCCGTCCTCGCGGATGTCGGTGATGCGGTCGAACATCAGCATCGGGTCGTTGGGCAGACGGCCGGCAGCGGTGCCGAACAGTTCACCGCGTGCGCTGGCCAGCAGCTGTTCGCGGTTGAACGCGTGGAGACGGGTCATGAAGCACAATCCTGGAAGCGAAGAACAGGGAAACAAGCGCCCGAGAATGCCCGTGGAAACTGCGCCGATCAAACATTTCAACCGTACGCAACCGTAGTGTTTTCAAGGGAATACGCGCATCCTGTTGATGTGCAACGACCATACTTCGGCGTGTGGCCCACCCGGCCCGGCCCCGCCTTTCCCACCTGACATGACCCGACTGCGCAAGATCATCCACGTTGACATGGACGCGTTCTACGCGTCGGTGGAGCAGCGCGACGATCCGTCACTGCGCGGCAAGCCGGTCGTCGTGGCATGGCGTGGCGCCCGCTCGGTGGTGTGTGCGGCGTCCTACGAGGCGCGCGTGTTCGGCGTGCGTTCGGCGATGCCCGCCGTGCGTGCCGAGCGCCTGTGCCCGGACGCGATCTTCGTGCCGCCGGACTTCGCGCGTTACAAGGCGGTGTCACAGCAGGTACGCGCGATCTTCCTGCGCCATACCGACCTGGTCGAGCCGCTGTCGCTGGACGAGGCCTACCTGGACGTGACCGAGCCGAAGAGTGGCATCGAACTGGCCACCGACATCGCCCGCACCATCCGCGCGCAGATCCGCGAGGAAACGAACCTGACTGCTTCAGCCGGGATCGCGCCGAACAAGTTCCTGGCCAAGATCGCCTCGGACTGGCGCAAGCCCGACGGCCAGTTCGTGATTCCGCCGCAGCGCGTGGATGCGTTCCTGGCGCCGCTGCCGGTGAACCGCGTGCCCGGCGTCGGCAAGGTCATGGAAGGCAAGCTGGCCGCGCGCGGCATCGCCACCTGCGGCGACCTGCGGCAGTGGGCCTTGATCGATCTGGAAGAGGCATTCGGCAGCTTCGGCCGCAGCCTGTACAACCGCGCACGTGGCATCGACGAGCGGCCGGTGGAACCGGACCAGCAGGTGCAGTCGATCTCCTCGGAGGACACCTTCGCCGAAGACCTGCTGCTGGAAGACCTGACCGAGGCGATCGTGCAGCTGGCCGGGAAGACCTGGAACGCCACGCGCAAGACCGAGCGCATCGGCCACACCGTGGTGCTGAAACTGAAGACCGCGCAGTTCCGCATCCTCACCCGCAGCTTCACGCCAGAGCGCCCGCCGGAATCGATGGAAGAACTGCGTGACATCGCCCTGTCGCTGCGCGCGAGGGTCGATCTGCCGGCCGAGACGCGTTACCGCCTGGTCGGCGTCGGGCTGGGTGGCTTCCGCGAAAAGGAGCCGGTGGTGCAGGGGGAACTGTTCGAGCACTGATCATTGCCGTGCCGACCAACGGTCGGCACCCACCAACAGCAGCAGGTTCCATCAGCAGCAGGAAACTGTCGAAGGCGGGGTGGGTCCGGTTGCGGGGGCGTGAGCCGCATGGGCCCGAGGCATGCCTCGGGCGGGTTGGGCAGGACGCCCAACCCCGGTCTTGCCGTGTGCGCAGGACAGCGCACACGAGCAAGCCGCGATCGAGCTTACATGGACGTACTTGCAGCGTCCCCCGCAACCGGACCCACCCCGCCATCCCACGGATAGCCAGCTGTTGCTGTTGCCTCTGCGGGTGCAGGGCGCAGCCCTGCAAAAAGAAAACTCCCTACCTCACGGCCAGTGCATCTCGCCCTTGGCCACCTTCGCACTCAGCTCCAGCGACGCCACGCCCGCCAGCTTCGGATAGCGCGCCTGCATCGCCTTCACCAGCGCCGCACTGTCCTTGGCCTTGGCTGTCTCGGCATCGAACGCGCGGATGTAGTCCGCCGTGAACACCAGCGCACTGGCATCCAGTGCGGCACCCGGCGCGTAATGCCCCGGCACCACCACCTTCGGCTTCAGCGCCTGCAACCGCTGCAGGGTCTGCAGCCAGTCGGCATGCGACTTCGGCGTCTGCGTGTCGGCCATCCACACGTGTTCACCGGCCACCACCGGAATGCCGCCGACGATCGCGCGCAGCGACGGCACCCACAGCACCGTGCGGTCCGGGGTCGGGCCATCCAGGCCGATCAGCGGCAGGCGCTGGCCTTCCAGCTGCAGGGCATCGCCATCCAGCACCTGCGGCACCACGATGCGCGACGGCACGTCGGCACCCATCTTCGGCCCCCAGTAGGCCAGCTTGCCGGCCTGGGTCTGCTGGATGTGGGCAACGGTCTGCGCAGTGGCAACGATGCGTGCCTGCGGGAACGCGTCCTGCAGGGTTGCCAGGCCGAAGTAGTAGTCCGGATCACCGTGGCTGATGTAGATCGTTGTCAGCTGCTTGCCGCTGGCGCGGATCAGCTCGACCAGCTTGCGCGCATCGCTGGCGCCGAACTGCGCGTTGACCAGGATCGCATCGCGGCGGCCTTCGATCAGCACCGAGGACACCGAGAACATCGCCTGCGGACCGGGATGGAAGGTCTGCAGGTGCAGCTGGGATTTTGTCGCTGCCGCGGGCGCCGCGGTGGCCGGTGCGGCCAGCAGCGGCGCACTGGTGAAGCTGGCGGCCAGGGCGAGGGGAAGCAGCAGGGCAGCGGTGCGCATGGGAAATTCCTTGTGTCGAATGGGGAGCCGAACGTGGGCTATGCCGGGCGTCCTTGCCCGGGCCCCTGCGGGCCGTCGCAAGCGACGTTGGCAACGGCTCCTGCCGTTGCCTTCGGCTCTACAGGGCACGCGCGTCGATCAGTACGCCGCGGTGATGATCTGCTTCGGGTACTGGTGCGCTTCCAGCTCGGCGACGAACGCGGCGCCGTAGTCGGCATAGCTGATGCGGCTGTGGCCGCTGGCGTCGGCCAGGAAGGCCTTGGGCTGCACGCGGTACTGGCCGCGCTCTTCACCCGGGCCGATTTCGGCCGCCGGCGAGAAGAAGGTCCAGTCCAGATCGTCCGCCGCCTGCAGTCGATTGAAGGCTTCACGATGGGCCAGCGCGTACGGCTTGTAGGCCTCCGGGAAGGTGGGGGTATCGACCAGCTGCACGCCGGGCGCGACTTCCAGGCTGCCGGCGCCACCGACCACCACCAGGCGCGGTACACCGGCCTTGCGCACGGCGGCGGCCAGCTGTGCAGCCACGTCGCCGACGCGGCCGATGTCATCGCCCGGGCGCGGGCCGTAGGCGCTGGCCAGCACGTCGTGGCCGGCGATGGCGGCGACCAGCGCGTCCTGGTCATCCAGCGGGGCGACTACCGGATGGGCGCCGTCCAGTTCGGCCGGAAGATCCTGCGCGTTGCGCACGATGACAGTGAGTTCGTGGCCGTGGGCCAGCGCGTGGCGGGCGATCTGGCGGCCGATGTTGCCGGTGGAACCAACGAGGGCGATCTTCATGGCAGGACTCCGTGGGGCGGCGTGGGGTGGGAATGGGGCCACTCTAGGCCGCTGCAGTCGCTCGAAAAACAGCGTATAACGCGCTTGTTTGTTGCATGGATCGAGCATATGGACCGACTGACCGCCATGACCGTATTCGTCGAGGTGGCCGAGCGCGGCAGCCTCACCGCCGCCGCCGAGGTGCTGGACATGTCGCGGGCGATGGTCAGCCGCTACCTGGCCGAGGTCGAGGCTTGGCTGGGCGCGCGCCTGCTGCACCGGACCACGCGCCGGGTCAGCCTGACCGGCCCCGGCGAGGCGGCGCTGGCGCGCTTCCGGCAGATGCTGGCCATCGGCGAGGAACTGCAGGGTGAGCTGGCCAGCGATGATCCGGAGCCGCATGGCACGCTGCGGGTGACTGCCAGCGTGTCGTTCGGGCAGAGCCACCTGGCGCGGGCGGTGGCCGGCTTTGTTGCGCGCCATCCGGCGGCACGCATCGAGCTGCTGCTGGTCGACCGCATGGTGAACCTGGTGGAAGAGCGGGTGGACCTTGCCGTGCGCATCGCCCGCCAGATCGATCCCAGCCTGATCGCACGACGGCTGGCCACCTGCCGCTCGGTGCTGTGCGCGACGCCGTCGTACCTGCAGGCGCGCGGTACGCCTACCGCCCCGGAACACCTGGCCGGGCACAACTGCCTGACCCATCACTACGTGGGCAAGAGCCTGTGGCAGCTGCACCGCGATGGCCGTTCGCTGTCGGTGGCGGTGGGCGGCAACATCAGCGCCAACGAAGCGTCGCTGTTGCTGGAAGCGGTGCGTGCGGGCGCCGGCATCGCGATGCTGCCGACCTACCAGGTGGCGCCACTGCTGCGCAGTGGCGAGCTGATCGAGTTGTTGCCCGAGTTCAGTCTGGACGAACTCGGCATTCATGCCGTGTACGCATCACGGCGCCAGCAGCCCGCTATCATGCGGCGATTCCTGGACTTCCTGGCCGAGTGTTTCGCCAGCCCGGCCTTCCAGGATCTGGATTGGCGCCCACCGGGCAAGGAGAACACATGAACCACGGACAGGCCTTGATCGACCACAACCGTGCTGCCTGGGACCGCCAGGCCAGCGAAGTGCGCGAATGGTCGCGCCCGGTGGAAAGTTCAACCGTTGCCGCCGCGCGCGAAGGACGTTGGCAGGTGCACCTGACGCCCCGCGCCCTGCCGCTGGACTGGCTGGGTGATGTGCGCGGCCGCCGGGTCCTGTGCCTGGCCTCGGGCGGTGGCCAGCAGGCACCGGTGCTGGCGGCGGCCGGGGCCGACGTCACTGTGTTCGATCTGTCCGATGGGCAGCTGGAACAGGACCGCAGCGTGGCGGCGCGCGACGGCCTGCGGCTGCGCACGGTGCAGGGCGACATGCGCGACCTGCACGCCTTCGCCAACGACAGCTTCGATGTGGTGTTCCACCCGATCTCCAACCTGTATGTGCCCGACGTGCGCCCGGTGTGGACCGAATGCCGCCGCGTGCTGGCGCGCGATGGCATGCTGATGGCCAGCTTCTACAACCCGGTGCTGTTCGTCGGCGCGCGCGATCCGCAGCTTGATGCACAGGGCCTGATCCGGCCGCAGTACGCCATTCCCTATTCGGACCTGGAAGACCTGCCACCGGCCGAGCGCGAGGCGAAGCTGGCGCGGGGCGATGCGCTGACCTTCGGCCACAGCCTGACAGAACTGATCGGTGGACAGCTGGATGCCGGCTTCGTGATCGATCGCTTCATGGAAGACTGGCAGCCGCAGCCGCGCTTCCTGATCGACCGTTACCTGCCCACGTTCCTGGCTACCCGCGCGCGCCGGATCGGCTGAGGCGGATCGGTGCAAAAACCAGCGGCGTACAATGGACGGTCCCACGTCGCACAGGTGCCGTTCCCTTGTCGTATCCCTATCCGCTGGTCGTGTTCGACCTCGATGGCACGCTGGTCGACAGCGCTGCCGATATTGCCGAAGCACTGAACCGCACGCTGGAAGACATCGGCCTGGCGCGCGTGCCGGAAGCCACGGTTCTGGGCTGGATCGGCGACGGCGTGCGTCGTCTGGTCGAACAGGCGGTGCAGGCCGCCGGCAGCGAGGTGGACCTGGCCGAGGTGATGCCGGTGTTCATGGTGCACTACCGTGAGTGCCTGCTGCGTAGCCCGCGCCTGTTCGACGGCGTGGGCGAAGCGCTGGCGCAACTGCGTGCGCGCAACGTGCCGCTGGCGATCTGCACCAACAAGCCCGAAGCACTGGTGCCGCCGCTGCTGCAGCACCTGGGTATCGGTGATGCATTCGCGCTGGTACTGGGGGGGGATTCGCTGCCGCAGCGCAAGCCCAGTGGCGAGCCACTGCGGCACATCGCCGCGCACTTCGGCCTGCCGGTGGAGTCCTGCCTGATGGTGGGTGATTCGTTGACCGACTACCGCGCCGCCGAAGAGGCCGGCATGCCGATCGCGCTGGTGCGCTACGGCTATCCGCGCGGCCTGGACCTGGCCACCGCGCATGCGGTGGCGGTGATCGACGACCTGCGTGAACTGCCGGGGTTGCGGGGCTGAAGCAGAGGGGTAGTGCCGGCCGCTGGCCGGCAACCCGGAATGCGTTGCCGAAGGTCATGATGTTGCCGGCCAGTGGCCGGCACTACCATGAACGTTGCGCTCACTTCGGCTGGTAACGCACGCTCAACTGGTACTCGCGGCCGGGCTGGTTGAACCATGCCACCGTTTCGTAGCGACGGTCGAAGACGTTGGCGGCACGTGCCAGCAGCGACCACGATGGCGTCAGTGCGTACTCAGCGCGCAGGTCCAGCGTGCCGTAACCTCCCACCTTCACCGCGTTGACGGCATCGTCGTAGCGCTTGCCGGCACCCTGCACAGTCAGGCCTGCGCGGAAATCGCCGAAGCGACGGTCGATGTCCAGGCGCGCGGTCTGCTGCGCGCGGCGTGGCAGCCAGTTGTCGAACTGGGTGCTGCCGCCGGTGCGGTTGCGCGGGTCGGTGTAGCTCAGCTGCGCGTTGATGTCGAAGCCGGCCAGCAGCACGCCACCGGTCAGCTCGGCACCGCGGATGCGGGCCTTCTCCACCTGCTGCATCTTGAAGGTTGCCGCATCGTAGGTGATCAGGTCATCGATGCGGGTTTCATACACGTCCAGGCCCCAGTGCCAGCCCTGGCCCTGCTGCGAAACGCCGAGGTTGGCGCTCTTGGACTTCTCCGGCTTCAACGTCGGCACGCCGCTCCACGGGTCGTACAGATCGCTGAAGGTCGGTGCCTTGAACGCCGTGCCATAGCTGGCGTTGAGGCGCAGGCCGTGGCCCAGCTCCATCGCCCAGCCAACGCTGCCGGTGGCGTGGTTGCCGAACTGCTGGTTGTCGTCGTTGCGTGCGCTGGCCTGCAACTGGTGGCGGCCGAAGCGGCCCTGGTACTGCACGAACACGCCGGTGTTGCGGCGGCTGTCGACCAGGTAACCCGCGCTGCTGCCATCCAGGTTGTCTTCGCTCCAGTCCACGCCTGCGCTCAGCAGCTGGCCCTCGGCCACGCCGAAATCGCCCTGCAGGGAGGCGCTGTCGCGGTGGGTCTGTGCGCTGCCACGTGCACCGAAGTCGCCGAAGTTGTCCGACTCGTTGTCACTGCGGCCGACGTTGGCGGTGAATGCCAGGCGCTCGGAGGGGGTGTAGCGCACCTTGCCGGCCAGCACCTGCTGGCGGGTTTCCGAATAGTTGTAGTAACCGTCGTAATGGTTCTTGCCGTCGGCGCGCAGGGCGCTGCCTTCCACGTTCCACTGGTCGTTGAAGGTGTAGCCACCGCGCAGGCTCTTGGACAGGTTGCGGTAGCCGTCGCGGTCGGGCTCGTCGGCGAAGCAGCCGGTGAACAGCGTGGCCGAGCCGCGGCAGGCATCGATGCCATCGGAATGCTGGTAGGCGATATCCGCACCGAACCAGCCGCGTTCGGTACCGCCGCCAATGCCACCGCTGGCTTCACGCAGGCCGTTGCTGCCACCGCCAAGCTGGAAGTGCGGGGCGAAATCGCCCTGGTTGCGGCGGGTGAAGATCTGGATCACGCCACCGATGGCGTCGGCGCCGTACAGGCTCGACTGCGGGCCGCGCACGATTTCGACGCGCTCGATCTGCGCCAGCGGCAGGTCCTGGTACATGGCCAGGCCGAGGTCGGCGCTGTTGATGCGCACACCATCGACCAGCACCACGGTGTGGCCGGAATTGGTGCCGCGCAGGAACAGCGAGCTCTGCTTGCCGAGCCCGCCGGCATTGGTCAGGTTGATGCCGGCGCGGCCGCGCAGCAGCTCCTGCAGCGACGTGGCCTGGCTGGATTCGATCTGCGCGCGGTCGATCACCTGCGCCGGCGCGATGCTGTCCTGCAGGGCGATCGGGGTGCGGGTGGCAGTGACCAGGATCTGGTCGAGCGCGGTGGTGTCATTGGCGGCCTGGGCCAGCGCGGGCAGGGCGGCCAGCACGGCCAGGGACAGCATTCGGGACTGCAGCTTCATGGGGGACTCCGGGTGCCACGCACGCCCGCGTGGCGAAGGGGAGGAGCCGCGAAGGCAGGCGTGCGCCGATGCCGCAGCGCACGCCACGGTCATCCAGCGCCATGCCCACCGCATCGCGACCTGAGGCTTCCGGGCCGGTCTCCGGGCTTGCCGCCGGGTGGCGCGAGGCCACCGTCCAGGCGCCTTCCCATGCCTGCGGCACAGTGGCGGTGTTGCCTGGAACTGACGTGCTTACCGTTGCGGGGGCAGCGCCGGCCTGGCGTGGAATCACGCGTCACCGGCTTCCCGTTTCAACCTGCCGGCCATGGCCGCAGGTCACCTGGAAGTGGGCGCAGTCTACGGCATCGCAGGCCGTCCCGTTGCGTCGCGCCTGCGCGACTGCCTTTGCTGTGCCTTTAGAATGGTTGCTCGATCCCGTGGTGCCGTTGCCGATGTCCGCCCGTTTTCCGCTGTACCTGCGTCGCCCGTCCGGGACGCGCGCATGATCCTCGACCTGGTCCGCCATGCCGGCAACGGTCGCGATGAGTTCCTCGATGGCCGCAGCGATCCACCGCAGCTGGCCCGCCTGCCGCAGGAACTGGTCGAGGCCTATGCCGGGCAACGCTGGGAGCGGGTGATCAGTTCGCCGCGGCTGCGTTCGCTGCACACGGCAATGGCCCTGGCCACCCCGCGCGGACTGGACGTGGAAGCGGACGAGGAATGGGAAGAACTGGACTTCGGCGATTGGGACGGGCGGTCGCTGTTCGACCTGCCGGAGGATGCACTGGCGGCCTTCCATGCCGACCCGCACGCGTTCCCGCCGCCCAATGGCGAGAGCTGGGGCCACTTCGAGCGGCGCATCGCGCGCGCGCTGGATCGCCTGCTCGATGATGACGATCCGGTGCCGACGCTGGTGGTCAGCCATGGCGGCCCGTTGCGCATGGTGCTGTCGCAGGTCTGCGGCCTGCCCATGTCGCTGTGCTGGGCGCTGCGTATCGACCACGGCACGCGCCTGCGGGTGTGGCTGGAGCGCGGCGAGATCGGGCTGGTGGGTGAGCTGCTGGAGCTGCAGCAGCCCTGAGCGCACTCGCCGGGCATGGCCCGGCGCTACCGATCCCGCATCACACTGGTAGTGCCGGCCGCTGGCCGGCATCCCCAGGAACGCGGAGGCCTCAATCCTCGTCCGCGCCCTCGGGCACGCTGTCCTCAGCGTCATCGTCGGCATCGAAGCGCTGCTCATGCACCGGGCCCGACGCCGGGCCGGCTGCCTTCAGCGGATGCGCAGCGATGCGTGCTTCGTAATCCTGCACCAGTGCTTCACGCTGTGGCTCGCTCAGCTCCTGCCAATGGCAGTCCAGCAACGCGCCTTCCAGCGAGTACAGCAGGTTCAGGCTGGGCTTGAAGCCGGCGCGCTTGACCTTGACGAAGGCGCCGACGGCTCCGATCGCGACCAGGTCGTCGCGGCTGCGCAGGCCGACCTGGCGCAGCCACGCCGCACTTTTCGGGCCGATGTTGCGCAGCTTCGGTGCGCTCATCCCAGCGCCTCGACGAACACGCGGGCGATGGCTTCCAGGCCAGCCTGATCGTCGGCATCGAAGCGGCCCACCTTCGGGCTGTCGAAGTCGAACACGCCGATCAGTTCATCGCCGCGCAGCAGCGGCACCACCAGTTCCGAGCGCGAGGCCGAATCGCAGGCGATGTGGCCGGGGAAGGCGTCGACGTCCTCTACGCGCTGGGTCACGCGCTGGCTGGCGGCAGCACCGCACACGCCCTTGTCCAACGGGATGCGCACGCAGGCCGGCAGGCCCTGGAACGGGCCGACCACCAGTTCCTTGCCGTCGTACAGGTAGAAGCCCACCCAGTTCAGGTCGGGCAGGGCGTGGTAGACCAGGGCCGAGAGGTTGGCCGCGTTGGCGATGCGGTCGGACTCGGCGTAGACCAGGCCACGGGCCTGTTCCAGCAGCTGGGCGTATTGTTCCGGCTTGCTGCCGGTGAGCGAGGCATTGGCGAACATGCCAGCAGTCTAGCAAGCGTGCCGGGCCAGCGATAATGCACACACTGTTGCCCTGTTGGAGCCCGTCGATGCCGTTGCCCGCCACGCTGCCGCCCGCCCTGTTCGTCACCGGCACCGATACCGAGATCGGCAAGACCGCGGCCAGCACCGCGCTGCTGCACGCACTGCGCCGGCGCGGCCTGCGTGCGGTGGGCATGAAGCCGGTGGCCAGCGGCAGCGGAGACCTGGGCCAGGGCCTGCGCAACGAAGACGCATTGGCGCTGCAGGCGGCCAGCTGGCCGGTACCGGACTATGCCGATCTGAACCCATATGCGTTGCGCCAGCCGCTGGCACCGGAGCTGGCCGCTGCCGAGGACGGCGTGCAGGTGGAGCTGGCGCCAATCATGGCAGCGTTCGAGCGGCTGCGCACGCAGGCCGATGTCGTGGTGGTCGAGGGGGTTGGCGGTTGGCTGGCACCAGTCTCGGCCACGCTCGACCAGCTCGACCTGGTGCGCGCATTGCGGTTGCCGGTGTTGCTGGTGGTGGGCATGCGGCTGGGCTGCGTCAACCACGCGCGACTGACCGCGCAGTCGCTGCAGGCCAGCGGCGTGGAGTGCCTGGGCTGGATCGGCAACCACATCGACCCGGCGATGCAGCGCCAGGATGAGAACATCGCAACGCTGCAGCAGCGCCTGCCGATGCCGTGCTGGGGCCGGCTGCCACACCTTCCGGGCGCGGATGGCCAGATCCTGAGCACGCATCTGCTCGATTGACCTGGGGTAGTGCCGGCCGCTGGCCGGCAACCTCGATGAATCACGTCCATGCAGTTGCCGGCCAGCGGCCGGCACTACCGTGCTGCGGCCGCCAGCTCCCGCGCGATCGCACCCAACCGCTCCACCGCGCCGATGAAGCGTGCATCCAGCGTCTGGCAGCACGACAGCCGCAGGCAATGGCGATACCGCGCGCCGCGTGAATACACCTGGCCGGGCATGAAAACGATGTCCTCCTGCAGGGCACGCTCGAACAGCTCGCGCGTGTCCACGCCGGGCAGTTCCAGCCACAGCAGGAAGCCACCCTGCGGTTCGGTGGCGCGGGTGCCGGCCGGGAAGTGTTCGGCCACCAGCTGGCGCAGCCGTCCGACCTGTTCGCGGTACAGGCGGCGCATGCGATGCAGGTGGTGCTCGTAGCTGCCCGCCTCCAGATAGGCCGCCACCGCGTCGCCCAGCAGCTGCGGCTCGCCGCCGGTGGACTGGAATTTCAGCAGCGCGATGCGCTCGGCGAAGCGGCCGCCATCGAGCCAGCCGATGCGGTAATCCGGCGCCAGCGTCTTGGAAAAGCCGCCGACCACCATCACCCAGCCATCGCGATCGAAGGCCTTCAGGAGCGGTGCCGGCGGTTCGCAGAACTGCAGCTCGGCATACACCGCATCTTCGATCAGCGGCAGCTGGCGTGCGTTGACCAGTTCGGCCAGGCGTTGCTTGGCGGCGGTCGGCATGGTGCAGCCGAGCGGGTTGTGCACGGTCGGCATCACCACCAGTGCGGCCAGCGGCGTGTGCTCCAGCAGCGCGTCCAGCGCATCCACATCCAGGCCGAACTGCGGATGGGTGGGCAGTTCGATGGCCTGCAGGCCGAGGTTGGCCAGCAACGGGTAGAGGTTGAAGTAGGACGGCGCCTCGATGCCGACCGCATCACCGGGCTGGGTGACCGCGCGTAGCGCCAGCTGCAGCCCTTCCATCGCACCGTGGGTCAGCAGCAGGCGTTCGCTGTGGGTATGCAGGCCCATGCGCGGGCCGCGGCGCACGATCTGCGCCAGCAGCCGTGGCGAGCCGTTGGGGCGTGCATAGGTCTCCACGGTCTGCTGGCCATGGCGCAGTACCTGCGCCGTGTGCTTGGCCAGCTGCGCGCCGGGGTAGAACTGGCGACCGCGCGGGCCGGCAAAGGCCAGGTCGATCACGCCGGGGCGGCGCTGTGCTTCCAGCACGCGGGCCATCAGTACCTGCTGCAGCGGCGCGGTGGGCGCAGAAGGTGTGTCGCGCAGCGAACGTTCCGGCACCGACAGCCGCGGCGCGACCTCGAAGCCGGCCTTGGGCCGCGGAATGACCAGACCGGCGTCTTCCAGCTGGCGGTAGGCGGCGATCACCGTGTTCAGGCTGAGCCGGCGCTGCAGGGCCATCTGCCGCAGCGAGGGCAGGCGGCTGCCTACCGGAAGCCGGCCGCCATGGATGGCCTCGGCCAGTTCGTCGGACAGCCGTTGGTAGCGGGGGGGGATCATCGCGCTCTGATCATCTGTATCCATCGAATTTCCCACCGCCTGGTGCTGTACCCATGATGGCGGCGAGCCTAGCATGTCGTTGTCGGCCGGGCCTGATCGGGGCACGGCCGGTACTTTCCAAGCGCACGGCTGGATGGCCGTGCGTCTTTTTTTGGTAGTGCCGGCCGCTGGCCGGCAATCCCTGGAACCGCAGGAGCCGGCCAGCGGCCGGCACTACCCGGGGCGTTACCGCATTGGCAGGAGCGTCACCGAGCGCCAGCCGGCCCCACGGAAATGCCGTCAGCGCATCGGCACCAGCACCGCATCGCGCCGGTACAACGCCGGGAACTGCCTGCCCAGCGCGGCCAGCTTCGGCGCGTCGTAGTAGCGGATGTAGGCGGCCTGCGGGTAGTTGGTCATGTAGTTCTGGTGGTAGCTCTCGGCCGGGTAGAAGCGCTGGCCGCTGACCAGCTGGGTGACGATCGGTGCGCGGTAGCTGCCGGCCTGGCCGAGCTGGGCGATGTAGGCGCGGCTGGCTGCCTGCTGGCGGGCGTCATCAGTGAAGATCGCCGACCGGTACTGGCTGCCGTGGTCGGGCCCCTGGCGGTTGAGTTGGGTCGGGTCGTGCACCACCGAGAAGAACACCTGCATCAACTGCCCATAGCTGACCTGGCGTGGGTCGTAGTCGACCTTCACCGCTTCGGCATGACCGGTCTGACCGCTGCTGACCCGCTCATAGCGGGCATTGGCAGCGCTGCCACCGATGTAGCCGGACACCGCATTACTCACGCCTTTGACATGCTGGAACACGCCCTGCACGCCCCAGAAGCAACCGCCGGCAAACACCACGCTGGCGTGGGTGGCGTCATCGCGGAACGCAGCGTCGCCCGTGGGTACAGGGAGTGCCTGGGTCTGCGCGCTGGCTTCGACCGGTGCCGCGATGGCGCCATGGTCAACGAGCAGCACGCCGGCGATGAGTGCCGTGGCCACCAGTCCGGCAACGCCAGCGGCAATGCCCTGTTCAAAGGAGAATTTCATCGTGTCCTCCCGGTTCAACCGAAGGTGAAGGCATAGGCCTGCACGCCCGCATCGAGGAATTCGATCTCGAAGCGGTGCGGGCTGACCGTGCCGCGTTGGCGCACCAGCTGGTAGAGGCGGTGCTCGTCGACCACGCCGCTGCCATCGACGCCGACATCAGTGCCGGCATCGGTGGCGGGCAATGGCTTGCCATCCAGCAGGACGCGGAAGCGCACCGGCTTTCCTTCCTGGCCCGGTGCCAGCACCAGGTGCAGGTCGCGCGCATGGAACTGGAAGGCGATGCGGCCACCGGCCTGCTGCAGCTGCGCAGCCTCGTCGGTAACGGTCCAGCGTCCGGACAGGCCCCACTGGTTCAACGCCAGGGTGGCCGGCAACGTGTAGTCGAACGCGGCGTCGCTGCGCTGCCCACCGGGCGAGGCGAACTGCTCGGCACGGGCGTGGCCCAGATAGGTTTCCGGCGAGCGCAGATTGCCCATGTCGGCCTGCGCAGCCACGCCCTTCAGATCGGCGGCGGCCGGATCGGCCGGCGGTGGCAGGTTCGTCTGGCCGGCCTCGGTCAGCAAGCGGCGGATCACCTGTTCCGAACGCGCATAGTTGCCCTCGCCGAACTGGTGGCCGCGGATGTTGCCCTGCGCATCGACGAAGTACTGCGCCGGCCAGTAGCGGTTGTTGAACGCGCGCCAGATCGTGTACTGGTTGTCCAGCGCCACCGGGTACTCGACCTTCAGCTGCTGCACCGCCTTCATGACGTTGCGCGGGTCACGCTCGAAGGCGAACTCCGGGGTGTGCACGCCGATCACCACCAGGCCGTGGTCGCGATAACGGCGCTCCCATTCGTGCACGAACGGCATCGCGCGCAGGCAGTTGATGCACGAGTACGTCCAGAAATCGACCAGCACCACCTTGCCGCGCAGCTGCTGGGCCGTCAGCGGCGGGCTGTTGAGCCAGCCGGTGGCACCATCCAGCGCGGGCAGGGTGCCTTCCACTGGCAGCGGTGCATTGGCACCCGCATCGGGGCCCGCCATCATCATCGACGGTGCTGCCGGCTGCGCACCGGGAACGGCATCCAGCAGGCCCTGCTCGATGCGCGCGGTGCTGACCGTGGACAGGCGGGTCAGCAGGCCGGTATCCCAGCCCAGGCCGATCGCCACCACCGCCAGCAAGGCGGCCACGCCCAGCACCTTGCGCAGCACATCGCCCAGGCCGAGCCGCGCCTGCAGCGCGCGGAACACGCGGCCACCTACCCATACCGCCAGCGCCAGTGCGGTAATCGCGCCCAGTGCGTAGGCCAGCAGCAGCGTGCTGGTGCCGGCGCTGGCCCCGTGCAGCGCGGCACCGGTCAGCACCAGGCCGAGGATCGGCCCGGCGCAGGGCGCCCACAGCAGGCCGGTGGCGATGCCGATCAGCAGCGAGGTCCACGCACCGCCACGCCCCGCTGCGTCGGTCGCATCGGCACGCGCGCTCAAGCGGGCACCCACGCGCTGGAACGGCGCCAGCAGATGGTCGGCCAGTCGAGGCCAGAGCAATGCCAGTGCGAACAGCGCCATCAGCAGCAGGGCGATCCAGCGTCCGACCTGGTTGGCCTGTGCCACCCATTGGCTGCCCACCGCAGCCAGGCTGGCGACCACGGTGAAGGTGAGTGCCATGCCCAGCAGCAGCGGCAGCGTGCTGCGCAGGAAGGGGCGGTCGGCACGGGCGAACACGAACGGCAGCACCGGCAGGATGCAGGGACTGAGCAGGGTCAGCGCGCCCCCCAGGTAGGCAAGCAGCAACAGCAGCATCGTCAGGCTCCGGAAGCAGGGGAAGAACCGACCGGCACCCGCCAGCCATCGGCAGTACCGCCCTCAGCGGCACCGGGAACGAACACCATCGCTGCGCCGTTCATGCAGTAGCGAAGTCCGGTTGGGCGAGGCCCGTCGTTGAACACATGACCGAGGTGGCCACCGCAGCGGCGGCAGTGCACCTCCACCCGCAGCATGCCGAAGGTGACGTCGCGGTCTTCGCCGATGGCGTTGTGCAGCGGCGCCCAGAAGCTGGGCCAGCCGGTGCCGCTCTCGAACTTGGTGGAGGAGGAGAACAGCGGCAGCGCACAGCCGGCGCAGGCAAACGTGCCCTGCCGGTGTTCCTTGTTGAGCGGGCTGCTGTACGGGCGCTCGGTCGCCTGCTGGCGCAGCACTGCGTACTGCGCCGGGGTCAGGCGCTGGCGCCAGTCGGCATCGCTGCGCATGACCTCGAACTGTCGCGACGGGCGCGCTTCAGCGGCGGCCGGGGCGGCACGGCTGCAGGCCCCCAGGCCGAGCAGGCCGGCGGCGGTGGCAACACCGCCCAGGCCCAGCAGATGGCGTCGGGTAAGGGACATGGCGGACTCCGGGAAGGGGCGACGGGGCCATGCTGCGCCCGCCCGGGTCAACGAATCCTCACGCAGGATTCAATTTTTCGTGAGGTATCGGCGTCCATCCCGCGCCACAATGCAGCCAGCCTCCCCACTGGCCCCGAGCTGCCGATGTCCACCAAACGCGTGCTGATCGTTGAAGACGATGCCCACATCGCCGACCTGCTGCGCATGCATCTGGGCGATGAGGGCTACGACGTCGCCCATGCCGCCAGCGGCGATGCCGGCCTGCGCCTGCTGGAGCAGGAAGGGCCATGGGATGCGCTGGTGCTGGACGTGATGCTGCCCGGCGTGGACGGCCTGCAGGTGTGCCAGCGTGCACGCGCGATGGCGCGCTATGTGCCGATCATCATCATCAGTGCGCGTGGCAGCGAAACGCAGCGCATCGTCGGCCTGGAACTGGGTGCGGATGATTACCTGGCCAAGCCCTTCTCGATGCCGGAACTGGTGGCCCGCGTGCGTGCGCTGCTGCGCCGGGCCGAGGCGATGGCGCAGAGCGCGCGCATCGATGCCGGCGCGATCGAGCTGGGCGGCCTGCAGCTGGACCCGGTCGCGCGTACCGCCTCGGTGGATGGCAACGCACTGGAGCTGACCCCGCGCGAGTTCGACCTGCTGCTGTTCTTCGCCCGTCATCCGGACCAGGTGTTCGCGCGCATGGAACTGCTCAACCAGGTCTGGGGCTACCAGCACGATGGCTACGAGCACACGGTCAACACTCACATCAATCGCCTGCGCAGCAAGATCGAGCCGGACCCGGCCAATCCACGGCGGCTGCTGACGGTGTGGGGCCGTGGCTACAAGCTGGTCGATCCTGCCGGGGCGGCGGCATGATCAAGCCGAACCTGTGGCAGAAGCTGGCGGCGGTGATCGCTGCGCTGATGCTGATGTGCTGCATGGCGTTGCTGGCGCTGCAGATGCGCGCCAACACTCGCCACGAGCAGGAAGTGGTGCAGCGGTTGTCGCTGGGCCTGGCCGAGCACATTGCCCAGCGCAGCGAACTGATGGATACCAGCGGCATGCGTGATGCCGCGGTGCGCGCGCTGTTCGGCCAATTGATGGCGGTCAACCCCAGCGTCGAGGTCTACCTGCTGGACGACCAGGGCCGCATCCTCGGCCACGATGCGCCGACAGGCCATCTGGTGCGCAACCGGGTGGACGTGGCACCGCTGCGCCGGCTGCTGGCCGGTGCGCCGTTGCCGATCCTGGGCGATGACCCGCGCAGCACGGACGGCCGCAAGGTGTTCAGTGCCGCGCCGCTGATCGTGCAGGGTCGCCAGGCCGGTTATGTGTACGTGGTGCTGGTCGGCGAACACCGTCAGATGCTGTCCGACGACCTTGCCGCCGGCAGCCAGTGGAACACCACGCTGTGGTCGGTGATGCTGGTCGGCAGCCTGGGCCTGCTGGCCGGGCTGGTGGCCTTCTACTGGGTGACGCGCCCGCTGCGGCGGCTGACCCGGCGCATCCAGGCCTTCGACATCGACGCACCCACGCCGTTGGCGCCGCCGGAGCCGCTGCGCCCCGGTGAGCGCGACGAGCTGGTGATCCTCGAGCACGCACACGCGCAGATGGCGCAGCGGCTGGGCGAGCAGTGGCAGCAGCTGCGCCAGCAGGACCTGCAGCGCCGCGAGCTGGTCGCCAACATCTCGCATGACCTGCGCACGCCGTTGTCGTCGCTGCATGGCTATCTGGAAACGCTGGCGCTGAAGGACGCCACGCTGTCGCCGGACGAGCGCCGCCGCTACCTCGGTATCGCGCTGGCGCAGAGCGCCAAGGTTGGCCGGCTTGCGCGTGCGCTGTTCGAGCTGGCGCGGCTGGAACATGGCGAAGTGCGCCTGGAGTGGGAGGTGTTCGCATTGCCGGAGCTGCTGCAGGACGTGCTGCAGAAATTCGAGCTGGCGGCGCAGGCTCGCAACCAGTACCTGCACGCGGACTTCCCGCCCGGCCTGCCGCTGGTGCGCGCCGATCTGGGCCTGGTCGAGCGGGTGCTGACCAACCTGCTCGACAACGCGCTGCGGCATGCGCCCGACGGCGGGCGGATCGATGTGCGCCTGCGTGCGACGCCGGACAGCGTGGAGGTGAGCGTGGCCGATGATGGACCTGGTGTTGCCCCTGCACTGCGCACGCAGCTGTTCCAGGCACCGGCCGCGCTGGGCGCGCGACGTGGAGAGAACGGCGGGTTGGGCCTGCTGATCGTGCAGCGCATCGTGCAGTTGCACGGCCGTCGCATCGAACTGCGTGACAGCGAGCGCGGCGCGTTGTTCGCGTTTGCGTTGCCGCGTGCGGAACCAGCGGCCTAGCAGGCCGCATCGCACTCCACGGCAGCGCCACTTTCCAGCGGCAGGTGCAGTCGGATGCAGGCACCACCCAGCTCCGAATCGGTTACTTCGACCTGGCCGCCATGCTTGTCGGCCACCACCTGCACCAGCGCCAGTCCGAGGCCGAAACCGGGGCTACCCGGATCCAGCCGCACATAGGGTTGCAGCACCTGGCCGCGCAGTTCGGGTGCGATGCCGGGGCCATCGTCCTCCACCTGCAGGCACAGCCAGCCGTCGTTGACCGTGCTGGCGATACGGATCTGCCGCCGCGCATAGCGCAGGGCATTGCCGAGCAGGTTGCGCAATGCCAGTTCCAGCATGTGCCGGTTGACGTTGACCAGGCCCGCTGGCGACAGCACCTGCTGTACCGGCATCGGCAGCGGTGCGAACTGGGCCACCACGCCACGTACCAGTGCCGCCAGCTGCAGGCGCTGGCGGGTCAGCTGATGGCAGCGGCCCAGTGCGGCGTACTCGACGCCGGCATCGGTGAGGTGCTGCAGCCGATCGACATCAGTGCGCAGGCCGCCCAAGGCATCGCGCTGGATCTCGTCCAGCGCGGTGTCCTCCAGGTCGGCCAGGCCGAAACGCATCCGCGCCAGCGGCGTGCGGACTTCGTGCGCCACTGCCTGCGCCAGCACGCGCTGGCTTTCCAGCAGCTGCTGCAGCTGCTCGGCCATGTGATTGAAGGCATTGGCCAGCGGCCGCACCAGCGCTGTGCCGGCGCGCGGGGCGCGCGTGTCCAGCTGTCCGTCGCGCATCTGCCGGGCGGCCTGTGCCAGCTGCGAGACGTCGCGCCACAGGCGGTAGACCATCACGTACATCGGCAGCGCCACGGCCACCATCAGGATCAGCAGCAGGATCGCCACGCCTGACACTTCGCTGTCCTGCCAGCCCTCGTCAGGCAGCGCTTCGTCCAACGGCCCAAGCATCACCGCGTAGTCGCTGTCGCCGATCCGCTGCAGGCTGCGCATGTGCTCCAGGTCGATCTGCACCCGGCCGTTGCTGAAGGGGGGGGCGCTGGCTGGCCGGCAGCGCCTTCATCGCCTCTGCCAACGGCACCATGCGCAGGGCATAGGCGAAGTCGGCGTCCAGTTCGCGCGCCAGCGTCGGCCACTGCTCGCGCGGGGTTTCGGCGAAGCGGTGCTGCAGCAGGGCATGGGTGCCACGCATTTCGGCCTGCAGTCCGGCTTCGGTGCGGTCTTCCAGCAGCGCATCCCAGGCCCATAGTCCCAGCACGATCAGCAACAGATGGGCAACCAGGAAGCCGATGCCGTAGCGCAGGAAGTGGAAGGCGTGGCCGCGCATCGCCGAGGGCGTGCGCTTCATCCCCATGCCGAGCGGCTGAACAGGTAGCCGCGGCCCCGCACGGTCTTGATCCGTTCCGGCTGCTCCGGGTTGTCGCCCAGCTTGCGGCGCAGGCGTGAGATGCGGGCGTCGATCGAACGGTCCAGGCCGTCGAAGGCGATCCCGCGCAGGCCGCGCAGCAGCGCATCGCGGTCCAGGATCTGGCCGGCATTGCTGGCCAGCAGGAACAGCAGGTCGAACTCGGCAGTGGTGAGCTCCAGCAGCGCGCCCTGCAGGTGCACATTGCGGGTGGACGGGTCGATGCTCAGCTCGCCGAAGCGGAGGCTGCCGTCGCGTGGTTCGACCCGGCGGTGGCGGCGCAGGTGGGCGCGCAGGCGGGCCAGCAGCACCCGTGGTTCGATCGGCTTGCCGATGTAATCATCGGCGCCCAGTTCCAGTCCCAGCACCTGGTCGATGTTGTCGGTGCGGGCGGTCAGCACGCAGATGATGCCGTCATAGTGGGGGCGGATCTGCCGACACACTTCGAAACCATCCTGGTCGGGCAGGCCGACATCGAGCAGGACCAGGGCGGGCTTGTCGGCCAGGATCCGGGCCACCGCACGCTCACCGCTGCGCTCGTGGGCCACCTGGTAGCCATGCCGCTGCAGATAGTCGCTGACCATCGTACCCAGGCGGGCATCGTCTTCGACCAGTACGATATCCAGCATTTTCAAGGCCTCCGTGGACGCACACGTACCGCCACGGCACGAGCGCGGCGATGCTATCCCAGCCTTCGGGCCGCCCGGGTCCCGGGGGCGGGCGCCATTCAGCCGGGGTTGCTGGCGCACGGGCCGGGCCTCAGGCCTGGCAACAACTTGGCGTCCAGCATAGCCTGATGCTGTTACAAAACGTTACCTTCGTGATACGCACGGTGACCATCGCTGACAGCAAAGCGACTGACGCAGGGCCGAGGGCGGGCCGAGCATGGAGTCTCCTCCGCTCCGCGTGTCGCTCCCATGTCGCCCGCCGCCGCCTGCCTGCTGAACCCGTCCCGCCGCTGCCGCTGCGGAGGTGCCCGATGAGCGGCGTGGTCGGGGCCTGGCTGCCGCCCGCCGAGGACGAACACCTGCTGCAGCAGCTGGCGCCAATGCTGCGCGCCCTTCAGCAGCGCGGCCGGGGGCGCATCGGCTACTGGACCGACGCCGAGGCCGGCCTGGCGCTGGGCCACTGCCGGGCGCCAACCGATACGCCGTTGCAGCCCCTGAGTTCGGACTGTGGCCGTTACGTGCTGTGCCTGGATGGCCGGTTGTACAACCGGGCCGACCTGCAGTCGCAGCTGCGCGATCTGCCACGCAGCTGCAGCGATGCGCGGCTGCTGCTGCAGGCGATCATCGAATGGGGCGTGGAACGGGCGCTTTCCCGCATCGAGGGCGCGTTCGGTTTCAGCGTATGGGACCGCGAGTCGCGCGAACTGTGGCTGGCCCGCGACCCGGTTGGCGAGCGGCCGCTGTACTACGGCTGGTACCAGGGCCGGTTCCTGTTCGCCTCGGAAATGAAGGCACTCCAGGCCTTTGCCGGTTTCGCCCCGAGCATCGACCAGGATGCGCTGAGCCTGCTGCTGCGCCATGACTACGTGCCGGCACCGCACACCATCTACCGCGGCATCCACAAGCTGGTGGCAGGCGCGATGCTGCGCATCGATCTGAATGACCATGCGGCTGGCGGCTCCAGCCAGGCCGCACAGGGTGGTTCACGCTACTGGTGCGCACGCGATGCGATGCAGAGCGCACTGCAGGAACCGCTGCAGCCGGCGCCGAGCCTCGAGCAGGCGACCGACCAGCTGGAAGCTGTGCTGCAGAAGGCCATCGCCGCACGCATGCATTCGCCGCTGGCCTGCGGCGCGTTCCTGTCCGGCGGCACCGATTCCTCGCTGGTGACGGCGATGATGCAGGCACAGTCGACGCTTCCGATCGAAGCGTGGACGGTTGGCTTCGACGATCCCGGCCATGACGAGAGCGATTGGGCCTCGCAGGTCGCGCGGCATCTGGGCGTGCAACACCACCTGCACCGGATGGACGCGCGACAAGGCCTGGATCTGCTGCAGCGGCTGCCGCAGGTCTGGTGCGAACCGTTCGCCGATGCCTCGCAGCTGCCGACCCTGCTGGCCAGTGAACTGCTGGGCGCGCGCAAGCCGGTGGCCCTCACCGGCGACGGTGGCGATGAACTGTTCTTCGGCCACCCCAGCTATGGCCGCGCGCTGCGCAATGCGCGCCTGTGCGGTGGCCTGCCGGACTGGGTGCGTGATCTGGCGCGGCGCAGCGGCAACCGCATGAATGTCGAGCGCGGCCGCCTGGGCGGCTGGCGCGCACTGGTGGCGGAAGTCGCCGCCAACGACGTGGAAGGTCACTACCTGCAGCGCGTGACGCGCTGGCGGCAGCCGGCGCAGGTGGTGCTGGGTGCACGCGAGCCGATGACGATCTTCCAGCAGCAGGACACGGCGCTGCCGGCCGAGGCCCGCATCCAGCTGCTGGATTTCCGCATGGACCTGGCCGAAGGCATTCTCGCCAAGGTCGATCGTGCGGGCATGGCGGCGGGCGTGGAGACGCGCGCGCCGCTGCTGGACATGGAGGTGGTGCGGTTGGCCTGGCGCCTGCCGCAGCACCTGAAGTACCACGATGGGGAGCACAAGCGGATCCTCAAGCATCTGCTGGCACGCTATCTGCCGGAGCCGCTGGTGTATCGCCCCAAGCGCGGCTTCGGACCGCCGATGGCGCGCTGGTTGGCGGGCCCGCTGCGCGATTGGGCGGAGGCACTGCTGGACCCGCAGCTGCTGCGCAACCAGGGCTGCTTCGATGCGGCACGCGTGCGCGGCATCTGGGAAGCGTTCCTGCGTGGCGAACGCAAGTGGCACACGCACCTGTGGAACGTGCTGATGTTCCAGGCGTGGCACCAGCACTGGCACGTCAATCGCGGGCGTTGAGATTCCTTCGCGGTTTGTTCTGCGTGGCGCAGGGCGTAGGCCCTTGCGTACGAATGTCCTCCGGCGCCGGCCGTTGGCCGTCACCTCCCCCTTTACTTCGTACGCAAGGGCCTACGCCCTGCGTTCGGAGTTCGTCGACGCCTCGTTGAAAGGCGCCGCGAGCGCTGCGCTTTTCCTTTCCTGCCGCAAGCCGAGCCTCGTCGGGGCGGGCAGGGGTTTGGGCAAAGTAAAGGAGGAGGTGACGGCCAACGGCCGGCGCCGGGGGACATTTGCCCAGGCCCATGCCTGTCTCGGCGGGGCCCGTCAGTTCGCGGGGAATCGGACGAAGACACGCGTGTGGCGGATTCATTCTGCGTGGCGCCGGGCGGATGCCCTTGCGTACGAATGTCCTCCGGCGCCGGTCGTTGGCCGTCACCTCCCCCTTTACTTCGTACGCAAGGGCCTACGCCCGGCGTTCGGAGTTTGTCGGCGCTTCCTTGAAAGGCGGCCGCGCGTGCTGCGCTTTCCTCACCGCAGGCCGAGCCTCGTCGGGGCGGGCAGGGGTTTGGGCAAAGTAAAGGAGGAGGTGACGGCCAACGGCCGGCGCCGGGGGACATTTGCCCAAGCCCCTGCCTGCCCCGACGGGGCCCTTCAGCTCGCAGAGACGTCGGGCGAAGACGCACTTCGGTAGCCAAACGCGAGGCAAAAAAAGACCCGGCAGAGGGAGGGATCTGCCGGGTCCGGATTGCGTGGGGGGAGGGACCCACGCAATGAGCGTTGCGTCGCGTCAGTGGTTGTTCGCGTCCGCCGTTGATTCGTTGTAGCCCTGCACCAGTTCGGACCAGGCCTTGCCGGCCTGCAGGCCGAGACCGACCACGTCCTGATGGGCCTGGCCCAGCCGCTGCAGGTTGTCCTGCCACAGCAGTGCGCCCTTGTTGAGCATCCCGGCCGTGTCGTCACTACGGGCCAGTTCACCCAACCAGCCGCCGGTCGCGGTCAGGTTGCGCTCCATCGCCTTCAGCTGCACGCCGAACATGCTTTCCGCGTTCTCCAACGCCAACCGGTTCGCGCGCGTTGCCGCGGCGGCGAGCTGGCGGGTGGCATCACTGAAGCGATCGCTGAAGGCGGCGGCCATGGGGGCATCAGGGAGTGGCTTGATGCATTGCAGCATACGCCGTTGATGCGGCAATGCAACAAAAATAACAAAGGCGCCCAAGGCGCCTTTGAAACACCTTTCAGATCAATGGGTTGATCAGGCCGTCGGGCCGCGGTAGCGGCAGCCGGAGGTGCAGGTTTCGTGCACGGTGATCTCGCTCAGCGCCGGCAGGCTGGGCTTGAGTTCGTTCCAGATCCACACCGCCAGGTTCTCGCTGGTCGGGTTCTCCAGGCCGGGGATGTCATTGAGGTAGTGATGGTCCAGGCGGTCGTAGATCGGCTGGAAGGCCGCCTTCACGTCGCCGAAGTCCATGATCCAGCCGGTCTGCGCCCCCGGCTCGCCCTCGACCTTCAGTTCCACCCGGAACGAGTGGCCATGCAGGCGCGCGCACTTGTGCCCCGGCGGCACGTTGGGGAGGCGGTGCGCCGCCTCGAGCATGAAGACTTTGAAGATTTCCATGGCGCGATTGTACGCCGCAGGTGGCCGGCCATCCTGAGCGGATGTTGGGCTTTCGTGAAGTAACTCTTTCCATCCGGATGAAGAGATGATAGTTTCTCTTATATCCGTATGAAGAGATGTTATTGGCCGGACCCCGGCCAGGCATGGACTACTGCGGAACTACGTCGCCCTTTCCACCTCCCCCACATCGTCATGCCCAAGCACACCCTGCTCGTGGCGGCCCTGGCCGTCGCTCTGGCCGCGCCTTTGTCCGCCGCCGCCGAAACCTCCGCCGATGCCAGTGGCGAAGCCAGTACCCTGGCCGCCGTGCGCGTCACCGGTTCCAACATCAAGCGCACCGATACCGAGGCCTCCAACCCGGTGCAGGTGATCGGCCGCCAACAGTTGGAACAGACCGGCAAGGCCACCGTGGCCGATGTGCTGCGTTCGATCTCGGCCAACACCGGCAACGCCAGCAACGAAACCACCAACAATGGTTGGGCGTCCGGCTCGGCCGGCATCGGCCTGCGTGGCCTGTCGCAGAAAAACACGCTGGTGCTGCTCAACGGCCGTCGCCTGGCCAACTACGGCTTCCCGGCCGGTGGCCTGTCCGACACCTTCGTCGATCTCAATGCGCTGCCGCTGGTCGCGGTCGAGCGCATTGAGGTGCTCAAGGACGGCGCCTCGGCGGTGTACGGCTCCGACGCCGTGGCCGGCGTGGTCAACATCATCACCCGGCAGAACTTCGAAGGCGCCGAGATCGGCGGCAGCTTCGGCGGTGCCGACCAGGGCGGCCTGCACGAGCAGAACCTGAAGTTCGTCGGCGGCCTGGGTGATCTCGACACCGATGGCTACAACATCCTCTTCAGCCTGCAGGGGTACAACCGCGAGCGCCTGGACCAGGACGAACGCAACCTGACCAGGAGCGGCATCTACACCGACAAGCCGGGTGGCCGCTGGAACGGCTGGTCGGCCAAGGGCGCGCGCTACCTGGTCAACGGCGTCTCGGTGCCGATGCTCGATGCCAACGGTAACTGCCCGACCGGCACCACCCGCGTGGCCAGCGCACCGATCGACGGCCTGGCCGGCGACACCTGCGGCTTCAACCAGGCACCGTTCACCACGCTGATCCCCTCGACCAAGCGCTACCAGGCCTACGCCAACGGTACCTTCCGCCTGAACGACAACGTCGAAGCGTTCGGCGAAGTGCTGTACAGCCAGATCAAGAGTGCTGCGTGGTTCGGCAGCAGCCCGTTCTTCACCCTGGAGAGCGGCCGCTTCGCACTGAACGCGAACAGCGGACTGGCCGAGCCGGTGTCGTCGCTGCTGCCGGCCAACAATCCGTACAACCCGTACGGCCGCGCGATCCCGATCGAGTACACCTTCTTCGACCTGGGCGGCACGATCAAGACCAACCGTTCCACCGCCTACCGCGGCGTGTTCGGCCTGCGTGGCACCACCGCGTCGTGGGACTGGGAAGTGGCCGCGTTCGGTGCACGCAGCAGCGAGCGCGAGAGCGTGTCCGGTGGCTTCGCCAACCGCTGGGCGCTGGCCGATGCGCTGGCCACGGGCAGCTACAACCTGCTCAACCCGGCAGCCACGCCGCAGTCGGTGCGTGATTCGATCAACATCGCCACGCTGCGTCCGGCCGAATCCAAGCTGCAGGGCATCGATGCGAAGATTTCCGGCAGCCTGGGCCATACCTGGGCCGGCGAGATCGGCTTCGCTGCGGGTGCCGAGTGGCGCCGCGAAAAGCTCGACTCCAACAACCCGTGGCAGATCGATGCCGGCCTGCAGGTGCGCCCGGCCATTGCTGAAGTGCACGGCAAGCGCCAGGTCAGCGCGGCCTACGCCGAAGTGAACGTGCCGCTGGCCTCGACGCTGGAGCTGTCCGCCGCCGCGCGCGCTGATCACTACGATGATTTCGGCGATGCGTTCTCGCCGAAGATCGGCCTGCGCTGGCAGCCGCTGGATGTCCTGCTGGTGCGTGCGTCGGCGTCGAAGGGCTTCCGTGCACCGTCGCTGTCGGAAAACTCCAACAGCACCAGCATCGCCTACGGCAGCGTGGTCGACCCGCGTGATCCGGACGTGCCGGGCTCGCGCCAGAACCCCACCTTCTTCACCGTCGGCAACAACGAACTGAAGCCGGAGCGCACCAGGAGCGTCAACTTCGGTGTGGTGCTGTCGCCGTGGGCCAACACCAACCTGAGCGTGGACTACTACCGCATCCAGCTGGACAACCTGGTCGGCACCAACAACACCCAGACCCTGGTCAACGACAACGTGGCCGGCGCCGTGCAGCGCGATGAGCGTGGCAAGCTGCAGGCGGTCTACAACCGCTACCAGAACCTGAGCGAGCTGAAGACCTCGGGCATCGATGTCGAGCTGCGCCAGCGCATCCCGACCGCGGCACTGGGTGACTTCACCGTGTCCTCGGCCTACACCCACGTGCGCGACTACCGTCGCCCGACCGTGGTCGGTGGGCCGCTGGTCGACTACGCCGGCAGCAACCTGGGCGCGACCCTGCCCAAGGACAAGGCCACCACCACGCTGGACTGGAAGTACGGTGATTTCAACGCAGCCGTGACCTGGTACTACACCAGCAGCTACCGCCAGGAGGCCAGCACCGCCGCCAAAGCCGTGCAGCAGCGCGTCGGCAGCTACAGCCAGTACGACCTGTACCTGGCCTACACCGGCATCGACAAGCTGACCGTGTATGCCAAGGTGCAGAACCTGGCCGACAAGACGCCGCCGTATGACGCCTCGTTCCCGGGCATCCGCGCGCCGTACGACTTCAGCCAGTACGACCTGCGTGGCCGCTACTTCACGCTGGGCTTCGATTACCGCTTCTGATCCATCCGCCGCGGCCGGTCACCTGAGGGGACCGGTCGCGCGATCGTCTGCCGTTGTGTTCCAGGGAGTCACCGTGTCCTTGCATCGCCGTGCCGTTCTTCCGTTGCTGCTTGCCACCGCCACCGCACTGTCCTCGCCGCAGCCGGCGCAGGCACAGAGCGCGTACTTCTTTCCGCAGGTCACCGACGCAGCGGCGTTTGATGCAGCGGTGCCGACGCCGGAGCAGTTCCTCGGCTACCCGATCGGCAGCCGTTACACCCGGCACGACCAGCTGGTGGCGTACTTCCAGGAACTGGCGAAACGCTCGGACAAGATCAGCGTGCGCGAGATCGGCCGCAGCTATGAAGGCCGCCCGCTGTTGATCGCCACCGTCACCGCTGCAGGCAATCATGCGCGGCTGGAACAGATCCGCCAGCAGCACGCGACCCTGGCCGATCCGGCGCAGCCGCGCAGCGCCGCCGGTGACAGCCCGGTGGTGGTGTGGCTGGGCTACAGCGTCCACGGCAACGAGACCTCCAGTGCCGAGGCAGCGATGCTGACGGCGTACTACCTGGTGGCCAACCACAGCGCAGAAACCCAGCAATGGCTGCAGCAGGCGGTGGTGCTGTTCGATCCGGCGCAGAATCCGGATGGTCGTGACCGTGCTGCCAACTGGCACAACGCCTGGGCCTCCGACCCAGCTTCTGCCGACCCCGCCGACAAGGAACACGTCGAGCCGTTCCCGCAGGGTCGTACCAACCACTACTTCACCGATCTCAACCGCGACTGGCTGGCCCTCACCCAGCAGGACTCACGGCCGAAGGTGGAGGTGTTCCACCAGTGGTACCCGAACGTGCAGATCGACTTCCACGAAATGGGCAAGGACAGCACCTACTACTTCGAGCCCTCGCCGAAGAGCATGCACAGTCCGCTGATTCCGGCGGCGTCGTATGAATTCAACAAGACCCTCGCCAAGTACCACGCGCAGGCGCTGGATGCGCTGGGGTCGCTGTACTACACCGGCGAGAATTTCGACAACTTCTCGCCGGTGTACGGTTCCACCTATCCGGACTTCCATGGCGCTGTCGGCGTTACCGTCGAGCAGGCCAGCTCGCGCGGCCGCGTGCAGGAATCGGTGAATGGCCTGCTGACCTTCCCCTTCACCATCCGCAACCAGGTCGCCACCGGGCTGGGCACGGTGCGTGGCGCGGTGACCGAGCGCAGCGGCCTGTTCGACCTGCAGAAGCAGTTCTTCCAGAGCGCGCTGAAGCAGGCTGCGCAGCAGCCGGTGAAGAGCTTCGTGTTCGGCGATGCGCATGACCCGGCCCTGACCCGTCGCCTGCTGGAACTGCTGCTGTTGCACCGGATCGAGGTGCGCGCACTGGACCGTGCCGTCACTGTCGATGGGCAGCGCTTCGATGCCGGCAGCGCCTACGTGGTGCCGGTGCAGCAGGCGCAGTTCCGGCTGGTGCATTCGATCTTTGCCGAGACGCCGCCGATCAAGGGTGATGTGTTCTACGGCAGCACCAGCTATGCGATCGCACCGGCCTACGGCGTGGCCTTTGCGGGCAGCCGCAGCCGTATCGAAGGCGGCGCACGCGTGGCCGCGCTGCCGGTGGAGCAGGGCGCGGTGCTGGGCGGCGAGGCCGGATTCGCCTACGCCATCGACTGGCGCGACTACAACGCCGGGCGTGCGCTGGCCGCGCTGCAGGGCAAGGGCGTGAATGCACGCGCGGCATTCCAGCCGTTCACCACCGCGACCGCGCAGGGCGACATCAGCTTCGCCGCCGGCAGCCTGGTCATTCCGGTTGCCGGGCAATCGCTGCAGGGCGCGGCGCTGCTCGAGACAGTGACATCCGCCGCGCGCGAGGCGGGCGTACAGGTCCACGCGCTGTCCAGCGGCCGCAGCCGCGAAGGCATCGACCTCGGCAGTGACGGCGTCAAGGCGCTGCGCAAGCCTGCGGTGGCACTGGTGATGGGCGAGGGCGTGGCCGCCACCGAAATCGGATCGGCGTGGTTCCTGCTCGACCAGCAGCTGCAGTTGCCAGCCAGCAAGCTGGATCCGCAGCAGCTGGGCAAGGTACCGCTGGACCGCTACACCACGATCGTGCTGTCCGGTGGCACCTACACGGGCGTCGATGCCACGACGGTGGCTGCACTGAAGCGCTGGGTGCAGGCCGGAGGTTCACTGGTGACCTACGGCAGTGCCTCGAAGTGGGCGATCGAGCAGAAGCTGGCCGACGGCGAAAAGCTCGGCAAGGAAGAAGACGCTGCTGATGCAAGCCGCCGCGCGTTTGGCGACCAGCGCGACATCGCTGCGATCGAGCGGGTCAGCGGCAACATTCTCAGTGCCGACGTGGATACCAGCCATCCGCTGGCATTCGGCGTGCCGCGCCGGCAGCTGGCGATCAACAAGGAGAACACGGTGACGCTGCAGCCGAGCGCGAACCCGTTTTCCACGGTGGTGCGCATCGACACGCCGCCGCGGGTGAACGGTTACTTGTCCGAGCGCAACCGCACGCGGGTGGCGGGTAGTGCGTGGCTGCTGGTGTCGGCGCAGGGGCAGGGCAACGTGGTGCTGTTTGCCGATGACCCGGCACACCGCAAGTACTGGCACGGAACGGACCGACTGCTGATCAACGCGATCTTCTTCGGGAATCTGGTGAATCCGAGTAAAGCGCGGGGTTGAGGGTTTGCGCGCCTTGATTGATGCGTGTGGGGGAGGCCGGGTGGGCTGCGCAGGACACGCCGTAAACCCGTCCTTGGGGGCTCGATGGCGCCATCCATGGCGCCAACGGTCCTGCGCAGCCCGCCCGGCCTCCCCAAGACAGATTCCAGCGGGCGCGGACGCGTCAGACCCCAAGGCGGGAGCGAGGGCAAAAGCAAAAGCAAAGCCAGGAATTGCGACTTCGGCTTTTGCCTTTGAATTTGAATTTGATTTTTCTTCTCCCGGCTACCCGGCGGGAGAAGAAGGCGCAGGCAATGCTTGAAGCGGATGGGCATGGGGGCAGCGCAGAACCGTTGGCGCCATGGATGGCGCCATCGAGCTTACATGGACGTATTTACAGCGTGTTCTGCGCTGCCCCCATGCCCATTCGCCCTCGGTACTGCCACCGCGTGCTTTATCACCCGGTAGCCCGCAACAAAAAAGGACGGCGCGTCAGCGCCGTCCCTCGATAGCCCCCGCGCAGCGGGAAGCACCCTCCATGTCAGCTGGGATCAGCCGGCGCGACCGCCGCCGTTGCCACCCTGGCCACGACCGCGGCCGCCACCATTGCCGCCACCACCACGGCGCTGGCCCTGGCCGGCACCTGCACGCTGCTGGCCATTGCCACCGCCTTCGCGGCGGCCACCGCCGGCCTTCTTCGGGCCTGCGTGCGCGTGGCGCGGCGTATCACCGTGCGGACGGCGCGCATGGCTCTTGCGCGGTGCGCGCTCGCCAGTATCGTGCTCGGCCTTGCCCGGTGCACTGTTGCCCCAGCGGATCGGCACCTGCAGCTCGAAGCCCGGTACATCGCGGATGTCCATGTCGCGGCCCAGCAGGCGCACGATGGCACGCAGCAGCTTCACTTCATCCTGTGCCACCAGCGAAATCGCCTGGCCGGTCGCGCCGTTGCGGCCGGTACGGCCGATGCGGTGCACGTAGTCCTCGGCCACCATCGGCAGGTCGAAGTTGATCACCTTCGGCAGCTCGTTGATGTCGATGCCGCGCGCAGCGATATCGGTCGCCACCAGCACGGTCACGCGGCCGGCCTTGAAGTCACCCAGTGCACGCAGGCGCTGCCCCTGGCTCTTGTTGCCGTGGATCGCCGCGGTCTTGATGCCCGACTTTTCCAGGAACGAGGCCAGCTTGTCGCTGCCGTGCTTGGTGCGGGCGAACACCAGGGTCTGCTCGCGGCTGTCCTGCGCCAGCAGGTGCAGCAGCAGGTCGCGCTTGCGACCGGCATCGACCGGGTGCACGCGGTGGGTGATGGTTTCGGCCACGGTGTTCTTCGGCGTCACCTGGATCTGTTCCGGGTTGCGCATGAACTCCAGCGCCAGCTGGCGGATGTTGTCCTCGAACGTGGCCGAGAACAGCAGGGTCTGCCGGTTCTGCTTCGGCAGCTTGGCCAGGATGCGCTTGATCGACGGCAGGAAGCCCATGTCGAGCATGCGGTCGGCTTCGTCCAGCACCAGCAGTTCAATGCCGGACAGGTCGATGCTGCGGCGCTCCAGGTGGTCGATCAGGCGGCCCGGGCAGGCCACCAGCAGGTCCACGCCACGGCGCAGGATGTCCAGCTGGTTGCCCATGCCGACGCCGCCGTAGATACAGGCGCTGGGAATGCGCAGGTACTTGCTGTAGCCGCGCAGGCTGTCGTGCACCTGGGTGGCCAGTTCGCGGGTCGGGGCCAGGATCAGCGCGCGCGGCTTGCGCGGGCCGCTGCGCACTTCCTGCGAGGCGGTGCCCAGGTGCTGCAGCAGCGGCAGGCCGAAGGCGGCGGTCTTGCCGGTGCCGGTCTGTGCGCCGGCCAGCAGGTCACGACCGGCCAGTGCCAGCGGGATCGCCTGCTGCTGGATCGGGGTCGGGTTTTCGTAGCCCTGCTCGGCAAGCGCACGCAGCAGGAAGGGCGCCAGGCCCAGCGATTCAAAAGACATTGAGTTTGCTCCAAGTACAAGAAACGCCTGTCCGAACGGACAGACGGGGGCAGATCAAACTGATCGGCTGACTCGGAGCGTTCCCGTGAACCGCGCTGCGAGAATTGGGTGCAGCCGGCACGAAGCGCAGGCTGGAATGCGTGACGAACGGCGTCGGAGTGGGGGCGGGCGAAGAGGGCGGACCCTGGTCGCCGGCGATCCCGGAGGGAAACGGACGGCCGCTGCAGACCGTGCAAGTCTAAACGATGTTTGAGACTTCACGCAAAAAGACCTGTTCAGGTAGGGGTTCTCTCTGCAGGGCTGCGCCCTGCACCCGCAGAGGCTGAAGCAACGTCAAAGGCCGGGTTCCTGTGGGAGGCGGGGTGGGTCCGGTGGCAGGGGGCGCTGCAAGTACGTCCATGTAAGCTCGGTCGCCGCATCCATGCGGCTCACGCCCCTGTCACCGGACCCACACCGCCTTCGACAGTTTTCCGCGATCTGTCGAATCTCATTCGATCAATTTCGGTGTCTGACGGATCTCGACGATGAATGATGTGGATGTTCGATCAGTCATTGGGAACCTGTCGGGGGTGGGGCGGTGTGGGTGGGCAGGACCGTTGGCGCCATGGATGGCGCCATCGAGCCCCCATGGACGGGTTTACGGCGTGTCCTGCCGGCCCACACCGCCCCGCCCAACCAGCAGAAAGCCAGAGCCGCTTTTGACGTTGCCGTTGCTGTTGCATTGAGCAGGTGCAGGGCTGCAAGCCCTGCCGAACCCCCCACTACGGTAGGGTGGGCCGATGCCGCGCTGCAGCTTGGCGTCGCCGCAGATTTGATTACACTTGAAACTTGTTTGCCCACGACTCCGGACACCCACCCATGAAGCTTGGTTCTTTGAAGGAAGGCGGCCGCGACGGCACCCTGATCGTCGTCTCGCGTGACCTGCGCCACGGCGTGCGCGCCACCGGCATTGCCGCCACCCTGCAGCAGGCTCTGGAAGACTGGAGCCACATCGCGCCGCGCCTGAACGCCCTGTACGAATCGCTCAATGCCGGCGACGCCGACGGCGTGTTCGACCTCGACCCGCAGGCCCTGGCCGCGCCGATGCCGCGCGCCTATGAATTCGTCGACGGCAGTGCCTACCTGCCGCACGTCGAGCGCGTGCGCCGCGCCCGTGGCGCCGAGGTGCCGGAGAGCTTCTACACCGATCCGCTGATGTACCAGGCCACCAGTGCCGGCTTCTACGGCCCGCGCGATGCGGTCAAGGTGGTCAGCGAGGAGTACGGTATCGACCTGGAAGCGGAGATCGTGGTGATCACCGACGACGTGCCGATGGCGGCCACCCCGGAACAGGCGGCGGGCCACATCCAGCTGGTCGGCCTGGTCAACGATGTCTCGCTGCGCAACCTGATTCCGGGCGAGCTGGCCAAGGGCTTCGGCTTCCTGCAGTCCAAGCCGCGCTCGGCGCTGTCGCCGGTGTTCGTCACCCCCGACGAACTGGGCGCTGCGTGGCAGGACAGCAAGGTGCACCTGCCGCTGCTGACCCACATCAACGGCAAGTGGTTCGGTGCACCGGAAGCGGGCGTGGACATGCAGTTCAATTTCGCCCAGTTGGTCGCGCATGCGGCCAAGACCCGTCCGTTGGGCGCCGGCACCATCGTCGGCTCGGGCACCATCGCCAATGAAGACACCAGCAAGGGTGCGTCGTGCTTCGCCGAGCAGCGCGTGGTCGAAACCCTGCGCGACGGCAAGCCGAGCACGCCCTTCATGTCGTTCGGCGACGTGGTCCGCATCGAGATGCTCGATGCCGCCGGTAACAGCATCTTCGGTGCGATCGAGCAGCGCATCGAACAGGCCGCCAAGCCCTGAGCATGGAGGCGGCCATGGAGATTCCGGTCGACGACGGCATCGTGCTGTACACCTACTGGCGATCCAGCGCCGCCTACCGCGTGCGCATCGGTCTGGAGCTGAAGGGCTTGGCCTGGGAGGCGCGGCCGGTGCATCTGGTGCGCGACGGCGGCGAACAACACCTGGACGCCTATCGCAGGCTCAATCCGCAGCAGCTGGTGCCGACGCTGCTGCACGAAGGGCATGCGCTGACGCAGTCGCTGGCGATCGTCGAGTACCTGGACGAGCGCTTCCCGCAGGTGCCGCTGCTGCCGGCCGATGCCGCCGGCCGTGCGCGGGTGCGGGCACTGGCCCAGCTGGTGGCCTGCGACATCCACCCGATCAACAACCTGCGGGTGATGCAGTACCTGGAGCGCAGTCTGCAGCTGCCGGCCGATGCACGCACGCAGTGGACGCTGCACTGGATTGCCGAGGGCTTTGCGGCGATGGAAGCGCTGTTGGCCAACAGCCGTGACACCGGCACCTTCTGCCACGGTGACCGCCCCGGGCTGGCCGACCTCTGCCTGCTGCCGCAGCTGTACAACGCCCATCGTTTCGGCCTCGACCTTGCGCCGTACCCGACCCTTCGCCGCATCGAGGCCGCCTGTCAGGCGCTGGACGCTTTCGACCGCGCGCGCCCGGAAAACCAGCCCGACGCAGCCTGAAAGTAGAGGGACGGAGGGGATCAAGTCGCAAGTGCATTCACGACTTAATCCCCTCCGTCCCCTTTTTGCAGCAGTTGCGCGAGATCATCGCGGAACAGTGCATAGGCCCGTTCGCGGCGCGCGCCATCGCCTTGCCGCAGCACCCACGCCGGGTGCACGGTGGCGTAGCCGCGGGTGCCTTCCTCCAGCGTGTGCCAGCGTCCACGGTCGCGCGACAGATTGAAATCACGGCCAAATACCGAGGCTGCCGCGGTTGCGCCCAGGCAGACGATGAGCTGCGGCCGCACGCGCGCGATCTCGCCCATCAGCCACGGCCGGCAGGCCTGGATGTGGCGGCTTTCCGGCCGCTTGTGCAGCCGCACCTTGCCACGCCGCTCATGGTGAAAGTGCTTCACCGCGTTGGTCAGGTACAGCGTGGCGCGATCGATTCCCAGCTCGGCCAATGCGCGGTCCAGCAACTGGCCGGCAGGGCCGGCGAACGGCTGGCCGCGCAGATCCTCGGTATCGCCAGGCTGCTCGCCGATCACCATCACCCGCGCATCGGCCGGCCCCTGGCCGAACACCGTCTGCGTGGCGGTCTCCCACAGCGGGCACTGGCGGCAGGCGCTGGCCTGCTGTCGCAGCGTCTGCAGGCTGGCGGTATCTGGGCGCGCTGTCGCAGCGTCCCCTCGCATGGGAATTCTGCGCTGGGGTGCCTGCGCGGGCCGGTCATGCATTTCCTGCACGCGATCGCCCGCATCGCGCACCAGGCGCGGCAGCAGCTGCGCCTCGGGCAGGTGGCGCCAGTATCTGGCCGGCATCTCCTGCATCATCATCCGGGTGTTGAGCCGGGCCGGATTGAAGATGCTGGCGTAATAGGTTTGCCACAGGGCCTCGCGCGCATCCTCGGCCGGAGCGTCCTCGCGGCGTGCGCCGGGGCCGAAGGCCAGCGCCTGTCCATCCCAGGCGACGCTGCGCGAAGGAGTGAGGATCGCCCAGCGCATGCCGGTGAAGCGGCGTGCGAAGAACGGCGCGACCCGGTCGACGATGTGGTGCTGTGGCTCGAACCAGGCGATGAACGCATCAGGTTGGCCGGGCAGCTCGCGGAAGCGCACGAATGCCTTCATCTTGTGCGTGTCACGGCGGACGGCCTGGGCCAATGTCATCGCACGCAGCACATCGGCATCGGCGGGATTGGTCAGCACCGTGCGTTCGCCATGGGTGATCCGCCACAGCAGCCGGTACAGCAGTGACAGGCGCTGCGGTTCGCCATGGCACAGGCAGGTGGCGGCCAACTCCAGGAATTCGCGCGGGACGCCGGGAACGCTTGCCTGTGCCGCCACCGGTGCCTGCTGCACCGGCGGCGCATCCAGCAGCGATGCCTCGCCGCCTTCGAGCCAGTCCAATTGCTCGGGCCGCACGCCCCGCAGCAGCGCATCACGCGCGCCGTCGCGCCAGGCCTGCAGCGACCACGGCGGATCCACCCGCTGCGACCAGCGCGGCGCGTCAGGCTGCCGGCGGTGCATCGAACAGTGATCCCTGGCGCGGCGGCGGGGCCAGTTGTGCTCGCAGCGCGGCCGGGTCATCCAGTGCCTTGCGCGGGTGATGGTCGGCCAACAGCACGAACGGTAGCAGTTTGCTCATCGGCGCCTTCAGGCGGGCGATATCCGCCACGCGCAGGCGCCCGTGCCGGCGCGCCATCAGCAAGCGCTCTGCATTGCGCACGCCCAGGCCGGGCACCCGCAGCAGCATTTCCTTCGGTGCACGGTTCAGATCGACCGGGAAGCGTTCGGGATGGCGGATCGCCCAGGCCATCTTCGGATCGATGTCCAGATCGAGCATTCCGCCCTGGGTGGTGTCGGTGATCTCGTCCACGCCGTAGCCATAGAAACGCAACAGCCAGTCGGCCTGGTACAGCCGGTGCTCGCGTTGCAGGGGTGGGGGCTGCAGCGGCAGCTGCCGGCTGGCATCGGGAATCGGGCTGAACGCAGAGTAGTAGACCCGGCGCATCCGGTAACTGCCGTACAGGCTGTCGGCGCTGGCCAGGATCTGCTGGTCGTTGGCCCCGTCCGCGCCGACGATCATCTGCGTGCTCTGCCCGGCCGGGGCGAAACGGGGAGGGCGCGGGCGTGCGCTGCGGCTGGCCGTCGGCGCCACCGCTGCGGGGGCCTTGCGCGCCTCCTTGGCTTCCTCGATGCGCCAACGCAGTTCGCCCATCGCGCCGCGTATCGAATGCACCGTCTTCTCCGGCGCCAAGGCGCTCAGCCCGGCTTCGGTCGGCAGTTCGACGTTGATCGACAGGCGGTCGGCGTAACGCCCGGCGCTGGCCAGCAGTTCCGGCGAGGCCTCGGGAATGGTCTTGAGGTGGATGTAGCCGGCGTAGCGGTGTTCTTCGCGCAGTTGCCGGGCCACCTCCACCATCTGCTCCATGGTGTAGTCCGCATTGCGGATGATGCCGCTGGAGAGGAACAGGCCCTCGATGTAGTTGCGCTTGTAGAAGTCCAGGGTGAGCGTGACCACCTCGTCCACGCTGAAGCGCGCGCGTGGCACATTGCTGGACACGCGATTGACGCAATAGGCGCAGTCGTAGACGCAGAAGTTGGTCAGCAGGATCTTCAGCAGCGATACGCAGCGGCCATCGGGCGTATAGCTGTGGCAGATGCCCATGCCCTCGGTGCTGCCGATACCGCCGCTGGCGCGCGAATCGCGCTTGCCCGAGCCGCTGGAGGCGCAGGAGGCGTCGTATTTGGCGGCATCGGCCAGAATGGCCAGCTTGCGGATGGTTTCCATTGAGGAAACCTACGGATGAGGGGTCTCATTGGATGAGACGGCCCCTGAATTCTTCAGGAAAAGGGGACGGAGGGGATTGAGTCGTAAGTGCATATACGACTTAATCCCCTCCGTCCCCTTTTTCGTGCGGTCAGAAACCGTGGGTGATGCTGGGTGCGCCGGCCGAGAAATCCGCGTATGGGTCATGCTCGCCGCTGCTGCCTTCGGACAGGCGGAACTTCAGTGCCAGGCCATCGCGCGAGTCGGCCGCGCGCAGCGCTTCCTCCTGCTCGATGGTGCCGGCCTTGGCCAGCCGGAACAGGCACTGGTCGAAACTCTCCATGCCCTCTTCCAGCGATGCTTCCATCGCCGCCTTGATTTCGTGCACCTGGCCGCGACGCAGCAGGTCGCGGATCATCGGCGTGTTGAGCAGCACTTCGGTGGCCGGCAGGCGACGGCCTTCCTTGTTCTTCACCAGGCGCTGGCTGATCACCGCACGCAGGTTCAGCGCCAGGTTCATCAGCACGTTCTTGTGCGCGCTTTCCGGGAAGAAGTTCAGGATGCGCTCGATGGTCTGGTCGGCGTTGTTGGAGTGCAGGGTGGCCAGGCACAGGTGGCCGGTTTCGGCGAAGGCGATCGCCGCTTCCATCGTCTCTGCGTCCAGGATCTCGCCGATCAGGATCACGTCCGGCGCCTCACGCATCGCGTTCTTCAGCGCGTTGTGGAAGGCATGGGTATCCAGCCCGACCTCGCGCTGGTTGACGATCGACATCTTGTGCTTGTGCAGATACTCGATCGGGTCTTCGATGGTGAGGATGTGACCGGTGGTGGTGCTGTTGCGGTGGTCGATCATCGACGCCAGCGAGGTGGACTTGCCGGAACCGGTGGACCCCACCACCAGTACCAGCCCGCGCGGGGTCATGATGACGTCCTTCAGCACCTGCGGCAGGTTCAGCTCCTCGATGCTCGGAATCCGGCTGCGGATGGCACGGATGACCATGCCCACTTCGCCGCGCTGCTTGAACACATTGACGCGGAAGCGACCGGCATCGGGCAGGGCGATGGCCATGTTGAGTTCCAGCTCGCGCTCGAACTGCGGCACCTGGCCTTCGTCCATCAGCGAGTAGGCGATCTTCTTGACCATGCCCGGCGGCAGGCCGGTGTTGCCCAGCGGATAGAGCTTCCCCTCGATCTTGATGTAGACCGGTGCCCCGGTGGTCAGAAACATGTCCGAAGCGTTCTTTTCGGTCATCAGCTTCAGGAAGTAGCCGATATCCATTGCGAATTTTCCCCAACGAAACGGCCGACGCCCGTTGCCAGCACGGTGTCGGCTTGACGACAATGGCCGTGAACCGACAACCGGTACGGCCTCCCCAATGAAACGACTTAGCTTCGCACGAATGCGCCACAGCCTGTATGTGATGGCGTTTGCATTCGCACTGTCTGCCCCCGCCTGGGCGCAGGATGGCGCGATGGAACTGGCCCAGGCCCGGCAGGCGGTCGACAAGGCCACCCAGGCCGATGCCGACCAGTACGCCCCGGACCTGATCGGGCTGGCCCGGCAGGGGCTGGAGCAGGCCCAGCGCGCCGCCGGCGACCGCCGCGAGCGCAAGAATGCCCCGGCCATGGCCCTGCGTGCCGCCGCCGATGCCGACCTGGCCCGCGTGCGCAGCGAGGAAGCCACCGTGACCGCCCAGCTGCAGCTGCGCCGCAACGAGGTCAACCAGCTGCAACGCCAGCTGTCGACCGGGGAGGATCGCCGGTGAAGCCGATGACTGCCGCAACCCTGGCCGCGCTGCTGGCGCTGCCGACCCTGGCCGTGGCCGCCGACAACCCGATGGTGGCGCAGCTGAGCCAGCGCCTGATGGCCATCCAGGCCAACCCGGATACCGCTGAGCTGGGCGCCTTCGAGCGCATGCAGGCCCAGCAGGCCATCGCCACCCTGGACAAGGCCAAGCGCCGCGACCAGGAGCTGGCCACCTACCTGGCCGAGCGCCGGGTGGAGATCGCCGAGACGGCGGTGCGTACCGCGCTGGCCGCCCGCGAGGTCGACCGCCTGGAGCGGACCCGCAGCGACCTGCTGATCGAGGCCAGCCGCCGCGATGCCGCGCGTGCCCGGCAGGAAGCCGAACAGCTGCGCATGCAGGCGCAGATGCAGGCCGAGGAGGCTGAACGCCTGCGCCAGGCCGCCGAGGCCGAGACCCTGGCCCGCCAGGACGCCGAGAACGCCCTGACCAGCGTCGCCGGCAAGCAGCAGCAGCGCCTCAGCGCCGCCCAGCAGAACGCCGCCAAGCTCGCCCGCGAGGAAGCCGAGCTGGTGTCCGGTCAGAAGCTGCCGGGCTCGAAGTTCGATGGCCGCGGCGAGGTCTTCACCTTCCGTGGCGATGCGTTTGCCGCCGGCGCCTCCAGCCTGTCCGGCGGCGCCCGCAACCAGGCCAAGGCGTTGGCCGAATACCTGAACATCGGCAAGAAGGGCCGCCTGCGCATCGAGGCTTACGACAGTGCCAACGGCGTAGGCCAGAAGCGTGCCGAGGCCCTGCGCGATGCCCTGGTTGCGGCGGGTGTCGCGAGCAACCGGATCCAGCTTGCCGGCAAGAAGGCGGCCTCCACCCAGGCACGTTCGGCCGAGGTCATCATCGCCCCGTAATTGCTTGATATTGTTTGTTTTTCGTTGTGATGAGCATTCAGCCTGAACCCCGCCTCGGCGGGGTTCGGTCTTTTTGACGCAGGGGTCTTGTACCCCGCCTTTAGCAGGCGTAGGGTCAATCGTCCGGGACGCAATGCCGCGGACCGGACGATGGGAGGGCCGGGCCGATGCAAGCAGGGCGCGAACCGCAGCAGATCGACGTGCGCAGGCCAGTGCTGCAGGTCGTTGCAGGCGTCCAGGTGGCCATCGACCGGCGCTCCTCCATGAACAACGCCCCGTGCCTTGCGGCCGGGGCGTTCGTGTATCTGTCGAAGGAGGTCCATCATGTTTGAAGATCAGCCCCAGAGCGAGATCGACGCACGTCGCGCGCGTGATCCGGAGTTCAGGGCACTCCATGACCAGCACCGCAAGTTGAACAAGAAGTGCATGGACGCGGAGTTGGGTGTACTCCCGATCGATGATGTCACCCTGGGTCGCATGAAGCGCGAGAAGCTGCTGGCCAAGCAACGACTTCTGCGAATGTACGAAACACCGCTCCCAACGACGTCCCCCACGCTTTGACGCACCCCGTCACGCCTGGAACGGCGTGACCCGGCCATCGATGGCCCCGCCGGGCGCTCCTGCCCCGGCATCGCGGCACCGCCGATGAGGCGGCCGCGCCAAGGCACCACAGGCGGTGGTGCCTTGGCCTGCAGGCACAACTCACCGATGCGGGCGGTACCGGTCTCCTCGTCGATCCGGGGCCGTCCGCATCTCTTTCTGCGGGCTTGCGGCCCGTCTCCGCGCCGACCTGACATTCATCGCCATCCGACGGATAATCATCGGTCCGGCCCCCTGCGGCGCGAACCGAAAGTCCTCCGAATGCCCATTCATTCTTCCGTCCTCGAACTCATCGGCCAGACCCCGATCGTCAAGGCCCAGCGCCTGGACACCGGCGTCTGCGAGCTCTACCTGAAGCTCGAAAGCGCCAACCCGGGTGGATCGATCAAGGATCGCATCGGCCTGTCGATGATCGAGGCGGCGGAGCAGCGCGGCGACCTGAAGCCGGGTGCGACCCTGGTCGAGGGTACCGCCGGCAACACCGGGCTGGGCCTGGCCCTGGTCGCGCAGCAGAAGGGTTACAAGCTGATCCTGGTCGTTCCCGACAAGATGAGCCGCGAGAAGATCTTCAACCTGAAGGCGATGGGCGCCGAAGTCCGCCTGACCCGCTCGGACGTGGCCAAGGGCCATCCGGAGTACTACCAGGACCTGGCCAAGACCATCGCCGAGCAGACCCCGGGCGCCTACTTCATCAACCAGTTCGGCAACCCGGACAACCCGGCCGCGCATGAATTCGGTACCGGCCCGGAGATCTTGGAGCAGATGGGCGGCGACCTCGACGCCATCGTGTTCGGCTGCGGCAGCTCCGGCACCATGACCGGCCTGTCGCGTGCCTTCGCCAAGCTGTCGCCGAAGACCGAGCTGGTGCTGGCCGATCCGGTCGGCTCGATCCTGGCCGAATACATCAATGACGGCGTGCTCAACGACAAGTCGGGCAGCTGGCTGGTGGAGGGCATCGGCGAGGACTTCCTGCCGTCGATCTCCGACTTCAGCCGCGTCAAGAAGGCCTATGCCATCAGCGACGCCGAGAGCTTCCACACCGCGCGTGAACTGCTGGGCAAGGAAGGTATCCTCGGCGGCTCGTCCACCGGCACCCTGCTGGCCGCTGCGCTGAAGTACTGCAAGGAGCAGACCACGCCGAAGAAGGTGCTGGTGCTGGTCTGCGATACCGGCAACAAGTACCTGTCGAAGATGTACAACGACTACTGGATGCTGGACAACGGCTTCCTGGAGCGCCCGCAGCACGGTGACCTGCGCGACCTGATCCTGCGCCCGTACGGCCAGCGCGACACCGTGGTGATCGGCCCGAACGACCTGCTGACCACCGCCTACCAGCGCATGAAGCTGTACGACGTGTCGCAGCTGCCGGTGATGGACGGTGACCAGCTGGTCGGCATCGTCGACGAAAGCGACGTGCTGCTGCACGTCTATGGTGACGAAGCGCGTTTCCGCGACACCGTCGCCACGGCGATGGTCAGCAAGCTGGACCGGCTGGACGTGAAGTCGCCGATCGAGGCGCTGCTGCCGGTGTTCGACCGCGGCCAGGTGGCGATCGTGATGGACGGCAACGCCTTCCTGGGCCTGATCACCCGTATCGACCTGCTGAACTATCTGCGCCGTCGCGTGCAGTAAGCCGTTGATCGCCGACGTTCGCTGCTGAATCCCGGTTTATCCGCGTCAAAGGTCGTTAAGGCCGCGCTGGTAGACTTCCGCACCTTCGATGGCGCCGCGTGTCGGCGCCCCTCAGGAAAGAACATGTCCAACGCTACTTCCCAGGATCGCGCCCTGGCCTTGGCCACGCTGGCCATCCACGGCGGCCAATCGCCCGACCCCAGCACCGGCGCGGTGATGCCGCCGATCTACGCCACCTCGACCTATGCGCAGTCCAGCCCGGGCGAGCACCAGGGCTTCGAGTACTCGCGTACCCACAACCCGACCCGCTTCGCCTACGAGCGCTGCGTAGCGTCGCTGGAAGGTGGCACCCGCGGCTTCGCCTTCGCCTCGGGCATGGCGGCCAGCTCGACCGTGATCGAACTATTGGACGCCGGCAGCCACGTGGTGGCGATGGACGATATCTATGGCGGCAGCTTCCGCCTGTTCGAGCGCGTGCGTCGCCGCACCGCCGGGCTGGAGTTCAGCTTCGTCGACCTGACCGACCTGGCTGCGTTCGAGGCAGCCATCACGTCGAAGACGAAGATGGTCTGGATCGAGACCCCGACCAACCCGATGCTGAAGATCGTCGACATCGCCGCGGTGGCCGCCATCGCCAAGCGCCATGGCCTGATCGTGGTGGTCGACAGCACCTTCGCCTCGCCGATGCTGCAGCGCCCGCTGGAACTGGGCGCGGACTTGGTCCTGCACTCGGCCACCAAGTACCTCAACGGCCACTCGGACATGGTCGGCGGCATGGTGGTGGTGGGCGACAACGCCGAGCTGGCCGAGCAGATGGCTTTCCTGCAGAACTCGGTGGGTGGTGTGCAGGGCCCGTTCGACAGCTTCCTGGCTCTGCGCGGCCTGAAGACCCTGCCGCTGCGCATGAAGGCGCATTGCGCCAACGCGCTGGCCCTGGCCCAGTGGCTGGACAAGCACCCGGCGGTGGAGAAGGTGATCTACCCGGGCCTGCCGTCGCACCCGCAGCATGAGCTGGCGGGCAGGCAGATGGCCGGCTACGGCGGCATCGTCTCGATCGTGCTCAAGGGCGGTTTCGAGGCGGCCAAGCGCTTCTGCGAGAAGACCGAGCTGTTCACCTTGGCCGAATCGCTGGGCGGTGTGGAGAGCCTGGTGAACCATCCGGCGGTGATGACGCATGCCTCGATTCCGGTCGCGCGGCGGGAACAGCTGGGGATCAGTGATGCGCTGGTGCGGCTGAGCGTGGGTGTGGAGGATCTGGGGGATCTGCAGGTGGATCTAGAGAGGGCGTTGGCTGCCAGCGGCGGGGACGTCCGCTGAAATGACGCAGACCACTGTAAGCGTGTCGTTGCGCTACCGCGTGCTGCGTTGGTTGGCCAGCCTGGCCTGGTTGAAGTCGATCTACCACCTTCTGCCGGCGCGCCTGCGCAATCGGCTGACAGGGCGTCTGGTTGCGCTGCCGGGGCCGATCTACTGCCGTTTCGAGAACGAAGCGCAATGGGCCGAGCGCAGGCTGCCTGTGACCGACGCGCCGGTGCACTTCTTCGGCCAGCCCGATCCGTCCTGGCAGGGGCACGGCGTCAACGTGTTCGCCTACCTGCGTGGCCAGTTCGGCCTGGCCGAGTGCGCGCGCATGTACGCACGTGCGCTGCTGGGCACGCATTACCCGGCGGCCCTGGTGGATGTGGACATCAACCTGCCGCATGGTTGGGATGACCGCAGCCTGGACCAGTACATCGGCGATGACGCGCCGCATCGCGTGCATCTGGTGTTCATCAATCCGGACTTTCTGGAAGCCGCGCTGGAACAGATCGGCAAGGCGCGCCTGCAGGGCGGCTACATCATCGCCTGCTGGTTCTGGGAACTGGAGAACATTCCCAAGACGTGGCTGTCCGCCCTGGACAAGGTGGACGAGATCCTGGTGGCCTCGCGCTACGTCGGCGAAGCCTTCGCGCGCGTCACCGACAAGCCGATCCTGTGCGTGCCGCTGCCGCTGAGCGAGGTGGGTGACAGCGGCCTGCAGCGCCAGGACTTCGGCATCCCCGATGATGCCTTCGTGTTCCTGACGTCCTTCGATTTCAATTCGTACGTGCACCGCAAGAATCCCTTCGCGGCCATTCACGCGTTCCAGCAGGCGTTCCCGCGCGAGCGCCAGGACGTACAGCTGCTGATCAAGACCAGCAATGGCTACCGCCGGCCCGATCGCCTGCAGCTGCTGCTGGACGCGGTGAAGGATGATCCGCGCATCGTGGTCCGTGACCAGGTGCTGGACCGCCCCGACGTGCAGGCACTTCAGCGTTGCTCGGATGTCTATGTGTCTCTGCATCATGCGGAAGGCTTCGGCATGGGGCTGGCCGAGTGCATGGCCCAGGGCAAGCCTGTGATGGGCACGGCCTGGTCGGGCAACATGGAATTCATGGATGCCGACAACAGCGCGCTGGTCAACTACACGCTGGTCCCGGTGGCCGAGGGCGAATATGCCCACCATGAAGGCCAGCGCTGGGCGGCGGCCGACGTGGACGATGCGGCGCGCTGGATGCGCCGATTCGCCGATGAGCCGGAGCTTGCCCGTGCCATGGGCGAGCGGGCCCGTACCTCGGTGCTGCACACGCTTTCGCCCGAGCGGGCGGCGGCCGCGCTGATTGAACGTATCGAACAGATCCATCAACAGCGCGGCTTCATCTCCGGGGCAGGCGCGTCCACCGTGTCCCAGCAGGAGGGACAGTACTGATGCACAGCTATTCCTCTACCCTCAAGGACCTGCGCGAAGGGATCCGCGGCGCCAAAGTGTCCTTCCATATCGCCAAGGGTGACATCAAGGCGCGGTACCGCCGCAGCATCCTGGGGCCGTTCTGGCAGTCGCTGGCCACCGCGGTGGGCGTGGTCGGCCTGGGCCTGCTCTGGAGCCAGCTGCTCAACATCGAGCGCGAGAAGTTCATTCCCACCCTGACGGCGGGCCTGATCATCTGGCAGATGCTGTCGGGCATCCTGATCGAAAGCTGCGGCCTGTTCGTCCGGCAGGCCTCGATCATCCGCAACGTGGTCATGCCGCTGTCGGTGCACCCGATGAGTGTGGTAACCCGCTACATCGTCAACTTCGCCCACAGCCTGCTGGTGTTCGTGATCGTGGCGGTGTTCATGCGCATCGAAGTGAACTGGAACACGCTGCTGTTCATTCCTGGTCTGGCGCTGGTGGTGGTGAACATGCTCTGGCTGGCGTTCGTGTTTGGCGTGATGGGCGCCCGTTACCGTGATCTGGAGTACGGTGTGGCGTCGGTGATGCCGATGCTGTTCCTGGTCAGCCCGGTGATGTACCGCCTGGAATATCTGCCGTTCTCCTCGAAGATCCTCGAATTCAATCCCTTTACCTACCTGATCGAAGTCATCCGCGCGCCGATGCTGGGCCACGCCCCGTCGCTGCAGATCTACCTGGTGCTGGTGGGCATGGCCATAGTCGGCTGGTCGCTGGCGTTCTGGTTCCTGCACAAGGCCAAGCTGCGACTGCCCTTCTGGATTTGAACATGACTGCCAAGCTGAACTTCGAGAACGTCACCCTCCGTTACCCGATCTACAACTCGCACAGCCTGTCGCTGCGCCGCAATCTGGTGGGTATCGCCACCGGTGGCCGCCTGCTTGCCGGCAGCGGCCAGATTACCCAGGTCACCGCGCTGGACGGGGTGTCCTTCAGCCTCAAGCAGGGGGATGCGGTGGGCATCGTCGGCCATAACGGCGCGGGCAAGAGCACCCTGCTGCGCACCATGGCCGGCATCTATACGCCCCTGCAGGGTCGGATCGAGCGGGTGGGCCGGGTGGCGACCATGCTGGAGGTCGGCGCGGGCATGGACCCGGAGCTCTCCGGCTATGAGAACATCCGCCGGATGGGCCTGATGCTCGGGTTGTCGCTGAAGGAGATCGACTCGCGCATTCCCGAGATCGAGGAATTCACCGATCTGGGCGACTTCCTGCACTTGGCCGTGCGCACCTATTCGGCGGGCATGGCCATGCGCCTGATGTTTGCCGTGGCCACCTGCACCACACCGGACATCCTGCTTGTGGACGAAGTGTTCGATGTCGGCGATGAGGCCTTCAAGGAACGCGCCGCCCAGCGCATGCACAATTTCATCAAGTCCTCGCAGATCTTCTGCCTGGCGTCGCACTCGATGGATACGATTGCCGAATACTGCAACCGTGTCTTCGTGCTCAGCCACGGTACTCTGCGGGAAATCTCAATGGACCAGCTCAGGTCGGAAGGATATGGCGTTGAAAATCAAGCTGGGTAATGCTGTAAGTAGTGCTGCCGATAAGGCCGCGCAGTCGCGCTCAAGCGACGGTTTCCTAGCTCCGGGGGAGGAGCTGGTACTGAGCAGTTCCCCGTATGCCTGCATGGATCCTGTCACCATGCGGGGATTCGCCTTGCCTGAAACGGACGGGGTCTGGTCCAGCGCTGCGGTCAGTACGATCGATGTGCGCCTGCGCGAAGTCGATGCCAGCCGTCGTTACCGGGTGGTGATTGGCGCGATTGCGTTTGAAGGGGGCAGCCATCGGGCGTTGGTTTCGATCCGGGTTAACGGTGGGCCTGCCCATCAGGTGTTGGCCGGCGGATCGGGCTGGTCCTCGATCGTCGCGGATTGGGAGATACAGGTCGTCGGGAAGATTCCGATGGTCCGTATCGAGTTCCAGGTCGCCAATCCAATGTCGCCCAACGCGCTGGGTCTCGGTGATGACAATCGCCTCCTGGGATTCAAGGTTCGCTCGTTGCAGTTGCTCGATCTGGGGCCGGCCAGCACGGCGGTGGCGGCAACGCCCGTGCCCGTGCAGACCGTGGCAGAGGCAGAGATGCCAGAGGCCGCCGATGCGGGCGCCGTCGGGATCTTTACCCAGTCGCCGACGGAGACCATTCGCGCGCTTGCCAAGCGCGGCCCGATTCTGCGCATGCTGTTGCTGGACAAGAATCCTGTCGTTCGCCTGGTGCGTTGGATGCGACGGGTCAGCCGCAACATGGAGGAGATGCGTCGCCAGCTTGACCTGATCCGCATCGATTCCGCGCGGCAGACGCGTGAGCTTGGCGAACGCGTGGACAACATCGAGATCGATGCCCGTGTGCAGGAGCGCGAGCGTCGGCGTGCCGGTTCCAGCGTTGATGCGATCATCGAGCGGCTGGAGCTGAATCATGCTCGCCTGCTTGCCATCGAAGAGTCCGCGCACCAGGCAGGTCGCATGCATGAGCAGCATCGCGATGAGCATGCAGACAGTCTGGAGAGCATCATCGCCACGACCGACGGTCTTGGCCGTGATGTGGCCGCTGTACTGGACACTCTCAACACGACCCTGTCCGAGTCGATGCGGATGTTGCGTGAGTTCGAGGGCGTGGACAACAAGCTGGCGGGCATGGACCGGGCGCTGAAGTTGGTGCAGAAGCAGGGCGAGGATCATGCACGCCATGCGATTTCCGGTATACGCGAACTGCGCGAACAACTGCACCTGTCACTGCAGCAGCAGCAGGTCCGTTCGGAGGCGGCCCAGGCCGGCATCGAGTCGAGCTTGCAGGGGATGATCGAGCGCCAGTGGTCGGAGTCCGACGAGCTTCGCCAGCACATGCATTCTACACTGCAGCAGCTGGAAAACCGCCACCAGCACGAGCGCGAGGAACTCAAGCGCCAGGTGCAGGACGTATTGACCGAGGGTGCGCGGGTGCTGGATGTGCGCAGCAGCGTGGACGCCGAAGTGCTACGCCATCACGTCCTTCGACTGCACGAACGGCTTGACCGGCTGCCGGTCATTGCACCAGGTACCGGTGCAGCGGTTTACACGATGGGCGATGCGGCCGCCTCGGAACAGACCCTCCAGCTGGTTGCCCAGTTGCACCAGAAGCTGGACAACAGCGAAATCGAGACCGGCCAGATTCTAGAGCTGCTGGTGGGCATCAAGGAGCGGGTCGAAACCCAGCAGCTGGTGCTGTCCAGTGCCACAGGGCGCCTCGCCTCCCCGTCTCAGCGCCGCGTGCTGCGGCGGCATGACGGCTGGCTGATCGCGGTTGGGTTCGGCACATTCTCCTGTGCCGAAAGTGACGACCTGCTGGCAATGTGCCTGCTTGAAAGTGGCGACGTCGAGCTTGGCCTGCGGTTGTTCCTCGAGCATGCGCTGAAGCCGGGCGATGTCTTCCTTGATGCAGGAGCCAACATCGGCCTGCATACCGTGGCCGCAGCGAATGTGGTTGGCCCGTCCGGCAGGATTTTCGCTGCCGAGGCGATGCCGCGCACCCAGGAGCACCTGCGTGCATCGCTGCGCCTGAGCGGGGTGGAGGACCGTGTACAGGTCCTGCCGGTCGCGCTGGGAGCCCACAACGAGGATGGCCGGGAATTCCACATCGGTGCCGTTGCCGGCCACAGTTCGCTGTATCCCCTTGACGGTGAGCTGGAGGTCGTTCGTGTGGATGTCAGGACCGTCGATGGCCTGTTGGGCGAGCAGTCGGTCGCGCTGGCCAAGATCGACGTAGAGGGCGCCGAGCTGGAGGTGCTGGCGGGCATGCGTCAACTGCTTGCCGCCAATCCAGCCATGGGAATCATTGCCGAGTACGCGGTATCGCACCTCGGGCGGTCGGGGACAAGTGAAGCTGAATGGGACGCCTTCCGCAGCGGGCACGGCTTCGATCTGTACCGGATCGATGATCTGACGGGCGCCTGCCTGCGCCTGGAGGGTTTCGCGGACCTGCGTGGATACGCCAGCTCGAACATTCTGCTGTGCCCACCGGCCAGCCTGCTACCGGCTGCCGTTGTGGCGGGTGGTGCCCAATGAGCAAGGTTGCTGTCATCGGCGCCGGAGGGCACGCCAAGGTGATCATCGATCTGCTGCGTGGCGGGGGCCATGACGTGGTTGCCTGCCTGGATGCGGGGCGCGTAGGCCAGATCGTCAACGGGGTTCCGGTTCTCGGCGACGAACGCGTGGAACTGCCCCGGCTCAAGGAGCAGGGCGTGGATGCGGTCTTCGTCGCCCTGGGGGACAATCGGCTGCGTCAAAAGGTGGTGGCGGCAATCGCTGCAGCCGGCCTTGAGATGATCCCGGCAGTGGGACGCTCCGCGGTGATTGCTCCCAGTGCCCGCATCGGTCGGGGCTGCGCCATCATGGAAGGCGCCATACTGAATGCGGACGCCGTAGTTCACGATTTTGCTATAATTAACACAAATGTGTCCGTCGACCACGACTGCGTGGTTGGCGCCTTCGCTCACATCGCCCCGGGCAGTACGCTTGCCGGTGGTGTGGAGGTGGGGAGCAGCGTCTTTCTCGGTGCAGGTACGAGAGTGATTCCGGGCATCAAGATCGCGGACGGCGCCGTTGTTGGCGCTGGTGGCGTCGTTGTCAGGGATGTCGGCTCAGCCGGGACGTGGGTCGGCGTGCCGGCACGGCAAATCAAGATAAAGGACTAATCAATGTTGGCGTCAAAGCGGATTCCGGTAGCAGTGCCCAGCCTCTCCGGAAATGAAAAGAAGTACGTGGGCCAGTGCCTGGATTCAACGTGGATCTCTTCGGCGGGTGAGTTCATTGGTCGTTTCGAGCAGAGCTTCGCGGACTTCTGCGGTGTTCGCCATGCGGTGGCGATCAATAACGGCACGACCGCCATTCACCTGGCGCTGGTGGCGTTGGGGGTCGGCGAAGGCGACGAAGTGCTGATCCCGACCTTGACTTACATCGCCACGGCGAATGCGGTTGCCTACTGCAACGCCAAGCCGGTCCTGGTCGACTCCGAGCCGGGCACCATGAACATGGATCCGGCCAAGCTGGAAGCCCTGATCACGCCCCGCACCAAGGCGATCATCGTGGTGCACCTGTATGGCCATCCGACCAACATGGGGCCGGTCATGGAGATCGCGCGCCGCCACAACCTCAAGGTCGTGGAAGACGCCGCTGAGGCGCATGGTGCCGAGTATCAGGGCACCCGCGTGGGTGGCATCGGTGATTGCGCCACCTTCAGCTTCTTCGGCAACAAGATCATCACTACCGGCGAAGGTGGCATGGTGACCACCAATGATGATGAGCTGGCCTCCCGCCTGCGCCTGTACCGCGGCCAGGGCATGGACCCGAAGCGCCGCTACTGGTTCCCGGTGGTGGGTTTCAACTACCGCATGACCAATGTTGCTGCAGCGATCGGCGTGGCCCAGATGGAGCGTATCGACGAAGCCCTGCAGGTGCGCCAGCGCGTTGCCGGCTGGTATGAGGCGGCCTTTGCGCAGCATGCGGATCTGGTCGAGCGTCCGGCTGTGGCCGAGTACGCCCACCATGTCTACTGGATGTACACCGTGCTGTTGACTGGCCTGAGCGAGCAGCAGCGCGATGAAGTGATGCGCCTGATGGATGCCGATGGGATCGAAACGCGCCCGGTGTTCTACCCGATGCATGTGCTGCCGCCTTACCTCGAAGACGGGGCCGCCTACCCGGTCGCCAACGACCAGGCTGCGCGTGGCATCAATCTGCCGACGCACGCCGGCCTCACTGTCGAGGACGTCGAGCGCGTCGTGGAAGCCCTGGTTTCGGCCATCGGCCGCGTGAGCGCCTGACCTTGCGTATTGCCATCTGTTCGTCCTTTGTACCGTTCGTCAATGGTGGAGCACGCTTCATCGTTGACTGGCTTGGAAGCCGTCTGCGCGAGCATGGCCACCAGGTGGAGATCATCTACCTGCCGATGGTCGAGACGCCGACTGAACTGCTGCAGCAGATGGCGGCCTATCGGATAATGAATCTGTCCGATTCGGTTGACCGGGTGATCACCACCCGGCCGCCGGCCCACCTGATCCAGCATCCGAAGAAGGTGGCGTGGTTCATCCATCATTTCCGCATGTACTACGACATGTGGGATACGCCTTATCGCGGCTTCCCTGATGATGCCCGCCACCGCGCCCTGCGCGGCGCGCTGGCGAGGGCTGATACCACGGCGCTGGCAGAGTCGCACCGGCTTTTCACCAATTCACAGGTGGTTGCCGATCGTGTCAAGCGCTACAACGGCCTGGATGCCGAGGTGCTGTATCCCCCCCTGTTCGATGTGTCCCATTTCCGGGATGCAGGCCAGGGCGACGAGATCGTGTACGTCTGCCGCATGGAGCAGCACAAGCGCCAGCACCTGTTGCTGGAAGCGTTCAAGTACGTGACCACCCCGGTCAAGCTGCGCCTGTGCGGTACCAGCAGTGGGCCCGGCTACACCAATGGTCTGCGCGCCTTCATCGTTGCCGAAGGCCTTCAGGATCGGGTTGCCTGCGTTGACCGTTGGATCACCGAGGAAGAGAAGGCTCAGTGGCTGTCCACTGCGCTGGCTGCGGCGTACCTGCCCGAGGATGAGGATTCCTACGGCTATCCGTCGCTGGAGGCGGCACAATCGGCGAAGCCGATCATCACCACCACCGATTCCGGCGGCGTGCTCGAGTTTGTCCAGCATGGCCACAACGGCATGATCGCCGAGCCGGACCCGCGGGCACTTGCCGAGGCCATCGACGCATTGTGGATGGACCGCGAGCACACCCGCCGCATGGGCGAAGCTGCCAAAGCGCGCGTGCAGGAATTGAAGATCAACTGGGACCACGTCCTGGAGCGTTTGCTGTCATGAAGGTCCTTGTTGTCAACAACATGGTGCCGGGACTGCGGGGTGGCGCGGAAGAACTCGCGGACCAGCTCGTCGTTCACCTGCGCCAGGCAGGGCACCAGTCCGAGCTGCTGCGCATCCCGTTCTCGTGGCAGCCGCCGGAACGGATCATCGATGAGATGCTGATGTGCCGCAGCATGCGCCTGCTCAATGTCGACCGGGTCATCGCCATGAAGTTCCCGGCGTACCTGCTGCCCTTCGACGAGAAGGTCTTCTGGCTTGCGCATCAGTACCGCCAGGCCTATGACATGTGGGATGCCGGCCACAGCAACATTCCCGATACTCCGGAGGGCCGGCAGATCCGTGCCGCGATCACCGAAGCGGACAATGATGCATTCTCGTTGGCGCAGAGCATCTATGCCGTAGGCCGCACTGTGCAGGAGCGGTTGATGCACTACAACGGCATCCCGTCCGAACTGCTGCGCGCCCCCTTGAACGATGCCGAGCTGTTTACCGGCGGCGAGTATGGTGATTACATCTTCGCTGGCGGCCGCATCAATGCCGGCAAGCGTCAGCACCGGCTGATCGAGGCGCTTGCGCAGACCCGGTCGCCGGTCAAGCTGATCATCGCCGGGCCGGCCGATACCCCGGCGGACGAGCAGCGCCTGCGTGCGCTGGTGGAGAGCCATGGCCTGCAGAGCCGTGTAAAACTGGATATTGGATTCCACCCACGTCAGGTCATCGCCGACTACGTGAATGGTGCATTGGCATGTGCCTATCTGCCGATGGCGGAAGATTCCTTCGGCTACGTGACCATGGAAGCCTGCCAGTCGCGCAAGGCGGTCATCACCGTGGACGATTCCGGCGATTTGACCGAGCTGATCAAGCAGGGGCTCAACGGCTGGGTGTGCGCCGACGATACCAGTGAGATCGCTGCTGCCATGACCGAAGCATTCGCCGCACGGGCGCAGACCCGTGAGCGCGGCAGCAACGCATACGACTCATGGACCCGCCTGGACATCAACTGGGCATCGACAGTGGAGAAACTGACGCGATGAAGATTGTCTGGGCCGGCCCCTACTGTGGACCATCGGCGATCGCTCGCTTCAGTGTCCACGTCGTTAACGCCCTGCGTGGGCTGGGCCACGATGTCGCCATCTATCGTACTGAAACCGGCGAGGCCGCTGCCTATCCGGCCTTGCCTGATCCGGTCGTCCTGCGTTCGGGCAGCGCGATGGAAGAAGAGTGGCTGCGTACCGCGGATCTGGTGTTCGCCAACATCGGTGATCACTACGGTTTCCACGGTGGCATCTTCGATCTGGCGCGCAAGCGTCCGTTCATCGGCATCATGCACGACTGGTTCGTTCTGAACCTGTTCTGGGACCGATTGAAGGCCGAGGGCCGTCCTCACGATGCGCCACGGATCATCCAGGGGCTGTATGGCCAGGAGGCCGGTGAGCTGTGTGCTGCGGCGACCTCCGAGACCATCATGCCGGTGGCCGCAGCGCATTTCCCCATGACCCAATGGGCCGTGTCGGATCTGCTGGGTTGCATCATCCACTCCGAGTTCTACCGGTCGAAAGTGCAGGCCCGTTGCCCTGGGCCGGTGCATAAGCTCTCGCTGGCCTATCCGGCGCCTGACGTACGGCAGGACCTGCGTTCAGCGGTGGACGATCACAGTCGCCTGCGCCTGTGCACGCTGGGCGTAGTGAATCCGAACAAGTGTGTCGACACAGTCGTACGTGCGTTGATGCTGGATCCCGCGCTGGCCGCCCGCACCGAATACCACGTGCTTGGAGGTATCAGTGACCAGGAGCGCAGGCGCCTGGAATCGGTCTGCGCGGAAGTTGGTTTCCGGGGCCTGGTGCTCGAAGGCCGGGTCAGCGATGAACGCCTTGTGGAAGGCATGGCAGAGGCCGACGCCATCTGCTGCCTGCGCGATCCAGCGCTGGAAGGGGCCTCGGCCTCCGCGATCGAGGGCATGCAGTCGGGGGTGCCAGTGGTGGTGTCCAATGCTGGTTTCTACGCGGACCTTCCCGATGAGTATGTGCTGAAAATCCCGCAGGGCGATTGCACGGAAGAGCTTCTGGCGCAATTGCACTTCGTTGACCGCGAACGCGGCGCCGCTCGTGAGATGGGCGCGCGTGCACGCGCCTGGGCTCGTGACGAATTCTCCGCCGTGCGCTATGCCATGGGGCTTGATGCACTGATGCCGGAGTTCATAGAAAGCGAACCCTACATTGCCACTGCCAGGGCGCTTGGCCGCGAGCTGGGGCGGCTGGGGGTGCCTGGCAACAGCCCCTCGGCAGGCAGGCTGGCTGGCATGCTCGACGGCATGTTCAGTCTCTGATGCGGTCCTCCCCTACGAATTCCCAATCATTCAGGAAAACAGCATGAAATCTGCAGTCATCACCGGTATCTCTGGCCAGGACGGCGCTTACTTGGCGCAGCTGCTGCTTGAGAAGGGCTACAAGGTCTACGGCACTTATCGTCGTACCAGCTCGGTCAACTTCTGGCGTATCGAAGAGCTGGGCATCGACAAGCACCCGAATCTGCACCTGGTCGAGCACGATCTGCAGGACATCGGCTCCTCGATCCGCCTGCTGCAGGACAGCGGTGCGACCGAGGTCTACAACCTGGCAGCGCAGAGTTTTGTGGGCGTGTCCTTCGACCAGCCGGTGCTGACCGCGCAGATCACTGCGCTGGGTGCGCTGAACCTGCTCGAGGCGATCCGCGCGGTCAACCCGAAGATCCGCTTCTACCAGGCGTCGACCTCGGAGATGTTCGGCCTGGTGCAGCAGGTGCCGCAGACCGAGCAGACCCAGTTCTACCCGCGTAGCCCTTACGGTGTGGCCAAGCTGTACGCTCACTGGATCACTGTGAACTACCGTGAGTCCTACGGCATCTTTGGTGCCAGCGGCATCCTGTTCAACCATGAATCGCCGCTGCGTGGCCGTGAGTTCGTGACCCGCAAGATCACCGACTCGGTTGCCAAGATCAAGCTGGGCAAGCTGGATGTGCTGGAGCTGGGTAACCTTGACGCCAAGCGCGACTGGGGCTTTGCCAAGGAATACGTTGAAGGTATGTGGCGCATGCTGCAGGTCGAGGTGCCGGATACCTACGTGCTGGCCACCAACCGTACCGAGACCGTGCGCGATTTCGTCACCATGGCGTTCAAGGCGATCGGTGTCGAACTGGCCTGGAATGGCACGGGTCTGGACGAGGTCGGCACCTGCACGGCCAGTGGCAAGGTCCTGGTGAAGATCAATCCCAAGTTCCACCGCCCGGCGGAAGTTGATCTGTTGATCGGCAATCCGGAAAAGGCCAAGCGTGAACTGGGCTGGGAGCCGTCGACCACGCTCGAGGAGCTGTGCGAGATGATGGTCAAGGCCGACCTGCGCCGCAATGAGGCCGGCGCTTCGTTCTGATTCGCGGCACATTCTGCTGGCCTTATCGTTCGATCGCGGCAGGCAGGCGCTACGCGCCTGGCTTGCCGCGCTCCCTCCACAGCAGTTGATGGTCCGGAAAACTTGCATGAAGCCCATTGCAGCGATAACGGGAATCGAAGGATTCACCGGCCCCTATATGGCCGCGGAACTGGAGCGGCTTGGTTACCAGGTGAAGGGGATCAGTCGCAACCCTGTTCCAGGGCGCGACAATGAAGTCGCGGACATTCTCGACCCCGATGCGATCGGCGCGGTGATGAAGCGGCTGCAGCCGCAGGTGGTTGTCCATCTGGCGGGGGTTTCACACGTAACCCATCGTGATGTCTCCGCGATCTACCAAGCCAACATCATGGGCACGCGCAACCTGCTGGAAGCGCTGACAGAGCTGGGTACGGCGCCGAAAAGCGTGCTGCTGCCCAGCAGTGCCCACGTCTACGGGGCCTCTTCCAGTTGCCTGCTGGATGAGACTTCGCCGATGGCGCCATTCAACGACTACGCCATCAGCAAGGTGGCGAGTGAGCATGTCGGCACGTTGTACATGGACCGGTTGCCCATCATGCTGACCCGTCCGTTCAATTACACTGGAGTCGGGCAGTCGCCTTCGTTCTTCGTTGCCAAAGTCATCGACCACGCGCGCCGTGGCAGTACCGATTTGCGCCTGGGCAATCTTGATGTCGAGCGTGACTTCACTGATGTGCGTGATCTCGTCCGCTGCTACGGCATGCTGATCGAGCAGGGGTGCCGTGGCGATGTGGTTAATATCTGCAGCGGCATTCCGACCTCGCTGCGCAGCGTCATCGAAACTGTCAGCGAGATCTCCGGACTGGAGTTTGCGATTGAAAGCGATGCCGAGTTGATCCGCAGCCATGATGTCGATCGCCTTGCCGGCTCGAATGCCCGATTCACCACGCTGACGGGGGGGATTACCTTCCGGCCCCTGCGTGAAACCTTGCAGTGGATGCTGCACGCCTGAGTCATCCAGATACGGTGACCCGCCCCGGCGCCCGGGGTGGATCCCAATAAAAACGCCCCGGAGCGGAAGCTGCCGGGGCGTTTTTTTCAGGCTTTCAGGGCGATTACGGCGAGGTGGCCGCCGCGATCGGCGCACCCTTGTCGTCGCACAGGCCCTTGCCGTCGGCGCAGCGCGCAAACGGGCCGAGGATCAGCACCGGCTGCTTGAAGTTGAAGCCAAACCACGCCACGCCTTCCTGCACCAGCTCAACCTGGAGCTTGTTGCCGACCAGCAGGGCAGCCGGAACGGAGGCCTTCAGTTCCTGCGACTGGCCGACCTGCAGGTCACCGTTGAACACGGCCCGGCCGATGTCCTGGCCACGCTTGCCGTCGGCATTGCCCGGGTCCGGTACCAGCTGCAGCACACCGGCCGACACGTTCTGGCCGCCGGTGGCGGGCAGGGTGGCTTTGCCATTGTTGGTGACCTTGAAGGCGACGGTCAGGGTGTCATCGGCGGCGTTGTAGGTGGCCTGCCCGACCTGCTCGATCGCGATGGACACTTCTTCCTGGGTCAGCGGCTTGTTCTGTGCGGCGCTGGCCGCCGGTGCGTCTGCCGGTGCCGCTGCCTGCTGCGCTGAAGCCGGGGTTTCGCTGTCGCCGGAAGAACAGGCTGCCAGGGTAAAGGTGGAAGCCAGAATCAGCGGGAGTGCAAGTCTACGGTACTTAGTATTCATGAAATGCTCGATGAGCTGTTGGATTGAAGTGGTCGGATCCATCGACGGCAATCCTTCCAGGACGTGGAATGGTGGACATGCAACGAGGCGAATGATACAGCGCGGACTCACTTCGTGGGAGTGGGGGGGGCCGGGGCCAGATCGACCCAGTCGACCTGGATGCTCAACGGGGTCGGGTCCGCTGTCACCGGGCTGTCGAAGGCGATCACGTTGGTGCCAATCCGCAGCGCAGCGGCCGGCACATCCACGCTCAAGGTCGTGGCGTCATGCCAGTGGACGGCGAGCCACTGGTCGTTCACACGCACCTTGATCGACTCCGGGGTTGCCGGAGGGAAGATCTGGAGGACCCGCGCGGTCAGGGTGTAGGGACGGGGCGCAGGAAGCAGATCGAACTGCAGCGTGGCTTCCGGCAGGGTCTTCCACGCAACTGAACGCCAGATCGGCAGCAGGCGATGGTCGATGACCCAGCCGCTGCCGGTCCAGCCGGAACCGCGGGTCGGTTCTTCCATGCTCCACCAGCGACCGAAGTCCCAGCGGAAGCTGTTGCCGCCGCGGTGGCTCCGGAACTGATCGAATGCCAGAGGCCAAGGCTGGCGGCGCAGGATGTGACGATAGCGCTCGGCCAGGCTCGAATGTCCGGTTTCCAGCATGCGCTTGTACTGAACCCGTTCATCCGCGGGGACGCTGGAGGTTGTCGTTCCATCGGCCTCCAGCGTCACCACGACAGCCTGGTCGCGGCGCAGCAGGCGGCTCGGCGGTGCTTCGCCGGGCGTGCCCGTCATCGGTGCTTCGGTCAGCGTCCAGCCCTCTGCGGATTCCTCGCAGGTTCCCACGCGACCCTCCGCATTGGGGAGCTGCCAGATGCCCCCCGCAGGGCTGCAGATCACCGGCCGCTCGATCTGACGGTCATACAGGTAGGTGAGGGCCATCACCATGCCCTCCCGGACCATCCACACATCGTTCAGCTGATCGCGCTTGTCGATGATGACCAGGGTCTGGTCGGGACGGAAGGGCGGCGCGTTCTCGACGATATCGCCGAGCAGGACCTGTTGGGCATTCGACAGACGACGGTAATGCTCGAACTGGAACATTTGTGCGCCAAACGCCACCACCAGGGCGACAGTGGTCAGCACCACGCCGATGCCCCAACTGCGGCGGGTCATCGCGATCAGCACGGCCACGCAGAGCAGCGCACCACCGGGGGAAGCGCCGAGGAACGTGCGTTGTGAGATCAGCAGGTGCGGTAGCGAGGCGGCGAAGGGCAGGTAGCCCAGACCGATCATCACCAGTGCGATGATCGCCATTCTCACCACCGAGGCCGAAGTCGCGGCGATCTCAGCCACGCCATCTTCCTGCGGCAGGGGACGGCTGCTGCGCCAGACGGCGTAGCCAATCAGCACCGCTGAAAGCAGCAGGTACAGGCGGGTGCGGTACTCGTACCAGCAGATGGCAATCGCATCCAGCCAACCACCCAGCACGGTGCGCCCGAAGCCGACACCGATCACCCGTTGCAGGCGGTCCATCAGATCGATAGTCGGACCGACCAGGGTGTCCTGGTAGGTGGCGCCACTGCCCTTGACATACAGAACGTAGCCGATGTTGATCGCAACGCCGAGGATCCACCACGCGGTCACCCAGCGGTGGCGTTTGACCAGGCCCAACGCGCCACGGAGACCGAAGCGCGCATACAGCAACAACAGCGGGACCACCACGAATGTGAGCGCCGCCTCATAGGCAAAGGTTGCAAGCACCGCGCAGGGTACGGCCAGCAGCATTGCCAGGGTCTGCTGCCGGGACTTGCGCAGGGTGTAGCCATATGCGCATGCCGCCACGCCAAGCAGCGACAACGCGATGGACCAGTTGATGTGGAACGAGCGGAACGACAACTGCATGGTGTCCGCCGGGTAGAGCACCACCAGCAGGCCGAACACGACGGCCCAGCGTCGCGAGTGGGTAAGCCACCAGCCTGCCAGGCTGGCACCGATGCCCTTGAGCAGCAGCGACCCCATCAGCAGCAGATGCCAGTACGCGAAGGAGTTCCGATCCAGCATGTAGCCGATCGCGTGTGGCGCGATGGTCAACGGGCGAAGCCGATGCGCGGCCAGTGGACTTTCCGGGCCCACCCACACGAAGGGCTCGTGCAGGGTGAACAGGGCGAGCACGTCCCACTCCTCGATCAGGCCGGTGATGCTGAACCCGAACGGCAACCACAGCAGGACGATCATGATCGCGCAGGGAATTGCCAGGAACCCCCAGCGCTGCAGGAAGGTGGCGGGTTGAGTGAAATGAGTGCGGAGGTTCATGTAAAGGCTCGTTGCCGGGCAGGTGGGGCAGGCATCTCGCCTGGGATGCGGTTAGCGACCGGGACGCTGCAGCAGCGCCCGTGTCAGCAGGAATGAGACAGGAAGCGTAACGATGATGGAGATCAGTGGGCCAAGCGCGGGTGGCACCTGCAGATGGCCCACGGCCACTTTCAGGGTCAACGCCCCCAGTGCATAGACCACGACATAGATCAGCGGAAATACCGCGAACTTGAGCCAGCTGTGCCTTGCCCTGAACACATAGCGGGTGTTCAGGGCATAGCTCAACACGATGCCGGCGCAGTAGCTGACAAGATAGGCCGCTTGGTAATGGATGAAGCGCAGCAGCACCCAGTAAAGGACCAACGTTGCCCCCGTGTTCAGTGCACCGCCCACCAGGAACCGCAGGACCAGCACATGAAATGCAGGGCGCGCCGGTTCCGGTGGCGTGGGGGGGCGTGTACCGCGGGAATCAACCTGCGGCATTGGCCAGAGACTTGAACTCGGTGTAGTCGCGGATGTATTCGTCCGAATCGTAGGGCTCGGAAGCGAACACAAGCAGCACCGCGTCTTTGGAATACTTGTACTGCGTACCCCAGATCATCGGTGGCAGATGGATGCCCTGGTCAGGCGAGTTCAGCTCCACATCGATGCGACGGCTGCCGTCATCGGCCAGCACCCGGACCGAGCCCGAGACACAGACCAGGAACTGGTGGCAGCGCTTGTGGGCGTGCTCACCACGGGTTTCCTGGGTGGGAACGCCGTACACGAGGAAATAGCGCTTGGCATGGAACGGCAGGAAGCTGTCGAAGTCGCCTACCGACAGCGAGCCGCGCATGTCCACGAAGCTGGGCATGCGGTAGAGCTTCACGCCCGGCACCACGGTGTCGGAAACACCCTGCTTGCCCGCATCGGTGGCCGCTGCCGTCCCTTCCTTGTCCGACACGTAACCCACGATGCGCGCGGGGTTGCCGACCACTATCGCGTTCGGTGGCACCGAACGGGTCACCACGGCGCCCGCGCCGATCATCGCGCCGCTGCCGATGGTGGTGCCGGCCAGAATGGTGGCATTGGCACCGATGGAGGCGCCCGATTCCACCACGGTCCCGAGGAACTTTTCCGGATAGACCTTGCTGCGCGGGAACAGGTCGTTGGTGAAGGTGGCATTGGGGCCGATGAACACGTCATCATCCAGTCGCACGCCATCCCACAGTTGCACGCCGCACTTCACCGTGACCCGGTCACCGACCACCACGTCGCCTTCGATGAAGACACCATCGCAGATGTTGCACTCGCGTCCGATACGCGCACCCGGCAGCACGTGTGCGAATGCCCAGATGCGGCTGCCCTCACCGATCTGATCGCTCTCGCAGAGGGCATTGGGATGGACATAGTGGCTCACGGGAGCTCCTTCTCGAAAAGGTCGACGGATTGCAGGATGGAAAGCGGGCGAGCCTTGGTGTTCTCGAAGGCATGCCAGGCGTAGGTGCCGACGATGCCCAGCCCGAGGGAGTTGAGCGCGCCGAAGAAGAGGATGGTCAGCATGGTGCCGGCGTAACCGGGCACCGCGACTAGCCCGGACAGTTTGGCTGCCAGTACCAGCACACCGAGCAGGGCCGTGAACACAAGCGCCACCAGCCCTAGCGCGGTCAGCATGCGCACGGGCAGGTCGGTGAAGGCGAAGACGCTGTCGGACAGGTAGCGCAGTTTCTTGCGCAGCGTCCAGCCGCTCTTGCCGTGCTGCCGCTCGCGCCGCTGGTAGCTGACGAACGCGCGCTTGCCGCCCAGCCAGAACAGCTGCGCCAGCAGGCTGGAATGGGCTTCGTTGAGCCTCAGCAGGCGTTCGCGGAAGTCACGGCTGACCGCGAAGATGTCCACGCCCCCCTTGGGAATGTCCTTGATCACCAGACGGCGATAGACCTCCCAGAACAGGGTGGACGCCAGCTTGGAACCCATCGGGTCGTTGCGGGCCTCACGCACGCCGAAGGCGACGTCGTAGGTGTCCTGCACGTACTGCTTCCAGAAATTGATCACCAGCTCCGGCGGCTCCTGCAGATCCGCCGCCATCACGGCGGTCAGGTCGCTGCGGCTGAGCTCCAGCCCGGCGCGGATCGCGGGGAACGCACCGAAATTGCGGGTCAGGCTCGCCAGCTGCGCGCGGAACGTACAGCCGGGCAGCTTTTCGCGCAGCAGTGCGTAGCTGCGGTCGGGGCTGCCGTCGACGACGAAGATGGCCTCGAAGCTGCCTTCGACCGAGCTTGCGATGTACTCCACGGCATGCAGCAGGTCGTCGATCGATCCCTCGTTGCCGTAGATGGGGACGACCAGCGCGAGCGAAGGCGCCATGGCCGTCAGTACCGGTTGCACGCGGCGATGACCGTGTCGACTTCCGCGTCGGTCAGCTCCGGGAAGCAGGGCAGGGTCAGCACCTGCGCCGCATCGGCTTCGGTATGCGGCAGCGAGACGGCGTCGAAGCGGCCCTGGTGGCAGGGCTGGCGGTGATCGCACAGCGGGTAGTGCACCTCGGTCTGCACGCCGGCCGCCTGCAGGTGGGCCCGCAGCGCATTACGGTTGTCGCAGCGGACCACGTACAGATGTGCGACGTGCTCGTTGCCGACGGTGCCGATGTGGCGCACCCGATCAGAACGCAGGCCGGCGGCATAGCGGTTGGCGATGTCGCGCCGGCGCTGGTTCCAGCCATCGAGCAGCGGCAGCATGTGGCGCAGCAGGGCGGCCTGCAGTTCGTCCAGGCGGCTGTTGCGCCCGCCCGCCAGGCTGTTGGTGTACTTGGCCGTCCAGCCGTACTGGCGCAACTGGGTGGCGCGCAGCGCCAGCGCCTCGTCGGAGGTCACGATGGCGCCACCGTCGCCCAGTGCGCCCAGGTTCTTGGTCGGATAGAAGCTGAACGAGGCGATGTCACCGAAACTGCCGGCCCGGTGCCCGCCGCGCTCGGCACCATGGGCCTGCGCGCAGTCTTCCAGCACCTTGATGCCGCGGTCGTGGCACAGGGCGACGATCTCCTCGATCTGGGCCAACTTGCCGTACAGGTGGGTCACGATGACCACCTTGGGCAGCGGCGCGCTGTCCAGCACCGCCTTCAGCGCGGCAACGGACATCAGCCCATCATCGGCATTCGTATCGACGAATACCGGGGTGGCATCGCAGGCAAGGACCGCACTGGTGCCATACATCGCCGCGTTGGCGACCACTGCCACACGATCGCCGGTGCCCACCTCCAGGGCCTTGAGCGAGAGCTCGAGCGCGTCGGTGCCATTGGCAACGCTGATGCAGTGCGCCGCACCGCAGTAACGGGCGAATTCCTGCTCGAACGCCTTCACGTTCGGGCCCAGCACGTAGTAGCCGCTGGCGATGACGGTGCCGGCAAGTGACGACAGCGCGTCCTGCAACGGTGCAATGTGACGGGAAAGGGAGTTGACGGGAATCAGGGCGTCCATGGAGTCCGCAGGCAGGCAAGCAGGGGAAGGAAGGGCGGGCACTTACTGCGCACGGCCGTACTGGTCTTCAAAACGTACGATGTCGTCCTCGCCCAGGTAGCTGCCGGACTGCACTTCGATCAGCTCCAGCGGCAGCTTCCCCGGATTCTTGAGGCGGTGGGTGACGCCCAGGGGAATGTACGTGCTCTGGTTCTCGGTCAGCAGGATCACCTCCTCGCCGCGGGTCACCTCGGCGGTGCCGCTGACCACGATCCAGTGCTCTGCGCGGTGATGGTGCATCTGCAGGCTGAGGGTGGCGCCGGGCTTGACCGTGATGCGCTTGACCTGGAAGCGGGCGCCATTGTCGATCGAATCGTAGGCGCCCCAGGGGCGGTAGACCTTGCGGTGGGCGGCCGCTTCGCTGCGGCCATCACGCTTGATCTGGCCGACGATCTCCTTGACGTCCTGCACGCGGTCCTTGTGGCCCACGAACACGGCATCATCGGTTTCCACCACGACCACGTCCTGCAGGCCAACCATCGTGATCAGGCGGGTGCCGTAGGCGTAGCTGTCCTTGCAGTCCAGCGCGATCACATCGCCATGGCAGGCGTTGCCATCGGCATCCTTGTCCGACACTTCCCACAGCGCCGACCACGAGCCCACGTCGTTCCATTCGGCATCGAGCGGCACCACGGCGGCATCGGCGGTCTTTTCCATCACGGCATAGTCGATGGAATCGTTTGGGCTGGCGGCGAAGGCCTCGGCATCCAGACGGATGAAGTCGTTGTCGCGCGCGGCCTTGTCCAGCGCGGTGCGGCAGGCGGCCAGGATGGCCGGCTGCAGCGCTTCGAGCTCCTTCAGGTAGCGCGAGGCCTTGAACAGGAACATGCCGCTGTTCCAGTAGTACTCGCCGGAGGCGACGTACGTCTCGGCGGTGGCCAGGTCGGGCTTCTCGACAAAACGATCGACCGCGTGCACGCCGTCGCCGGCGCTGGCCTTGATGTAGCCGTAGCCGGTTTCCGGGGCGGTCGGCACGATACCGAAGGTCACCAGCTTGCCGGCCTCGGCGGCCACGGCGGCCTGCTTCACGGCGGCATGGAACGCCGCTTCCTTGCGCACCACATGGTCGGACGGCAGCACCAGTAGCAGCGCATCATCGCCGTTGGCCAGCGCCTGCAGGGCGGCGATGGCGATGGCCGGGGCAGTGTTGCGGCCAATCGGTTCCAGAATCAGTGCCTGCGGCACGACCTTGCACTCACGCAGCTGCTCGGCCGCCATGAAGCGGTGCTCCTGGTTGGCCACCACGATCGGTGCGGCGCCGGCAATCGACGCCACGCGCTTCCAGGTGGCCTGCAGCATGGTGTCCTCGCCGACCAGCGGCAGGAACTGCTTCGGATAGGCCTCGCGCGACAGCGGCCACAGGCGCGTGCCGGAGCCGCCGGAGAGGATGACGGGAACGATGGGGAGCATGGGGATCCTTCCTTACTTAATGTTGGGGTGCGCTGCCGCCGATCAGGGCGGTCAGTTCTTCAGTGCGTTGCGCCAGAAGTGTGGCGTCACCCCGGGTTTCGATGTTCAGGCGAAGCAGCGGCTCGGTGTTGGAGCTGCGCAGGTTGAAGCGCCACTGCGGGAACTCGGCGCTGACGCCATCGGTGTGATCCAGGGCCGGGGTGTCCTTCTGGAAATGGGCGAGAACACGCGCGATCGTGGCCTTGGCATCGTCCACGCGGAAGTTGATCTCGCCGCTGCACGGGAACGCCTGCATGCGGTCGGCCACGAGTTCGCCCAACGACTTGCCGGTGCTGGAGACCAGCTGGGCGATCAGCAGCCAGGGGATCATGCCGGAGTCGCAGTAGGCGAACTCGCGGAAATAGTGGTGCGCACTCATTTCGCCGCCGTAGATCGCGTCTTCGGCGCGCATGCGCTCCTTGATGAAGGCGTGCCCGGTCTTGCTCATGATCGGTACGCCGCCGGCCTGCTCGACCATTTCCACGGTGTTCCAGGTCAGGCGCGGGTCGTGGATGACCTTGCCGCCGGGCTGGCGGGCGAGCAGGGCGGTGGCCAGCAGGCCGACCAGGTAGTAGCCCTCGATGAAGTTGCCGTCGGCATCGAAGAAGAAGCAACGATCGAAATCGCCGTCCCAGGCGATGCCGAAGTCCGCGCCATGCGCGCGCACGGCATCGCGCGTGGCCGCGCGGTTTTCCGGTAGCAGCGGGTTGGGGATGCCGTTCGGGAAACTGCCGTCGGCTTCATGCTGGATGCGGATGAATTCGAACGGCAGGTGTGGAGCCAGCTGGTCGATGACCAGTCCCGCGCCGCCATTGCCCGGGTTGGTGACGATCTTCAGCGGCTTCAGGTCGGCCACGTCGATGTAGCCGAGCAGGTGCTGGATATACGCCGATTTGTCGGCATCCTCCGTCACCGTGCCGGTGCCGTTGCCCAGCGGGGCGTCGGAGGCAGCGAAATCGCGGATATCGAACAGGCCGGTGTCACCGCTGATCGGCTTGGCGCCTTCGCGGACCAGCTTCATGCCGTTGTAATCCATCGGATTGTGGCTGGCCGTGACCATGATGCCGCCGGCCGCCTTGCGGTGGAAGGTCTGGAAATACACTTCCTCGGTGCCGCACAGGCCGATATCGATGACATCGCGACCGCTGGCCTTGATGCCTTCGATGGCCGCCTGCATGAGCTCGGGGCTGCTCAGCCGGATGTCGTGCCCGACGATGACGGGACCGGGACCGAGCAAGGTTGCGGTACCCGCTCCGATGCGTCGGGCCAGCGAGGCGTCGAGTTCATCCGGCACACGGCCACGGATGTCATAGGCCTTGAAACTCGGAAGCGTCATCAATGCGGTCCTTACGGGGGTGACCGCCGATTATAGCGACAGGCTCCGCAAAGGCGGGTGATCCTGTCCAGCATCCTTGCCGGTCGAGAAAAAGGGGGGGGTCGCATAACCTCTTGATTATGCGATTCCTTTGCGCGGTGATCAGCCCAGCGCCTGTTCCAGCTGCGGCAGAATCGTGAACAGGTCCCCCACCAGGCCGATATCGGCGATCTCGAAGATCGGCGCATCGCCGTCCTTGTTGATGGCGACAATCGTGCCGGCGTCCTTGATGCCGGTCAGGTGCTGGATGGCACCGCTGATACCCACGGCGACGTACAGCTCCGGTGCGATGATCTTGCCGGTCTGGCCGACCTGCAGCTCATTGGGCACGTAGCCGGCGTCCACGGCGGCGCGCGAGGCACCCACGGCGGCACCGAGCTTGTCGGCCAGTTGGTAGATCACCTTGAAGTTCTCTTCCGAGCCGACGCCACGGCCGCCGGAGACCACGCGCTTGGCGCTCTGCAGGTCCGGGCGGTCGCTGCTGGCCGCGGCCAGGCCGACGAAACGGGTGTGGGCCGGCAGGGCCGCATCCACGCTCAGTGCTTCAACGCTGGCGCTGCCGCCCTGGGCGGCTTCCGGCCAGGAGGCGGTGCGCACGGTGGCGACCACGGTCTGGTCGGCCGGTGCTTCGACGGTGATGATGGCGTTGCCGGCGTAGATCGGGCGCTTGAAGGTATGGCTGCCTTCCACGGCCATCAGGTCCGAGACCTGCGCCACGCCCAGCAGGGCGGCCACGCACGGCATCAGGTCCTTGCCGAAGGTGGTGGACGGGCCGAACACATGGCTGTAGCCGGCGGCGGCCTTGGCGATCTGCGGGGCCAGCACCTGCGCCACCGGGTGTGCGTTGGCGGCATTGGCTACGGTCAGCACCTTGGCCACACCCGTGATCTTCGCCGCTTCGGCCGCGGCGGCGGCCGGGTCGGCGGCCAGCACCAGCACGTCGATCTGCGCGCCGCTGATCGCAGCGGCCGCACTGACCGTCTTGGCGGTGGCGGCGTTGAGCTTGCCGTCGTGGTGTTCTGCGATGACGAGAACCTTGCTCATTACAGCAACCCCTTCTGCTTGAGTGCGGCCACCAGTTCGGCGGCGTCCTTGACCATCACGCCCTTGCTGCGCTTGGACGGCGCGGCGTAGTGGGTGGTCTTCAGGGTATCGGCGGCTTCAACGCCCAGCTCGGCCAGCTGCAGGGTTTCCAGCGGCTTGGCCTTGGCCTTCATGATGTCCGGCAGCTTGATGAAGCGCGGCTCGTTCAGGCGCAGGTCGGTGGTGACCAAGGCCGGCAGGTCCACTTCCAGCGTTTCCAGGCCGGCGTCGACTTCGCGCACCACGGTGGCCTTGCCATCGGCGATGTCCAGCTTGCTGGCGAAGGTGGCCTGCGGGCGGCCCCAGATCGTGGCCAGCATCTGGCCGGTCTGGTTGGCGTCGTCGTCAATGGCCTGCTTGCCGAGGATGACCAGCTCCGGCTGTTCCTTCTCGATCAGCTTGAGCAGGGCGCGGGCGGCGGTCAGCGGCTGGATGGCCTGGTCGGTGACCACATGGATGGCGCGGTTGGCGCCCATGGCCAGGCCGTTGCGCAGGTGGGCCTGGGCGTCGGCCGGGGCGATCGTGGCAACCACCACTTCGCTGGCGATGCCCTTGTCGCGCAGGCGCAGGGCTTCTTCCAGGGCGATTTCATCGAACGGATTGGGGGACAGCTTGACGCCGTCGGTGACCACGCCGGAACCGTCCGGCTTGACCTGAATGCGGACGTTGTAGTCCACCACGCGCTTGTACGCGACGAGGATTTTCATCTGGTACGGGGTCCTTCAGTAACAGGGAGAACGTCCGGTCCTGCAACAGCAACCGGTTCGGGGGTGGGACCCCGATTCTAACTGGCCTTGATCGGCCATGCGAATGCGTATGGTTATGTTGCGATGCGACAGAAATGCGCCCGCGGCCGGGTTTCGTTCACCTGCCAAAGGGCGTCGTGAAGGCGGCCGCACTGTATGCTGTGCCGCTGTGTCGAGGCGCCTGCGGGCGCTTCACCGAAGACTTCACGATCAGGAGAACAGGTAGTGCCCACATGGCTTGTCACCGGCGGCGCCGGGTTCATTGGCGGTAACTTCGTTCTCGAAGCGGTTGCCCGCGGTATCAAGGTGGTCAACCTCGACGCGTTGACCTATGCCGGCAACCTGACCACCCTGGCCAGCCTGGACGGCAATCCCGACCACGTGTTCGTGCAGGGCGACATCGGCGACCGCGCGCTGGTGACGCGGCTGCTGGCTGAGCACCAGCCTGAGGCGGTGCTGAATTTCGCTGCCGAAAGCCATGTGGATCGCTCGATCGATGGCCCGGGGGCGTTCATCCAGACCAACGTGGTCGGCACCCTGGGCTTGCTCGAAGCCGTCCGCGATTACTGGAAGGGCCTGCCGGCCGGGCAGGGCGTGGCGTTCCGCTTCCTGCACGTGTCCACCGACGAGGTGTACGGCACCCTCGGCGAGACCGGCAAGTTCAGTGAAACCACCCCGTATGCGCCCAATTCGCCGTATTCGGCGTCCAAGGCCGCGTCGGACCATCTGGTACGGGCGTTCCACCACACCTACGGGCTGCCGGTGCTGACCACCAACTGCTCCAACAACTACGGCCCGTACCACTTCCCCGAGAAGCTCATTCCGCTGGTGATCGCCAAGGCGCTGGCCGGCGAGCCGCTGCCGGTCTACGGCGACGGCAAGCAGGTGCGCGACTGGCTGTTCGTGACCGACCACTGCGAAGCGATCCGCACCGTGCTGGCCAAGGGCCAGGTGGGTGAGACCTACAACGTGGGCGGCAACTCGGAAAAGCAGAACATCGAGGTGGTGCAGGCCATCTGCGCGCTGCTCGATGCGCGCCGCCCGCGCGCCGATGGCCAGCCGCGCAGCAGCCAGATCACCTACGTCGCCGATCGGCCGGGCCACGACCGCCGTTACGCGATCGATGCCTCCAAACTGAAGAACGACCTGGGCTGGGAGCCGGCCTATACCTTCGAGCAGGGCATCGCCTTCACCGTCGACTGGTACCTGGACAACCAGGAATGGGTCAACGGCGTGCTGGACGGCAGCTACCGTCTGCAGCGCATCGGCACTGCGGCCTGAACCCTGGAGACGAAATGACACAGCGTAAAGGCATCATCCTCGCCGGCGGCTCCGGAACCCGGCTGTATCCGATCACCAAGGGCGTCAGCAAGCAGCTGCTGCCGGTGTACGACAAGCCGATGATCTATTACCCGCTCAGCGTGTTGATGCTGGCGGGGATCCGCGAGGTGCTGATCGTCAACACCCCGCACGAACAGGCGCTGTTCCAGCAGTTGCTGGGCGACGGCTCGCAGTGGGGCATGGACATCCAGTATGCGGTGCAGCCGAGCCCCGATGGCCTGGCCCAGGCCTATCTGATCGGCCGCGATTTCGTGGCCGGCAAGCCGAGTTGCCTGGTGCTGGGTGACAACATCTTCCATGGACACGGTTTGAGTGACATGCTCCGTCGCGCCGATGAGCGCGATCAGGGGGCGACCGTATTCGGCTACTGGGTCAATGATCCGGAACGTTATGGCGTGGCCGAGTTCGACAGTAGCGGCAAGGTCATCGACTTGGTCGAAAAGCCGGCGAATCCGCGTTCGAACTATGCAGTGACGGGCCTGTACTTCTACGACGGCAATGCCAGCGATTACGCTGCCGAGCTGACGCCGTCGCCGCGGGGCGAGTTGGAGATCACCGATCTCAACAAGCGTTACCTTGATGAGCACAGCCTGCATTTGGAGGCGCTGGGGCGAGGCTATGCGTGGCTGGACACCGGTACACACCAATCGCTTCTGGAAGCGTCGAATTTCATCGAGACCATCCAGACCCGCCAGGGCCTGCAGGTCTGCTGCCCGGAGGAGATCGCCTTCGGCAAGGGCTGGATCAGCGCCGCGCAGCTTGAAGCGCTGGCTGCGCCATTGGCCAAGAACGCCTACGGGCAATACCTGAAGAAGCTGCTGCAGCGGGGCCTCGTGCCGTGAAGGTGGTTGAGACAAGGCTGCAAGGTTGCAAGATCCTCGAGCCGGCGGTGTTTGGCGACGCGCGCGGGTACTTCTTTGAATCCTGGAATGCGGGCCGATTTGCCGAGCATGGCCTGCCGGCTGCATTCGTGCAGAGCAACATATCTTCCTCCTCCAGGGGCGTGCTGCGCGGGCTGCACTACCAATGGCCGCGTTCGCAGGGAAAGCTGGTGACCGTACTGGAGGGTGAGGTTTACGACGTGGCCGTGGACATTCGCCGCGGTTCGCCCACGTTCGGCCAGTGGGAAGCGCTGGTGCTGAGCGCGGAGAACCGCAGGCAGTTCTGGATTCCGGAGGGCTTCGCACATGGTTTCGCGGTGCTCTCCGAGACCGCGCTGTTCCATTACCTGTGCACCGATGTCTACGTGAAGGAAGCCGACGCCGCGGTGCGTTGGAACGACGCTGACATCGCCGTGGACTGGCCGGTCAGTGCACCGACCCTGTCTGCCAAGGACGAGAACGCGCCTTTCCTGAAGGACATCGATGAAGACCGCCTGCCGGTCTACAGTCCGTGACCATTCTGCTGTTCGGCGCCAACGGCCAAGTTGGCCAGGAGCTGCTGCGCGCGCTGGCACCGCTCGGCAAGGTGATCGCGACCACCCGCAGCGGTGTCCTGCCCGATGGCAGCGCCTGCGAAACCGCTGATTTCGGCCAGCCCGTCAGTCTGCCGGCGCTGCTGGACCGTCTTCAGCCGTCGGTGGTGGTGAATGCTGCGGCCTATACCGCCGTTGATCGTGCCGAGCAGGACGTGGAAGCTGCGTTTGCGGCCAACGCGCAGGCGCCGGGCGTGATCGCATGCTGGTGTGCGGCGCATGGCGTGCCGTTCGTGCATTACTCCACCGATTATGTGTTCGATGGACAGGGTACTGCCCCGTACCGTGAGGACGAACCGACCGCGCCGCTGGGTGTCTACGGCACCAGCAAGCGTGATGGTGAGGACGCCGTACGGGCAGCGGCAGGACGTCACCTGATCTTCCGCACGGCATGGGTGTATGCCTCGCATGGTGCGAATTTCCTGCGCACCATGCTGCGTCTAGGCGCCGAGCGAGAGCAGCTGCGCGTGGTGGCTGACCAGGTGGGTACGCCGACGCCGGCGGCGCTGATCGCCGATGTCACCGCGCAGGCACTGCAGCACCCGGGGCAGTTGTCGGGCACCTGGCACCTGACCGCCAGTGGCCAGACCAGCTGGCATGGCTTTGCCGAGGCGATTTTTGCCGAGGCGCTGGCGACGGGCGTATTGCCGAAGGTGCCCGCCGTCGAGGCGATTCCCAGCTCCGAGTATCCGACGCCGGCCAAGCGTCCGGCCTGGTCGGTGCTGGACAACCGTCGGTTGCAGCAGGATTTCGGCATCGTGCTGCCATCCTGGCAGGACGGGTTGAAGAGGGTAATGTCGGAGTTGATTCCGGCCAACGGCTGAGCCCGTGCTGTGCATGCAGGTTCGGAGATGTTGGAAGGCAAAATTCGCGCTTGGCCGGGCAGGTCAGGGCCGCTGTCCCCGTCGATCGGACGCTCCTCACCAAGCCAGCAAAAACAGCTGGAGCCATTCAGACTGCGGCTTTTTTGCTCCAGCCGAACAGGTCTGATTCTACGTTCCTCTGCGGGTGTTGGACGGCCGGCCCGGCCTGCGGGTACGTCTGGCCGGCAGGCCCGGCAGTGGCGCCAGCAGTGCCTGCACGTCTTCTTCGCTGAAGCGCGGCCCGGCGCTGCCACCGCCTTCGAGAATCGATTCGGCCAGCAGGGCCTTGCGCTCCTGCAGCTCGGCAATCCGCTCTTCGATGCTGCCTGCAGCGATCAACCGGTAGACGAACACCGGCTGCTGCTGGCCGATCCGGTGAGCGCGGTCACTGGCCTGGTTTTCGGCGGCGGGATTCCACCAGGGATCGAAATGGATGACGGTGTCGGCCGCGGTCAGGTTCAACCCCACGCCACCTGCCTTGAGGCTGATCAGGAACACCGGGATTTCACCCTGCATGAAACGCTGCACCGGCGTGGCCCGGTCCTGGGTATCACCGGTCAGGGTCACATAGGCCAGTCCCAGATCGTCCAGCGCCTGCGCGATCAGCGACAGCATGCCGGTGAACTGCGAGAACACCAGGATGCGACGACCTTCCTCGACCATCGGCGGCAGCATCTCGCGCAACAGATCCAGTTTGGCCGAGCCTGCAGCCCGTGCCGGTGCGTTGCCCGGCAGCAGGCGCGGATCGCAGCAGACCTGGCGCAGTTTCAGCAATGCATCCAGCACCACGATATGGCTGCGCGCCAGCCCGCTGCCGCTGATGGCCTCGCGCACCTGCTTTTCCATTGCCGCACGCACGGTTTCATAGAGATCACGCTGGCCGCCCTCCATTTCGACCGTACGGGTAATGAGGGTCTTGGGCGGAAGCTCCGACGCGACCTGGTCCTTGCGTCGGCGCAGGATGAACGGGCGCAACCGCTGCGCCAGCAGCTGGCCACGGCGATGGTCGCTGCCGCGTTCGATGGGGTGGCGCCAATGCTGGTTGAACTGCTTCTCGGTGCCGAGCAGGCCGGGCAGCAGGAAATCGAACTGCGTCCACAGTTCGCCCAGGTGGTTTTCCAGCGGCGTGCCGGTCAGACACAGGCGATGGCGGGCCTGCAACGTGCGCAGGGTGACGGCAGCGCGTGATTTCGGATTCTTCACCTGCTGGGCTTCATCCAGAATCAGCAGATAGTAGGCATAGGCCTGCAGCGCCTGCTCGTCGCGCCACAGCAGGGGGTACGTGGTCAGTACAAGATCGTGTTCGGGGATGGCCTCGAACAGCGCTTCACGTGCCGGTCCATGCAGGGTCAGCACACGCAGGGCAGGGGTGAAGCGTGCCGCTTCGCTCTGCCAGTTGTGCAGCAGCGAGGTCGGCACCACCAGCAGCGCCGGCTGGTCCAGGCGGCCACTTTCCTTCTCGACCAGCAGATGCGCCAGGGTCTGCAGAGTCTTGCCCAGCCCCATGTCATCGGCCAGTACGCCGCCCAAGCCCTGCTGGCGCAGGTACTGCAGCCACGACAGGCCCTCGAGCTGATAGGGGCGGAGCGTTGTCTCCAGCCCTGCCGGCGGCGGTACTTCGCTCGGTGCGGGTACCTGCATCAGCCGCTGCACGAGCGCCTGGGTATCCTTGCGGCCACGGAACTGCAGGCGCGCAGTGTCCTGCAGCGCCTGCAGGCGGCCACGGTCAAGCGCAGACAGGCGCAGCGGCGCGCCACGCTGGGCAAACAGGTCCGCCAACAGGGCCATGATCGGCTTGAGTCGTGCGGCCCGCAGTGCCAGGCGCGTGTTGTCGCCCGTCGTCAACAGGATGTTCTCGTCGTCGCCGATGTCATCCAGCTGGCCACGCATCCAGCGAGGGTCGGCCTGCAGCACCTGCTGCAGCAGCGGAACCATCGACACATCGCGGCCTTCCACCTGGATGTCCAGGCCCAGGTTGAACCAGCCCGCGTCTTCCGGGTCCGCCTGGATGTCCAGGTCGATCTCCTCCACCCGGGTGATGCGATGGCGGAAATCCTCGTCCGCCTCCACCTTCCAGCCCAAGGCTTCCAGGCGCGGCACGTCGTCCAGCAGGAACCGTGTCCAGTCATGGGTACGCAGCTGGAACTGCGGGCCGGCGCCTTCCAGTGGCGCCCGCGGAGCCGTGTCGCGATGCAAGCCCACCGTGCCCAGCTCGGCCTCGCGCCGTGATTCCTCACCCAGGTCGCGGGGCAGCAGTGCGAGTTGGCCCTCCGGATCGTGGGCGAACAGGCTCGGATCATCCAGGAACCGCACGTGCTCGTCGTACTCGAAGGCCACGGTTGCGATATCGGCCCATTGCGAAGGGTCGCGGGGGCCGAGCCACGGCGGCCGGAATTTGATCGTATGCAGGCGCAGCACGGGGGTCATGGCGCTGATCTGCAGCGTAGGCAGTGTGTCGCCTGCACCGGGGCGCGGCAGCGCGGGGTCGATCTGTTGCAGCAGTTGCGCCACGATCGGTTCCTCATCGGGGAGCAGGTGGGGAAGGGCGAGGAACGCGTCCGCGTCCTCCGGCTTGACGTCCAGCAGGAGAAGGCCGACTTCACCGGAGACCGGATCCAGGTAACCGGCACTAGATCCCAGTACGAGGCCGTCCGCATCGCCTTCCACGCTCAGTGCCGGCGCCAGCAGCAACCTGCCGTGAGTCGTCTCTGCGCTCCACCCCAACGTACCGCGACGTGGTGCGCCGGGCCTGGCCGGCACGCGATCATGCATGCCACATGACACCCAGCCATGCCCGCTGGACACGATCGACTGCAGGATCGTGCCGACGTCGAACCACTCCGGCGGTTTTACCGACTGATGCAGGGCCCACAGCTGCGCCACCGCGGCCAGGTCGGCCTGCGTCAGGTAGGCGGGCGGTTCCAGCAACAGCTGAGGGGTGATGTCCTGCCACTTGTCGAACTCGATCGTATCGTCGAGGGCGTATTTGACGCGGCGGAGCAGGATGGAAGGCCGGTGATTGAACGTGGACAGCTCGAAGATGATGCCGTTTCTACGTGACCGGGGAGGCTGGGCTCTGACGGACTGCCAGCGTGACAGCTGTTCCAGCAGTTCGCGGCGTGGCGACTGGACCGGTTCGTGCTCCGACGCTGGATCGTCCTCGCCCAGGTCTGCTGCGTCCAGCATGTGGGCGACCAGCACGGCTGCCACGTGCTTGCAGTGATGGCCGACAGGGCACGAGCATTCACTTTGCAGGCGGCTGCGAGGATGGCGCAGGCTGGCTTCCAGATCGATTTCCACCCGGTAGGGATATCTGGCTGAGCCTTTCACTTCGGCGATGAGCATTCCACTGGTCAGATGCATGTTGCGGACACCGGACAGGCAACGTTCGCTCTTTTCCAGTGTCCACGCGTCCATCCAGCGGAGCAGGTCTTCTTCGGTGTAGGTCTGGGCCATCAACGAGGGTGGGCCGGGCATGGGGCCGGCCATGGCAGGGGAACCGGGCATTCTACGGAACCCAGTGCGATGCCCGTGCATTGCTGCGGCGCATCCAGGCCCTTCGCCGCCCTCCAGCTAGAATGCGGTCATCCTCAACGTGCAGGGTAGTACAGCAATGCAGCAATCGACTTCCACCGGCAAGCGCAGCAAGCGCTTCGCCAGTGCGGCGGAGGCCCTGCAAGGGGTGGTCGCCGATGGCCAGACGCTGGCCGTGGGCGGCTTCGGCCTGTGTGGCATTCCCGAGGCATTGATCGCCGCGCTGCGCGACAGTGGTGCCAAGGGCCTGACCGTGATCTCCAACAATGCCGGCGTTGATGGTTTCGGCCTCGGCCAACTGCTGGAAACCCGGCAGATCAAGAAGATGATTTCGTCCTACGTGGGTGAGAACAAGGAGTTCGAGCGGCAGTTCCTGGCCGGCGAGCTCGAGCTGGAATTCAACCCGCAAGGCACCCTGGCCGAGCGCCTGCGTGCCGGCGGTGCGGGCATCCCGGCGTTCTTCACCGCCACCGGCTACGGCACCGTGGTGGCCGAGGGCAAGGAAACCCGCGAGTTCGACGGCAAGCACTACGTGATGGAAACCGCGCTGCGGGCCGACGTGGCGCTGGTCAAGGCGTGGAAGGCCGACGAGGCCGGCAACCTGGTGTTCCGCAAGACCGCTCGGAATTTCAACCCGGCCTGTGCGATGGCCGGCAAGGTCTGCATCGCCGAGGTCGAGGAGATCGTGCCGGTTGGCGCCATCGATCCGGACCAGGTGCACCTGCCGGGCATCTACGTGCACCGCATCGTGCACAACGCGCATCCTGAAAAACGCATCGAACAGCGCACCATCCGCGCGGAGGGCAACTGACATGGCGTGGACCCGTGACGAGATGGCGGCACGCGCCGCCCGCGAACTGACCGATGGTGCGTACGTGAACCTGGGCATCGGCCTGCCGACACTGGTCGCCAACCACATCCCTGAAGGCGTGGACGTGTGGCTGCAGTCGGAGAACGGTCTGCTCGGTATCGGCCCGTTCCCGACCGACGCGGAAGTGGACGCCGACCTGATCAATGCCGGCAAGCAGACCGTGACCGCACGCGCCGGTGCCAGCTATTTCGGCAGCCACGACAGCTTCGCGATGATCCGCGGCGGCCACGTCAACCTGGCCATCCTCGGTGCCATGCAGGTCACCGACAAGGGCGACCTGGCCAACTGGATGGTGCCCGGCAAGATGGTCAAGGGCATGGGCGGCGCGATGGACCTGGTGGCCGGGGTGCAGCGCGTGGTGGTGCTGATGGAGCACACCGCCAAGAACGGCGAGCACAAGATCCTGGCCGAATGCACGCTGCCGCTGACCGGCGTCGGCGTGGTCGACCGCATCATCACCGACCTGGCCGTGTTCGACGTCACCGATGCTGGTCTGGTGCTGGTGGAAGCGGCGCCGGGTGTGGGCGACGATGAGCTGAAGGAGAAGACCGGCGTGGCGTTTGCGCGCAGCTGACGTTCCGGGGCGGCCTTCGGTCGCCCCCCCTTTCCCTTGGGGCGCCCATGCTGTTCCCCCACGACCTTCCCGATGCCGACGTCCGCCACCTCCCGGCCTGGCTGTCTCCCGCCGAGGCCGATGCCTTGCAGCGCGATCTGCAAGCCGGCGTGCCGTGGGAGGTGCATCGCATCCGCATGTTCGGCAGCTGGGTGGATTCGCCACGGTTGAGCTGCTGGATAGGTGATCCGCAGGCGCGCTATCTCTACTCGGGGGCAGAATTCGTGCCGCACCCGTGGCCGCCGTCCCTGCAGGGCATGCGCGAGCGCCTGCAGGACGATGGCTTCGGCCGCTTCAACAGCGTGCTGCTGAACCGCTATCGCAGCGGCGGCGACTATATGGGCTGGCACAGCGATGACGAACCCGAACTGGGCCCGGCCCCGGTGATCGCCTCGCTGAGCTTGGGCGCGGCACGGCGTTTCCTGCTACGCCGGCGTGATGATCCGGCGCAGAAGACCGAGTACCTGCTCGGCCATGGCGACCTGCTGGTAATGGCCGGGCAGACCCAGCGTTATTACCAGCACGCGTTGCCGAAGATGGCGCGCGTGCAGGGCGAGCGGATCAACCTGACGTTCCGCTGGATTGCGCCGCGCTGATCGATCAGCGCGTGACGGTCGGCTGGTCGGCCTGCCCGCTCACCAGCGTCCAGCCCACCACGTCCTGCGCCAGCTGCTGCAGGCCACGTTCGAAGGCGGCGGTGACGGCCGGCACGTCGGTACTGCCGACCGGCTGTGCCTGGCGGAAGGTACGGTCGGCGACCACGCGCTGGTCGGCGACGTGGATCAGTTTGGCGTTGACCTCAATCACCACCGTCGGCGTGGCCTGGCCTTGGTAGTCCGACTCGAAGCGGCGCACGTCGGTGGAAAGCTTGTAGTCGGCGCGGATGCCGGCGGTGCTGCGGGCGACGCCGTGGATGCGTCCGGAATCCTCAAAGCCGCGCAGCAGGGTGTCCTCGATCATGTCGGTGGCCGGCTGGGCCCAGCTGGCGCCCTTGTAGATCTCCAGCTGCGACGGGGTCGGCCGCACGTTGATGCGCGGGCTGTCGACCATGCGTGCGGCGCTGGGCTTGGCCAGTACCAGCTGCCAGCTGGCCTGCGGCCACGCCGGATCGGCCTTCACCTGCACGGCGGGCGAGTACAGCGTCACTGCAGTTTTCTCGCTGCTGCCAAGGATGGAGCAGCCGCCCAGCAGGGTGACCAGCGAAGCGGCCAGCAGCAGGCGCGGAAGGGGCATCGGGCTCATTTGGGTTCGAACTCCTTCGGTGCGTCGCGGCCCAGCAGGTAGCGCGCGGGGTTGTTCTCGAGGCGGTCGCTGACCCGGCGCAGATCGCGGATCAGGCCACGCAGTTCGGTCAGCGTCGGGCCCAGCTGGCCGAGGCCATCATTGGCGAAGCTGTTGATCGCGGCGCGGTTCTCGCCAAGGATCGAATCGGCGTTGCCGGCGGCCGAGTCGAGCTTGGCCAGGGTGCCGTCGAGCTTGTCGATGATGCCCGGCAGCTGCTGCACCAGGTTCCTGTCCAGGCGCTCGATGGTGCCGTTGGTGGTCTTCAGCGTGGTGTCCAGGCTGCGGGCGGCATCGCGCGCGCTGAGCAGCAGCGCCTGCGTGCCCTGGTCACGGTCGGCCAAGCCGCCGCTGATCGTCTCCAGGTTGGCCAGCGTCGCGTTGATCGAAGCCACGTTGCGATCGCTGAGGATCTGGTCCATGCGCTCGACAATGCGATTGGCGACGTCGGTGATGTTCTGCAGCGCCGACGGCGTGGTCGGGATGATCGGGGCCGGGTCCTTGTTGACCGTGGTCAGCGCCGGCGACTGCGGCGTGCCGCCGCTGAGCTGGATGATCGACGGGCCGGTCAGGCTGGTGATCGCCAGCTTGGCACGGGTATCGGTCTTGACCGGGGTGGTCGAGTTCAGGCGGATGCGTGCGACCACCTGGCGCGGGTCGTCCGGCACCAGGTTCAGTTCGATGATCGAACCGACCGCGATGCCGTTGTACTGCACCGGGCTGCCCACCGACAGGCCGGTCACCGCCTCGCGGAACACCACGCGGTATTCCTGCCAGGTGCGGTCGGAGGAGTACTTGGCCGCCCACAGGCCGAAGGCCAGCAGGGCCAGGCCGGTGATCAGGGTGAACGCGCCGATCAGCACGTAGTTGGCTTTGGTTTCCATGGCTCAGGCACTCTCGATCTGTTCGCCGCGCGCGGCACGCGCACGCGGTCCGTGGAAGTATTCCTGGATCCACGGATGATCCAGTTTCTCGATGTCCGGCAGTGGCGCGTTGGCCACCACTTTGCGGTCGGCGATCACCGCCACCCGGTCGCAGATGGCGTACAGCGTGTCCAGGTCGTGGGTGATCAGGAACACGGTCAGCCCAAGCGCCTCCTGCAGGGTCTTGATCAGGCGGTCGAACGCGGCCGCACCGATCGGGTCGAGGCCTGCGGTCGGTTCATCCAGGAACAGCAGCGGCGGGTCCAGCGCCAGCGCGCGGGCCAGGCCGGCGCGCTTGCGCATGCCGCCGGACAACTGCGATGGCAGCTTGTTGATCGCATCGGCGGGAAGGCCGGCCAGCTTCACCTTCAGCAGCGCCAGCTCGTAGTGCCAGCGCTCGGGCAATTCGCGGTGGTGTTCCTTCAAAGGCACCTGCACGTTCTCGCCCACGGTCAGTGAAGAGAAGAGGGCGCCGTCCTGGAACAGCACGCCGGTATTGCGTTCGATGTGCAGGCGGCTCTCGGCGTCGTCGGCACGCGCATCGCGGCCCAGCACCTCGATCTGGCCGGCGTCGGGCGTGCGCAGGCCCAGGATCGAGCGCATCAGCACCGACTTGCCGGTGCCCGAGCCACCCACGACGCCCAGGATCTCGCCGCGGCGCACGTCCAGGTCCAGGTCTTCATGCACGGTCTGGCTGCCGAAGCGGTTGACCAGCCCACGCACGCGGATGGCCAGGTCGTGGCCGTCGCCGTCCTGCATGGGTATTTCTTCGGGAGTCGGATGCGTGCTCATGTCACCAGTCCATGTGCATGAACCACAACGCCGCGAAGGCGTCGATGATGATCACCAGCGAGATCGTCTGCACCACGCTGGAGGTGGTGCGTTCACCGACCGACTGCGCCGTGCCTTCCACCTTCAGCCCTTCCAGGCAGCCGATCAGGCCGATCACCAGCGCAAACACCGGCGCCTTCGACAGGCCGACCAGCATGTGCCGCACTTCCATCGTCTCGTGCATGCGCGCGATGTACATCTGCGGCGGGATGTCGAGGTCGAACGCGCCGACAGTGATGCCGCCGGCCAGGCCCGCGATCATCGCGATGAAGGTCAGCAGGGGCAGGGTGACCAGCAGCGCCAGCAGGCGTGGCAGCACCAGCAGGTCGATCGGATCCAGACCCAGCGTGCGCATCGCGTCGATTTCCTCGCGCGCCTTCATCGCGCCGATCTGCGCGGTGAACGCACTGGCGGTGCGGCCGGCCAGCACGATCGCGGTCAGCAGTACCGCGAACTCGCGCAGGAAGGCGATGTTGACCAGCTCGACCACGTAGATCTCGGCGCCGAAGTCGCGCAGGATGGTCGAGCCGAGGAAGGCGATCACCGCGCCGACCAGGTACGACAGCAGCGCTACCAGCGGTACTGCGTCCAGCCCGACCTGCTCCATCTGGTGGACGGTGGCGGTCAGGCGGAAACGGCGGGGCTCCTTGACCAGGCGTGCTGCCTTGACCAGGTTCTCGCCGAGGAAACTGCACAGCGCCTTGATGTTGTGGCCAGTGGCATGGACGCTGACACCGAGCCGTTCCAGCGCCGCCAGCACGCCGAAATCGCGCTTGGGCCGGGGCCGGTCGTCGGCCACTTCCTCGATGGTGCAGACCAGCGCCTGGTGGTCCGGCCGGAACTGCAACGCGTCCTCGCCAAGGTCGGCGCGATGCGCTACGCGCAGTACCTGCAGCACGCCGGCCGAATCCATCTTCTCGATGCCGGTGGCGTCGATGCCGGTCAGCGTGTCGGGAACGCCGCGCAGGACTTCGGCCGCGGCCAGCGCGGTCTTCAAGGTCCAGGTGCCGGACAGGCGGATCAGGCCCGGGTCATGGGCATCCTGTTCGAGCTGGGGGGCGTGGTTCGGGGTCACTTGGGCCATTCGGGTCGCAGCATAACCGTTCTGTCTGGGGCATCGCGTCGAACCCGGATGAATTTATCCAGTGCGGCCCGGCAGTAGGTAATACTACGGCGCATGTCCGCAGACGCTCACACGATCCCCACGCCCCAGGCCACCTACGCGCAGCGCGTGGCCTTTGTTTCCGAGATCGCCGGACGCCTGCACAGCTACGGCACCACGGCCCAGCGCCTGGAAACGGCGGTGGTGGCACTGGCCCGCCAGCTCGATCTGGATTGTGAACCGTGGTCGAATCCCACCGGTATCATCCTCAGTTTCAGCGACCCGGCACAGGCGATCGGCTCCAGCGACATCACCCGCGTGATCCGCCTGGCACCCGGCGAGAACGACCTGCACAAGCTCAGCGTCGCCGACCATATCGCCGAGGAAGTGGCCAACGGGCGGATGAGCATTGCCCAGGGCCACACCGCGCTGCGCCAGCTGGACAAGGATCCGGGCCGGCGCGGCAAGCTGCGCACCATTCTTTCATTCACCCTCGGCGCGGCCGGCGTGGCTGGCATGTGGAAGCTGCCGTGGCTGGACATCGCCACCGCCGGTGTCATCGGGCTGATGATCGGCCTGCTCGGCATGGTCACCGACCGTCGCCCGGCCACCCGCGAAGCGGCCGAGGCGCTGGCGGCGCTGCTGGCCGGCATGGTCGCAACCCTGGTTGCGTCCTTCGTCGGCGCACTCAACCTCAACACGGTGATCATCGCCTCGCTGGTGGTGTTGCTGCCCGGCATGTCGCTTACCAATGCGGTCAATGAACTCGCCAGCCAGCATTGGGTCTCCGGTACTGCGCGCTTTGCCGGCGCGTTGACCACCATCATGAAGCTCAGCGTGGGCGCGATGATCGCGGTGACCCTGGCCGATGTACTCGGCCTGGACCCGGTGATCCGCGCCACGCGGCCGCAGGGGCCGTGGGTGGAGTGGGGTTCGCTGCTGACCGCGGCATTCGCCTTCGCGATGCTGTTCAAGGCCAACCGGCGCGATTACCCGTGGGTGATCGCAGCCTCGGTGGCGGGTTACGCGATCTCCAAGTTCGGCGGCCATGCCTGGGGCGCGCCGGCCGGCATCTTCCTGTCAGCGATGCTGCTGACCGCCGGTGGCAATCTGTTCGGCCGCCTCGTTGGCCGCCCAGGAGCGATCATCCGCCTGCCCGGCATCATCATGATGGTGCCCGGCAGCACCAGCCTGCGCGGCGTGCTGACCCTGGTCCAGCAGCAGGACGTTGGCGCGGGCCAAAGCGTGTTCCTCACCGTGCTCAACGTGGTGATGGCGCTGGTGGCCGGCCTGCTGTTCGGCAACCTGCTGATGCCGGCGCGCAAAACCCTGTAGGTGTGGACCGTTGGCCCGCACACCGAAGAATGAAAAACGCCGGCTTCCGCCGGCGTTTTTCATTGCATCCCGATCCGGCCTCAGGCCTTCTTGATCAGGAAATCTTCCGGCTTCTTGTTGCCCTTGGCGGTCAGCTCGGCCATCCAACGCGGCTGCTTGCCACGACCGGTCCAGGTTTCCTTGGGGTTGGCCGGGTTGCGGTACTTCGGGGCAACCTTGCCCAGCTTGCGGCCGGCGGTCTTGGACGGTGCCTTGGCTGCCGGGGCGGCTTTGCGCGCGCGCGGTGCCGGGGCGCCGCCGAACAGTTCTTCGATGGTGTAACCCTCGGTCTTGGCCAGCTTGGTCAGCTGGGCCCGGACCTTGGTGATTGGCCGGCGCTTGGCGACGATGGTCTGCTGCTTCTTGGCGGTACGGATCAGGGCGCCCAGCTCGCGTGCCGACAGGCCGGTCAGGTCAATGCTCATTTACGGTTACTCCGGAAACTAAAATGTGGACGGGACGAGCCAGTCCATGGCGTCGCGGGACAGAATAAAGATGAATTAATCACAGCACAAATGCAGGCGGGTCATGGCCTGGCAGCATCCCGGCTGCATTGCGTCGATTTTGACCGGATTATGTCCGCTGCAATATTGCTCAACTGGGCGACAGGCAAAAAAAAAGACCGGGGCGTGCCCCGGTCTTCTCCTGATCAGCCCTGCAGTCGCTGCAGCAGGGTGGCCTTGTCCAGGCTTTCCGCTTCGCTGGCGCGGCGCGAGCGGTACTCGTAGGTACCGGCGGCCAGGCCGCGCTCGCTCACCACCACGCGGTGCGGGATGCCGATCAGTTCCATGTCGGCGAACATCGCACCCGGGCGCAGGCCACGGTCGTCCAGCGCGGCATCGAGGCCGGCGTCGCGGAGTTCCTGCAGCAGGCTGGCAGCAGCATCGGCCACGGCGGCGTCGCCCTTCGGGTTGATCACGCACACCACCACCTGCCATGGCGCCATCGCGTCCGGCCAGATGATGCCGGCATCGTCATGGTTCTGTTCGATCGCGGCAGCCACCACGCGCGAGATACCGATGCCGTAGCAGCCCATCGCCATCACCGCCGCCTTGCCGTTCTCGTCCAGCACGGTGGCATCCAGCGCTTCGGCATATTTGCGGCCGAGCTGGAACACATGGCCGACTTCGATGCCACGGGCGATCTTCAGTTCGCCACCGTCCAGCGCGCGGTCACCGGCACGCACGTTGCGGATGTCGGCCACTTCCGGTTCCGGAAGGTCGCGGCCCCAGTTGACCCCGGCCAGGTGGAAACCGACTTCGTTGGCGCCGACGACGAAGTCGGACATCGCGGCCACTTCGCGGTCGGCGACCACGCGGATGGCCTTGGCCGGGGCGACCGGGCCGAGGAAGCCCGGCACGCTGCCCAGGTACTCGGCGATTTCAGCCTCGCTGGCAAAGCGCTGTTCGTCCAGGCCGGCAACCTTGGCCAGCTTGATTTCGTTGACCTCATGGTCGCCGCGCACCAGCACCAGCACGAACTGCTGTGCTTCGCCTTCACCGGCGATCAGCGCCACCGACTTCACCGTGCGCTGCAGCGCGATGCCGAGCAGCGCCGCGACGTCCTCGCAGGTTTTCTGGGTAGGGGTGTCGACCTTGCGCATGGCTTCACTGGCAGCCGCGCGCGGTGCCGGATCGGCGGCGATCGCCGCTTCCATGTTCGCGGCGTAGTCCGAACCGGTGGAGAACACCAGCGCGTCCTCGCCGGAATCGGCGATGACGTGGAATTCCTGCGAGGCATCGCCACCGATCGCACCGGAGTCGGCCTGCACCATGCGGAAGTCCAGGCCGAGGCGGGTGAAGATGCGGCTGTAGGCCGACTTCATGTTCTCGTATTCGCGCACCAGGCACTCATCGTGCAGGTGGAACGAATAGGCATCCTTCATCAGGAATTCGCGCGAACGCATCACGCCGAAGCGCGGGCGGATCTCGTCGCGGAACTTGGTCTGTACCTGGTAGAAATTCACCGGCAGCTGCTTGTAGCTGGACAGCTCGCTGCGCGCGAAGTCGCAGGCGGCTTCTTCGGCGGTCGGGCTGTAGCAGAACACCTGGTCCTTGCGGTCCTTGATCTTCAGCAGCTGCGGGCCGAACTTCTGCCAGCGGCCGGTCTGCTCCCACAGTTCCTTCGGCTGGATGGTCGGGATCTGGAATTCCACGGCACCGGCGCGGTCCATTTCCTCGCGCACGATGCGTTCAACCTTGCGCAGCACGCGCAGGCCCAGCGGCGACCAGGTGTACAGGCCCGATGCCAGCTTGCGGATCATGCCCGCGCGCAGCATCAGCCGGTGGCTGGTGAGCTCGGCGTCGCTGGGGGTTTCCTTGGTGGTGTGCAGGTGGAACTGGGAGAGGCGCATCGTCGGCTTCGGATAACGGCAGAGACGCCTATTCTGCCAGCCCGGCCGGGGAGAGGGGTATCGGCAGGGCTGCGCCCTGCACCCGCCTCAAGCAACGTCAGCTGCAACAGCAACAGCAACAGCGCGCTTCCCGTGGGATGGCGGGGTGGGTCCGGTTGCGGGAGACGCCGTAAACCCATCCCTGGGGGCTTGGCCGCGGCATCCATGCCGCGGACACTCCCGCAACCGGACCCACCCCGCCATTGACAGGCCCCGCGATCTGTTGGACATGCGGATGGGGTCAGATCCGTTTTCCGCAGGAAAACGGATCTGACCCCGGATTCAATTCGGGATCTGACAGATTTCATCCACGCATGGCGTGGATCTACCACCGGCACCGGGAAACTGTCGAAGGCGGGGCGGTGTCGGATTGCGGGGTGTCCGCGGCATGGATGCCGCGGCCAAGCCCCCATGGACGGGTTTACGGCGTCCCCGCAATCCGACACCGCCCCGCCAAACACACAGAAAGCCCAGAGCCGGCTGTTGCCCTTGCTGTTGCCTCTGCGGGTGCAGGGCGCAGCCCTGCCGATACCCTCACTCCGCCGGGCAGTACGCCTTGATGGCCGCTTCAGCCAATCCCTTCTGCGCGCTGCGCTGTTCCGCGGTCAACGCGGTATCGGCCTTCCCGTCGCCATTGGTGTCCTGCATCACCTGGCCGGAGCCTTCCAGCAGGGCCAGGTTGGCACGGGCGGTGCTGCACTGCTCCGGCACCGGCGCGGCCGGGGTCTCGGCGCTGGCCGCGGCCTGCGGGGTGCGGGCCTGTTCGCGGGTCTCGAACTTCTTGCCCGCCGGCGGGGTCTCCGAATACTGGGTCACGCCATGGGCGTCCTTCCATTTATAGACCGGGCCGGCCACGGCGTTGGCACTGGCCAACAGCAGCAGGCATCCAAGGCAGGACAGGGCACGCATGGCAAACTCCGCAGAATGGGCGTAGAACGCCGATTGCAGCATTGGCGCCGAGCACTGGCAAGTCGATTAAACTGGATTCCATGGACCCGATCACACCGCCGCCGCGTTCGCGCACGATTTACCTGCTGCCCAACCTGTTCACCACCGCCGGCCTGTTCGCCGGCTTCTACGCGATCATCGCCGCGGCCAACGGGGATTTCGTCAATGCCAGCATCGCCGTGTTCGTGGCGGCGGTGATGGATGGCCTGGACGGGCGCGTGGCGCGCCTGACCGGTACCAGCAGCGAGTTCGGCGTCCAGTACGACTCGCTGGCCGACCTGGTCAGCTTCGGCATGGCCCCGGCGCTGGTGATGTACCACTGGTCCCTGTCGTGGCTGAAGTTCGATGACCCGCTGCTCGGCCGCGTCGGCTGGGCCGTGGCCTTCCTGTATGCCGCCTGCGCGGCGCTGCGCCTGGCCCGCTTCAACACCCAGGTCGCGGTGGTCGACAAGCGCTGGTTCGTCGGCCTGGCCAGCCCGGCCGCGGCCGGGCTGATGATGTCCTTCGTCTGGGCCTTCGCCGATGGCAACCTGGGCTGGGACGGCAACCAGCTGCGCTACGTGGCGCTGGCGGTGACGATCGTCGCGGCGCTGTTGATGGTCAGCCGTATCCGCTTCTGGAGCTTCAAGGGTGGCGGCGCCAAGGGCACCCGTTCCGACCGCGTGCCGTTCCTGGTGCTGGCCCTGGTGCCGGTCGCCATCGCCATCGCGGTCATTGATCTGCCGCGCGTGCTGTTCGCGGTCGGCATCCTGTACGCCTTGTCCGGCCCGGTGATGTGGGCCGTGCAGCGCCTGCGCAAGAAGCCCGAGGCCGCGTGAGCCAGGAACTGCCCGTGCTGTGGTCACCGGCCCAGCAGGCCTGGCTGCAGGCCATGGGCTACACCGTCTATCACGACGGTCAGTTGGCCGCGGAGCTGGATGCCGCGCTGCAGTTGAGCGTGGCCGAAGCCGATGCGGCTGCCGCGCCAGCGGTGGAGCAGGTGCGGGCACCAATCGCACCCGCGCGCGAGCCTCCGGTTGAAGCCACACCGGGTTCCCGCCAGGAACGCCCGGCACCTACGCGTCGCGAGACCCCCGTCACCGCACCGGACACCGCGCCCGCCGCTGCCCGCCCGCTGCCGGGTGGCAATGCGCGGCAGCCGGTGGTGCGGCTCCCGGATCGCCTGCAGATCGCATTGCTGCGTGCCTCCGGCTGTAATCCCAACGACCCTGCCACGCAGGCGCTGATGGACAGCTGGCCGCTGGACCAGCTGCGTCAGGACCCGGCCGCCAAGCGCGCGTTGTGGCCGCAGCTGCGCGCCCTGCGCAAGCGGGGCGCACCATGAGTGCGGTCAGCCAGCCCGGCCCGGTCAGCCTGCGCGCATTGCGCGAGAGCGACCTCAATGCGGTGATGGCGATTGAAGTGCGTGGGTATCCGTTCCCATGGACCCGCGGCATCTTCGTTGATTGCCTGCGTGCCGGTTATCCCGGCCTGGCGATGGAGCGCGATGGCCAGCTGATCGGCTACGGCGTGCTCAGTATTGCCGCCGATGAGGCACATGTATTGAACATCTGCATCGATCCGCTGGCGCAGTCGCGTGGGCTGGGTCGCCAACTGCTGCGCGCACTGGTGCAGCTGGCAGGCAACCGCGGTGCGCAGCGTGTGTTCCTGGAAGTGCGTCCGTCCAACACGCCGGCGCTGGCGCTGTACCACAGCGAAGGCTTCAACGAGATCGGCCGTCGTCCGCGCTACTATCCGGCCGCACAGGGACGCGAAGACGCGGTGGTGATGGCGATCGAACTGGTCGACGGCGACCTGCAGACGATGCCGCCGCTGTAGTGGAGAAGGGTTGCCGGCCAGCGGCCGGCACTACCGGTGGATCTCCGCTGTCATCGACACATCACCTGCCGTGGTAGGTGCCAACCTTGGTTGGCACGCTTTTCTCACGCCAGCCGCAGTGCCAACACACCGCCGACGATCAGCGCCGCCGCCAGCCAGCGCGCACGCGGAATCCGCTCGCGCAGCACGAACACCGAGATCAGCAACGCGAAAAGGATCGACGATTCACGCAGCGCCGAGACCATCGCCACCGGCGCCTGGGTCATGGCCCACAACGCCATCGCGTAGGACGCCGTGGTGCCGACGCCACCGGCCAGTCCCAGCGGCAAGTGCTGGCGCGCATAGTCCAGCACTGCGCCGCCGCGGGTGTACAACGCCCACAGGGGTAGTGGGATGCCTGACAGCAGGAACAGCCACAGCGTATAGCTGAGCGCACTACCGGACTGGCGCGCGCCCTGCGCATCGACCAGGGTGTAGGTAGCGATCATCGCCGCGGTCAGCAGCGGCAGCCGCAGCTGGCCGCCACGTGTGCCCAGTGCCATGCACAGGATGCCGCTGCTCACCAGCACCACGCCCAGCCACGCCGCCGGGGGCAGTTGCTCGCCCAGCAGGGTGCCGGCCAGCGCAACCAGGATCGGCGCGCTGCCACGCATCAGCGGATAGGCCAGGCTCATGTCGACCTGCTGGTAGCAGCGTGCCACCAGTCCGTAGTAGGTCACCTGCAGCAGCACGGATGCAGCCAGCCAGGGCCAGCTGTGCGCGGCCGGGAACGGCAGGAAGGGCAGGGCGGCCGCCGACAGCAGCGCGGCGCTGCCGGTGACCAGCACGGTGCCGAGGAACTTGTCCGGCCCGCGTTTGACGATCGCATTCCAGCTGGCATGCAGGGCCGCAGCCGCGAGGACCAGCAGGAAGATGGAAAGAGGCATCGGGCGATGATGCCATGCCGGGGAAATGTTCCGGGTTTGGTGGGTGCCAACCTTGGTTGGCACATCGCTCAGTGCGGACCAAGGTCCGCACCCACCAGACCGGGGCAGGGCAGGTGCCAACCCTGGTTGGCACGCACCAGAGCGCGGCGCTTACAGCTTCGCGCGCTGCTCGCGCAGGCCGGCCAGCTGGGTGTTCCAGTCGGCCAGTCGCACGCGCTCCTGCTCGACCACGGCCGGCGGCACCTTGTCGGTGAACTTGGCCAGCTTGGTCTCGCTCTTTTCCTTCTCCGCTTCGACGCGGGCGATTTCCTTGTCCAGTCGCACGCGCTCTGCATCGAGATCGACCAGGCCTTCCAGCGGCACCAGCAGCTTCAGCTCGCCCACGATCGCGGCGGCGGCCGGCGGTGCGCTTTCGCCTTCGGCCAGCCACTGGATGCTGTCCAGCTTCAGCAGGAACGACAGCGAGGCGCTGAAGCGTTCGATGCGCACGCGGTCCTGCTCCAGCCCGGCCTGCAGGCGCAGCGGCACCAGCTTGGACGGCGCGACGTTCAGCTCACTGCGCACGCGGCGCACGGCACTGATCACCGCCTTCAGCCATTCCACGTCGGCCTCGGCCTGGGCGAAATCGCCTTCAAACTCGGCGGCGGTCGGGTACGGGCGCAGCGACAGCGTGGTTTCGGCCAGGCCCAGGCGCGGGGCCAGCTGCTGCCACAGCTGTTCGGTGATGAACGGCGTGAGCGGGTGCAGCAGGCGCAGCAGCGCTTCCAGCACGTACAGCAGGGTGTGGCGGGTGCTTTCGGCGTCGGCGGCGTCTGCACCGTTCAGTGCCGGCTTGCTCAGTTCCAGGAACCAGTCGCAGAACGCGTTCCAGGCGAACTCGTACAGGCACTGCGCCAGCAGGTCGAAGCGGTAGGCGGCGAAATGGCCCTGCGCTTCGGCGGTGGTGGCGGCCAGGCGCGCGAGGATCCAGCGCTCGGCATCGGTACGCGGCCTGGGAACGCCGGTGAACGCCGCGCCCTCGGTGTTCATCAGCGCGAAGCGGCTGGCATTCCACAGCTTGTTGCAGAAGTTCTTGTAGCCCTCGGCGCGGTTCATGTCGAACTTGATGTCGCGGCCGTGGGTGGCCAGTGCCGCGATGGTGAAGCGCAGCGCATCGGCACCGTGGGCGGCGATGCCGTCCGGGAATTCCTTGCGGGTGGCCTTCTCGATCTTCTCCACCATCTTCGGCTGCATCAGGCCGCCGGTGCGCTTGGCGACCAGGTCGTCGATGGTGATGCCGTCGATGATGTCCAGCGGGTCGAGCACGTTGCCCTTGCTCTTGGACATCTTCTGGCCCTGCCCGTCACGGATCAGGCCGGTGAAGTAGACGTCCTTGAACGGGATCTTCCCGACCAGGTTGTCGGTGGCCATGATCATGCGCGCCACCCAGAAGAAGATGATGTCGAAGCCGGTGATCAGCACCGACGACGGCAGGTAGCGGTCGAAGCCGCGCTCGGCCATGACCTGCTCGTTGGGCCAGCCCAGGGTGGAGAACGGCCACAGCTGCGAGGAGAACCAGGTCTCCAGCACGTCGCTTTCCTGGTTCAGCACCACCTCGCTGCCCAGGTTGTGCTTCGCCCGCACTTCCTCTTCGCTGCGACCGACGTAGCAGCTGCCGGTGGCTTCGTCGAACCACGCCGGAATGCGGTGGCCCCACCACAGCTGGCGGCTGATGCACCAGTCCTGGATGTTGTTCATCCAGTGGCGGTAGGTGTTGATCCAGTTCGGCGGCACGAAGGAAATGCTTCCGTCCTCGACCAGTTCCAGGCCGCGCTTGGCCAGGTCGTCCATCTTCACGAACCACTGGTCGGTCAGGTACGGCTCGATCACCTGGCCGGTGCGGTCACCGCGCGGCACCTGCAGCTTGTGCGCCTTGGTCTCGACCAGGATGCCCAGGTCTTCCAGTTCGGCCAGCACGGCCTTGCGCGCGGCGTAGCGGTCCAGACCCTGGAAACGCTCCGGCGCGTTTTCGTTCAGCGCTGCCACCGGGGTAAACAGGTTGATCATCGGCAGGCTGTGGCGCACGCCCACTTCGTAGTCGTTGAAATCATGCGCTGGGGTGACCTTGACCACGCCGGTGCCGAACGCGCGGTCCACGTAGTCGTCGGCGATCACCGGCACGCGGCGGCCGGTCAGCGGCAGCACCACGCTCTTGCCGATCAGGTGCGCGTAGCGCTCGTCTTCCGGGTGCACCATCACCGCCGTATCGCCCAGCAGGGTTTCCGGGCGGGTGGTGGCGACCACCAGGTAGTCGCGGGTTTCGCGCAGGGTTTCCACGCCGTCGGCATCGCGCTCGACGTGTTCGTAGCTCAGGCCCTCATCCAGCGTGTAGGCGATCGACCACAGGAAGCCGTCTTCCTCGGCGCTCTCCACTTCCAGGTCGGAAATGGCGGTCTTCAGCACCGGGTCCCAGTTGACCAGGCGCTGGCCGCGGTAGATCAGGCCCTGCTCGTACCAGCGCACGAAGGCTTCGTTGACCGCCGCCGACGGCTGCGGGTCCATGGTGAAGGTGCTGCGCGACCAGTCGGCGGAGGTGCCGAGGCGGCGCATCTGGCGCTCGATGGTATCGCCGGACTGCTGCTTCCACTCCCAGACCTTGCCGATGAAGCCTTCGCGGCCCAGCGAATCACGGGTCTCACCCTTGCCTTCCAGCGCCAGGTTGCGGCTGACCACCATTTCGGTGGCGATGCCGGCGTGGTCGGTACCGACCTGCCACAGCGTGTCGTAGCCGCGCATGCGGTGGTAGCGCACCAGCGCGTCCATCAGGGTCTGCTGGAACGCATGGCCCATGTGCAGCGTGCCGGTCACATTCGGCGGCGGCAGCAGGATGGTGTACGGCTCGCCCTTGCCGGACGGCTTGAAGTGGCCGGCCTTCTCCCAGGCCTCGTAGAGGTCGGTCTCGAAGGACTTCGGGTCGTAGCTGGAGGCGAGTTGGGTCATGCGGGGGAACCAGGAGGTAATCGTTGAAGGATCAGGGCGCGGCGGCGGCCCATCAAGGGGGCCGGGGCGTGCTTACATGTCGTGCTTGTTCAGCTCGTAACCGGCGGCCTTGTACTGGCGCCAGCGTTCGCGCAGCGGTTCGCGCGCTTCCGGATCGGCCGGGACCACTTCCAGCACGCGTTCGCACTGGCCCAGCCAGGGTTCATCGCGCAGGTTGATCACCAGCGGGCGTGCCGGCGCGTCGGTGCCGGGTACGGCGATCAGCACCAGGGCCTCTTCCTCGTCCATGTCTTCGCCGGCGATCTGGTGCGGGATGTAGGCATCGTTGTCGAACGCCCACAGCAGCTCGTCCAGCTCCTCGGCCTGGGCCTGGTCGCGGGCCAGCACCAGGGTGAACAACCCGGCGTCGTTGGCCTTGCGCGCCAGTTCGCAGACCAGGCGCAGCGGCTCGGTCAGGAAGCGGGGCTTGGCGATCAGGTAGAAGTCGGCGCGGGGCATGGCAGGATCCGGGTCAGGCAGGGGCCCGGCGGTGCCGGGCGAGGCCCTGGCCAGCGGGGGCCGGCCAGGGTCGGGTACGGCATCAGGCGCGGGCGGCCTGGTCCAGCAGCCACTGGCTCAGCAGGCCGACCGGGCGGCCGGTGGCCATGCCACGCTTGCCTTCATCGCTGGCCACGCCGGCGATGTCCAGATGGGCCCAGCGCTGGCCTTCGGTGAAGCGCGACAGGAAGCAGCCCGCGGTGATCGCGCCGGCCCAGCGGCCGCCGATGTTGTAGACGTCGGCGAAGGTCGAATCCAGCATCGGCTGGTACTCGTCCCACAACGGCAGGCGCCAGGCGCGGTCGAACACATGCTCGCCGGCGGCCAGCAGTTCATTGGCCAGGTCGTCGTGCTTGCTCATCAGGCCGGCGGTCTGGTGGCCCAGGGCGACCATGCAGGCACCGGTCAGGGTGGCGACGTCGACCAGCGCGGCCGGTTCGAAGCGCTGCGCATAGGTCAGCGCATCGCACAGGATCAGGCGGCCTTCGGCGTCGGTGTTGCCCACTTCGATGGTCTTGCCCGACATCGAGGTGATCACGTCGGACGGGCGGTAGGCGTTGCCGTCGATGGCGTTTTCCACCGCCGGCACCACCACCACCAGGTTCAGCGGCAGCTTGGCCTTGACCGCGGCGACGAAGGTGCCGATGACGTTGGCGCCACCGCACATGTCGTACTTCATCTCTTCGATGCCGCCCTGGGTCTTCAGGTTGACGCCACCGGTATCGAAGGTGATGCCCTTGCCGACCAGCACGTACGGCTTGGCGTCGCCGCCGCCGGTCCACTTCAGCACCACCAGGCGCGGGCGGTTGGCCGAACCACGGGCCACGGCCAGCAGCGAACCCATGCCCAGCGCTTCCATCTGGTGCTCATCGAGAATCTCGGCCTCGGCACCGTCATGCTCACCGGCGAACTTCACGCCCACCTCGGCCAGGTAGGCCGGGGTGCAGTAGTTCGGCGGCAGGTTGCCCAGCTCGCGGGCGAACTCGACACCGGCGGCGATGGCCTGGCCCTGGGCCAGGGCCTGGGCGTCGTCACCGGCGATGGCCAGCTGGGCCAGGCCGGCGTCGTCGGCCTTCTTCTTGCCCAGAGTGGCGGTGTAGCGGTAGGCAGCGTGATCGGCGGCGATCACCGCCTGGCGGATCGCCCAGGCCGCGTCGCGGTCCTTGATGGCCACTTCGGACAGGGTGAACAGTGCGCTGCGGGTAGCGCCCGCCTTCAGCGCGCGCACCGCGTCGCCAACGGCCTTCAGGTACTGCGGCACACCGAAGCGGGCGGCGTCACCGAGACCGACCACCAGCACGCGCGGGGCGGACACGCCCGGCAGGTCGTGCAGCAGGGTGGTGGCGCCGGTCTTGCCGGACAGGTCGCCGCGCTGGGCCAGCGAGGCCAGGCGGCCGCCGCTGGCGGCGTCCAGGGCCTGTGCGGCGGGGGGCAGGGTATGGTCGGCATACGCGCCGACCACCAGGCAATCAACGGCGGCGGCGGCCGGAGCAACGTGGTTCAGGGTGAATTCGAGGGCCATTGAGCAGATTCCATTGGCGAGTCCGTACAATCGCAGGCCGTTTACGCCCAGACAGTAGACTGGGCGGCACCGCGAACGAACCCCAGAGTTTAAACCACCGCCCCATGCTGAAGCTCGACCGATACCTGCTGGGCGATTTCGTCCAGAGTTTCCTGGCTACCCTGATCGTCCTGCTGGTGGTCAGCGTGGGCGGCGTGCTGGTGGACATCCTCGGCAACATCGCCGACGGGCGCCTGCCGGCCAAGCTGCTGTTCTCCCAGCTGGGCCTGCAGTTCATCGCCTACCTGCCACTGATCCTGCCGCTGGCGTTGATGCTGGGCCTGCTGCTGGCGGTGGCCCGTCTCTACCGCGACTCGGAAATGGCCGTCATCACTGCCATTGGCGTGGGCCCCAAACGCCTGCTGCGGCCGCTGCTGATGCTGGTGGTGCCGGTAGTGGCGCTGGTCGGCGCCTGCTCCTTGTGGCTGGGCCCGTGGGCCGGCCGGGTGGCCGAGCAGATGATCATCGAGGCCAATCGAAGCGTGCTGATGGCGGGCCTGGAGCCGGGCCGCTTCACCCAGCTGCCCAATGGTGGCGTGGTTTACCTGTCCTCGATCTCGCCCGATGGTACCCAGCTGGGCCGGGTCTTCCTGCAGCGGCAGAAGGACGATCGCCTGGAAGTGGTGTCCGCCGCAGGGGGGCGCATGTTCTTCGAAGGCGCCCGCCAGCGCTTCCTGGAGCTGGATGATGGCCACCAGGTGGAAGGACCGGTGGCCGGGGGGCTGGATTACCGCCTGGCCACCTTCGCCCGCAACGATGTGGCCCTGCCCGACGGTGCGCAGACCCGTACCGGCGATGATCCGGAACTGATGCCGACCACGCAGCTGTTCGGCGATGACCGGCCCGAGGCGCAGGCACAGCTGCATCGCCGCCTTGCCCCGCCGTTGATCGCACTGGCGTTTGCGCTGCTGACCGTGCCGCTGGGCCGCAGCTCGCCGCGCCAGCAGCGCTACGGGCGGATGATGCTGGCGCTGATGGCCTACATGGTCGGCACCAACCTGATGTTCATCGGCAGTGGCTGGATCGCCAACGGCAAGATTCCGCCTGCGCTTGGCCTGTGGTGGCTGACCCTGCCGCTGCTGGCGCTGGCGATCTGGATGTATGCACGTGATGGCCGCCTGGGCCGCCCGAAGGGAGCCCGCGCATGAGACTGCGCCCGATGCGTTTCGACCTGTATCTCGGCCAGTCGGTGTTCACCACGGTGCTGCTGACCTGGGCCGTACTGGTGGGCCTGGACGTGGTGATGGCGTTTTCCGGCGAGTTCAAGGACATCGGCAAGAACGGCTACACCCTGGGGCATGCGGCCGCCTGGGTGCTGTATACGGTGCCACGCCGTGCCTACACCATGTTCCCCACGGCTGCGGTGATCGGTGCGCTGATGGGCCTGGGCCAGCTGGCCGCGACCTCCGAGCTGACCGCGCTGCGTGCGCTGGGCCTGTCGCGCAAGCGCCTGAGCGTATCGGTGGCCATCGCCCTGTCGTTGCTTACCGCAGTGATGGTGCTCAGCGCCGAGACGCTAGGCCCCTGGGGCCAGGACCGTGCCGATGCGCTGAAGTCCAGTGCCAAATGGGGGCGGGACATCTCCACCACCCGCTATTCCGGTTTGTGGGCGCGCGAGGGCGATACCTTCCTCAGCGCCGCCGGTGGCGAAGAGCAGCTGGTGGGCGACAAGGGCACGCGGCTGATCCTGCGTGACGTGCGCCTGTATCGCATCGCCGAGGATGGTCGGATCGTCTCGCTGACCCATGCGGACACGGCCGAGCATGACCGTGACGGCTGGGTGCTGACCGGCGTGCGCCGCGATACCTTCGGTGAACGTTCGGCCACGCGCGAGGAAGTGGCGCGCGAGCCATGGAACTCCAAGCTGGACGCCGGCGCGCTGGCCACCGGCATCGCCAAGCCGCGCAACCTCAGTGTGGCCGAGCTGCGTACCAGCATCGAATACCGCGAGCGCAACGGTCTGGACGCGCGCGACTACGAGGATGTGTACTGGAGCCGCTGGTTCTACCCGGTGAACGTGCTGGCGCTGTGCCTGGCGGCGGTGCCGTTCGCGTTCGGCTCGCTGCGCAGTGGTGGCATGGGCAAGCGCCTGTTCCTCGGCATCCTGTTCGCGCTGGGCTTCTGGCTGCTGCAACTGTTCTTCGGCCGCATGGCCGGCGCGTTGAAGTTCGATTACCGCATTGCCTATGCGTTGCCGCCGATCGTGATGCTGGCGATATCGGGATTGCTGTTCCGGCGCAAGTCGGGCTGATCCTCGTTGTTGTAGAGCCGAAGGTAGCGGCAGGAGCCGCTGCCAACGTCGCTGGCGACGGCCTGAAAGGTGCCGGCCAGGACGGCAGGCATAGCCCACGCTCGGCTGCTTTGCGCGCACCGCCCGCCAACCGAGCATCGGCTCGACTCTGCACAAGCGCCGCGCAGGATCGGATTGAAAGGTGATGCGTTACCGCTTCGGCATGCGCAGCAGGCGGGTGCCGCTGGCGCGGTCGTGCCAGGTCAGCCGCTGGCGGTCAGCCCATGCCCACCAGAATCCCAGGCCGCCCAGCAGCAGCGACAGCGTGCCCACCACGAAGCGCAGCCAAAGCTGCGTGCGTCGCAGGGGCGCGCCATCACTTGATTCCAGCTTCAAGCGCCACGGCCGCATGCCCAGCGTCTGCCCGCCGCGGCGCCAGCTGGCCGTGGCATACCACCCGGTGACCAGCCAGCACACCGCCCACAGCAGCCACTGCCAGGCGCTGAACGGTGCGATGTTCTCGCGCTGGGCGTGGCCGCTGAAGGTGTAGGCAAGGGTGAACAGGGTGCCGGCCAACATCCACAGCGCCAGCACCGGCAGCGCGTCGTAGACCATCGCCAGCACGCGCCACAGCAGCAATGCACGCGGGCGGGGCAGCTCGGTAGTGGCCGCAGGGGCCGTATCAATGGCGGGGCGGGACATGCGCCGAGCATACGCAATGCTGGCCGCATCCGCAGTGGCCCTCGTATCCTGCACGCATGGCCCTTGTTTCCACCCCCGCCGAACGCCGCCAGCTGGTCCAGCAACTGCCCGAACTGCGCGCCGACGACAGCATGCGCATCCAGCGCTTCCTCGATGCGATCTGGGCCGAGAACGGTCTGGCCCGCGCCACCCTCGACAGCTACCGGCGCGACCTGGAAGGGCTGGCGCGCTGGATGGATGGGCGCGATGGTGGCCTGGCCGGCATCGAGCGCCCGGGGTTGTTCGACTACCTGGCCTGGCGCACCCGTCATGGCTGGTCGCCGCGCAGCAATGCGCGGTTGCTGTCGGCGCTGCGGGCGTTCTTCGCCGATGGCGTGCGCCGTGGCGAGCGCGGCGAGGACCCCAGCGCGCTGCTGGATCCGCCCAAGCTGCCACGATTGCTGCCCAAGGCGCTGGCCGAAAGCCAGATCGACGCGCTGTTGGCAGCGCCGGATATCGACAGCCCGCTGGGCCTGCGCGACCGCGCCATGCTGGAGTTGATGTACGCCGCCGGCCTACGCGTGAGCGAGCTGGTGCTGCTGCCGGCCACCGCGGTCAACCTGCGCCAGGGCGTGCTGAGGGTCACCGGCAAGGGCAGCAAGGAACGGCTGGTGCCGCTGGGTGAGGAATCGCAGCACTGGCTGGAGCGCTATCTACAGGCATCGCGCCCGCTGCTGGTCGGCAAGGGCAAGGTGCAGGCGCTGGCCGATGGGCAGACCCCATTGTTTGTCGAGCCGACGCTGCATGCGCTGACCCGGCAGGCGTTCTGGCACCTGGTCAAACGCCACGCGCAGGTGGCCGGCATCGACCCGGCGCGGATCAGCCCGCACGGCCTGCGCCACAGCTTCGCCACCCATCTGCTCAACCGCGGTGCCGACCTGCGCGCGCTGCAGATGCTGCTTGGCCACAGCTCGTTGTCGACCACCCAGATCTACACCCTGGTGGCGCGCGAGCACCTGCAGAAACTGCACGCCCGGCATCATCCGCGCGGCTGAGCCGTGTCCTGAACCCCGGCCCCGGGCGGTGCGCGGCGTCGCGGCCCGGTGCCGGTGGCTGTGTCAGAATCCGGGGTCTTCTTCTGTCGCGGACTGCTCCATGCTCCGATTTGCCATCGCCGCCGTGTTCGGTGCGCTCAGCCTGACTGCCTGCGCCCAGCCGGCCCCGCCAGCCGCCAAGGCGCCTGCCGCCGCTGCCAAGCCCGGCCCGGCCGCCAACGCGCCTGCCGACCAGGCCGTGCGCGCCGCGTTGACTGCCCTGAACCCCGGTTTCAAGGTGGACTACATCGGTGCCGCGCCGTTCCCCGGCTTCCGCGAGGTGGTCGTTTCCGGCCAGCTGCTGTACGTGTCCGACGACGGTCGCTACCTGTTCCAGTCGCAGCCTTACGACACCCGTGCCAAGGGCCCGGCCAACAGCGAAGGCCTGCTCGGCTATCGTCGCGATCTGCTGGCCAAGGCCAACCACGGCGACCGCATCGTGTTTGCTGCGCCGAATGCCAAGTACACCATCAGCGTGTTCACCGACATCGAGTGCGGCTATTGCCGCAAGCTGCACCAGGACATCGCCGAGCTCAACCGCAACGGTATCTCCGTCGAGTATCTGGCATTCCCGCGCATGGGCCTCGGCAGCAAGGACTACACCGACATGATCTCGGTCTGGTGTGCGGCCGATCGCCGCCAGGCACTGACCAACGCCAAGCGCGGTGGCAACGTGCCGGCAAAGAACTGCACCAACCCGGTGGCGATGCAGTACGCACTGGGCCAGCAGCTGGGCGTGAACGGCACGCCGGCGATCTTCGCGCCGGACGGCACCCAGCTGGGGGGCTACCTGCCGCCGGCGCAGCTGCGCGCGGCGCTGGAAAAACTGTCGGCCAAGCGCTGATCGTCGCCGACCTTTTCCTGTAGAGCCGGGGATGCGTGTCGCATCCCCGGCTTTTTTCTTACTTCAGGCCATCACTGACCGCCTTGGTCAGCGTGCCCTGTGCATCGTCACCACTGAACTCCCAGACGAACGCGCCGCCCAGGCCCTGGGTCTTCACGTAACCCATCTTGCGGGTGATGTTGGCCGGGGTGTCGAAGCTCCACAGCGTGCTGCCGTTGTAGATCCAGGTGGCACCTGCGGTGTTGTCGGTGTAGCCCGGCCACGCCAGGTTCTTCAGCACCTTCCAGTCTTCGATGCCGGCCTCGTAGGTACCCGGGGCAGCGCCGGTCGCGGTCTGGTACAGGCCGTTGTTGGCGTTGGCCACACCGGTCCAGCCACGCCCGTAGTAGCCGATGCCCAGGTTGAGCTTGGCGGCAGGCACGCCACGGCTGATGAGGGCCTCGATGGCGTCGTTGCTGTTGTACAGCTTCTGGTCGCCGGTGGACGGATCACTCGGCGAATCAAACAGCGCCGACTGGTGATTGGTCTTCGCATCCCACGCGCCGTGGAAGTCGTAGGTCATCACGTTGATGTAGTCCAGGTACGGGTGGTACGCGGCCGGGTCGGTGACGCGGATCTTGTCGATGCCGGCACCCACCGCCACCGTCAGCAGCAGGCCCGGACGCACTGCATCGAGCTGGCGGCGGAACTCGGCCATCAGCGCGGTGAAGTTGGCGTTGTCTTCCGGCTTGCCGCATTCGATGCCGCACGCCACCGGGTATTCCCAGTCGATGTCGATGCCGTCGAACACGCCCAGCGCGGCACCGGCACCACCGGCACCGTCGGTTACCGGCAGGTTGCCCTTGATGTAGGCATCGATGCACGAGGCGACGAAGGCCTGGCGGTTTTCCGGGCGCGCCGCGCTGGAGAAGCCGCGCGACCAGGTCCAGCCACCCAGCGAGATCAGCACCTTCATGCCGGGGTACTTGGCCTTGAGCTGCTTGAGCTGGTTCCAGTTGCCGCGCAGCGGCTGGTCCCAGGTATCGGCGCTGCCGCTGACACTCTCGGCGGCACTGAAGGCCTTGGTGTAGTCGGCGAAGGCATCACCACCGGCACCGCTGTTCGGATCCGACGGCTGGGTGACGCCCACTTCGCAGCGGTTGTTGCGCACGTTGCCGAACGCGTAGTTGATGTGGGTCAGGCGCGCGGCCGAACCGCTGCTGTCGATGTTCTTGACCCGGTAGTTGCGGCCGTAGATGCCCCACTGGGTGAAGTAGCCGATGACCCGCTTGCCGGTAGTGCCGCCGTCGCCGGCCAGCGTGGTGGCGCTGATCTCGGTGCCCTGGGCGGACGCGTTGCCGGCGTTGTCGCGGGCACGCACACGGTAGCGGTAGGTGGTCGATGCAGTCAGGCCGCCATCGACGTAGCTGGCACTGGATGGTGAACCGACCAGGCTGCCGTTGCGGTACACGTCATAGCCGGCCACGCCGCTGCCACCGGTGTTGTCGGTGGACGGGCTCCAGCTGAGCGCGATGCTGTTGGCGGTACGCGTGCCGACCGCCAGTCCGCCCGGCACGCTCGGTGCGGTGGTATCGCCACCGGCGGCGTTGACGGTGATGGTGATGGTCGCGGTGCTGCTGGTGGCGTTGTTGTTGTCGGTGGCTACCGCGCGCAGGGTGTGGCTGCCGGCGCTGGCATTGGTCCAGCTGGCCGCATACGGCGCACTGGTGGCCACGCCCAGCGTGCTGCCATCGCGGAAGAACTCGACCTTGGCGACGCTGCCGTCCGGATCACTGGCGGTGGCGGTCACGTTGACCGTGCTGCCGGCGCTGAAGGTGGCGCCGTTGGCCGGCGAGGTCAGGCTGACCACCGGCGGCTGGTTGGCGCCGCTGCCATCGCAGGCACCGAGGTTGGTGTAGTAGGGCGCACCGGCCGGATGGTCTGGCGGCGCGTTCCAGATGTCCTGGTTCGCCCGATAGAGGACGCCTCCTTTCTGCAGGGTATCGCCGGCCCGGTAGATCTTGGCCTGGTCCCACTGGGCCACGCCGGCACAGCTGGCGGCCTGCGCCAGGCCGGGCAGGGCAGCGGCACCGGCGGCCACGGCGAGCAGCCAGGCCAGGCGGCGGGGACGACAGCTTCGGGTCGCACGTTCGGCACTGCGCACAATCGGGTCGTACATGGGTAAGTCTCCGATCAAAGGGCGCGCGGGCCCCGATGGCGCCGCGCGTGACGCAGGTCCGGGCGTCGCCCGGGAAGGCGACGGGTGGGGCCGGACGGAGGTACCTGGGAGGCCGGGGAGAGAGTCCGGCACCAGGTTGGGACAACGTTGTCATCAATCGCGTGGTCAATCCGTGAGCAAGCGCATGGTTCCGGGATTCGGATGGAGAGCGGCGCTGCGCGCGGTCGGCGGCCATCGGCGGAGCCCCCTCGTGGCTGGGGTGGGTCGCTTACAGCGGATTTCTGGGGGTTGGCCGGGCGGGTGGGCTGCGCAGGGGACGCTGCAAGTACGTCCATGTAAGCTCGGTCGCCGCATCCATGCGGCTCACGCCCCTGCGCAGCCCACCCGCCCGGCCACGGACAGGTTCCTGCGCGGCCAGCCACGAAAGGCAGAACAAAAAATCAAAAGCAGAAGCCGGTCGCTGCGCTCTCCAATGCCTGATTTCTGATGTTCCCTGGTTGCCGGTCAGCGGCCGGCACTACCGGGGGGCATCCACGCATGGCGTGGATCTACCGTAGATCGCGGAAATCTGTCGGAGGCGGGGTGGGTCCGGTGGCGGGGGTGTCCGCGGCATGGATGCCGCGGCCAAGCCCCCAAGGACGGGTTTACGGCGTCCCCCGCCACCGGACCCCCCCCGCCATCCCACGGGAACCCCGCTTTTGCTTTGGCCGTTGCTGTTGCTGTTGCTGTTGCCCTGGCCTCGGCGGGTGCCGGGCGCCGCCCGGCCAAAGCCCTTCCCCCGCTTCCGGTACAATGTCGGGCCCGTTTCCCAACTACGGTTCCCCGGACATGATGGTCCTCGAGGGCGCGCCCGCCCTGTCGCCGTTCCGCCGCGAACGTCTTGAATCCCGCCTGCAGTCCATCGCTCCCTCCCTGCGCATCAGCGGTGCCTGGCACGTCTACTTCGTGCAGCCCGAAGGCAGCGCCGCTCCCGACCTCGCCACCCTGTGCCGCATCCTCGAAGCTGCGCCGCAGGCAGAAGCCGTGGTCGACGGCGCGGTCAGCCGCATCGTGGTGCCGCGCCTGGGTACGCTGTCGCCGTGGTCGAGCAAGGCCACCGAACTGGTGCGCGGTGCCGGCCAGCCGGTGAGCCGGGTCGAGCGGGGCCTGCGCATCGACGTGCAGGGCTGGCCGGCCGATGCCGACGTGCAACAGGCCCTGGTCAAGGCGCTGCACGACCCGATGACGCAGTCAGTGCTGCAGACCGTGCAGCAGGGCCAGGCGCTGTTCTCGGCGCCCGCCCGCGGCGAACTGGAACGCGTGCCGGTGGACCAGCTGGAGGCTGCCAACGAGCGCCTCGGCCTGGCCATGGCCCAGGACGAGATCGATTACCTGCGCGAACGCTTCACCGCGCTGGGCCGCTCGCCGTCGGACGTCGAACTGATGATGTTCGCGCAGGCCAATTCCGAGCACTGCCGCCACAAGATCTTCAACGCCAGCTGGACCATCGACGGCCAGGAGCAGGACCGCTCGCTGTTCCGGATGATCAAGAACACCCACCAGCAGACCCCGCAGCACACGCTCAGCGCGTACAGCGACAACGCCGCGGTGATCGAAGGCCATCCGGCGTCTCGCTACCGCCCGGATCCGGCCAGCGGCGAGTACCGTCGTGAACCGCAGGTGCCCAGCGCGTTCCAGATCAAGGTGGAGACCCACAACCACCCGACCGCCATCGCACCGTTCCCGGGCGCCTCGACCGGCGCCGGTGGTGAAATCCGCGACGAAGGCGCGACCGGCCGCGGCGGCAAGCCGAAGGCCGGCCTGACCGGTTTCTCGGTCTCGCACCTGCGCATTCCCGAGCTGCCGCAGCCGTGGGAAGCGCCGCGCGCGCTGAACCCGCGCATGGCGCCCGCGCTGGAAATCATGACCGATGGTCCGCTCGGCGGCGCCGCGTTCAACAACGAGTTCGGCCGCCCGAACCTGCTCGGCTACTTCCGCAGCTTCGAGCTGCCTGAAGGCGCCGACTTGGTGCGCGCCTACGACAAGCCGATCATGCTGGCCGGCGGCCTCGGCGCCATCGACCGTACCCAGGTCGACAAGATCCAGCTGCAGGCGGGTGATGCGGTCATCGTGCTCGGTGGCCCGGCGATGCTGATCGGCCTGGGTGGCGGTGCCGCCAGTTCGGTGGCCTCCGGCGAAAGCGCCGAGGACCTGGATTTCGCCAGCGTGCAGCGCGACAACCCGGAAATGGAGCGCCGCTGCCAGGAAGTCATCGACCGCTGCGTGGCGATGGGCAGCAACAACCCGATCAAGTTCTTCCACGACGTCGGTGCCGGTGGCCTGTCCAATGCCATCCCCGAGTTGCTGCACGACTCCAAGGTCGGTGGCGTGATCGATCTGGGCAAGGTGCCCACCGATGATCCGTCGCTGTCGCCGATGCAGCTGTGGTGCAACGAATCGCAGGAACGCTACGTGCTCGGCGTCGCCCAGGAGCGCCTGGCCGAGTTCGCCGCGCTGTGCGCCCGCGAGCGCTGCCCGTTCGCTGCGGTCGGCGTGGCCACCGCCGAGGAACACCTGGTGGTGGCCTATGGCGCCGTGCCGGGCCACACCCCGGCCGATGCGCCGATCGACCTGCCGATGGACGTGCTGTTCGGCAAGCCGCCGAAGATGCACCGCGATACCGCACACCCGCCGGCACCGCGCTGGCCGGCGCTGAAGACCGCGGGCCTGGACCTGCAGGAAGCGGGCCTGCGCGTGCTTGCGCACCCGACGGTGGCCTCGAAGAACTTCCTGGTCACCATCGGTGACCGCAGCGTCGGTGGCCTGACCGCACGCGAACAAATGGTTGGCCCGTGGCAGCTGCCGGTGGCCGATGTGGCCATCACCGTGGCCGACTTCGACGGCGTGGCCGGCGAGGCGATGTCGATCGGCGAGCGCACCCCGCTGGCCCTGCTCGATGCGGCGGCTTCGGCACGCATGGCCGTGGGCGAAGCGTTGACCAACCTGTGCGCGGCCCCGGTCGATGCGCTGGATGAGATCAAACTGTCGGCGAACTGGATGGCCGCGGCCGGCCACCCGGGCGAAGACGCGCTGCTGTACGACGCGGTGAAGGCCGTGGGCATGGAACTGTGCCCGCAGTTGGACATCAGCATTCCGGTGGGCAAGGACTCGCTGTCGATGCAGGCGCAGTGGCACGACCAGGGCCAAGCGCACAAGAGCGTGTCGCCGGTGTCGCTGGTGATCTCTGCGTTCGCACCGGTCGCCGATGTGCGCCAGCAGCTGACCCCGCTGCTCGACCGCGACGTGGAAAGCGAGCTGTGGCTGATCGGCCTTGGCGCCGGCAAACAGCGCCTGGGTGGTTCCATCCTGGCCCAGGTGCATGCCGACCACGGTGACCTGCCGGCGTTCGCCGGCGCTGCCCCGGATCTGGACGACCCGCAGCGCCTGCGTGGCTTCTTCGAGCTGATCCGCGATGCGCGCCAGGCCGGCCTGCTGCTGGCCTACCACGACCGCAGCGACGGCGGTGCCTTCGCCGCGCTGTGCGAAATGGCCTTCACGTCGCGCCTGGGGCTGGACATCACCCTCGATGCCTGGGGCGACGATCCATTCCGCAGCCTGTTCAACGAAGAGCTGGGCGCGGTGGTGCAGATCGCACGCGAAGACCGCGCAGCGTTCGCCGATCTGGTCGAGCGCCATGCACTGACCGAGTGCGCGCAGCGCATCGCCAAGCCGACCACCGCACCGGTGGTGCGCGTGTCGCTGGCTGGCGAGAACCTGGCTGAATGGCGCTGGGAGTCGCTGTTCGACGCATGGTGGTCGGTCACCCACGCGATGCAGAAGCGCCGCGACAACCCGGCCAACGCCGACGCCGAGCGTGAGATCGCCCGTGCCTTCAACGCACCGGGCCTGAAGCCCAAGCTCAGCTTCGACATCAATGAAGACATGGCCGCCCCGTTCATCAGCACCGGTGCGCGTCCGCGCGTGGCCGTGCTGCGCGAGCAGGGCGTCAACGGCCAGATCGAAATGGCGAACATCTTCGAACGTGCCGGCTTCCGGCCCTTCGATGTGCACATGAGCGACCTGATCGAAGGCCGCGTCGCCCTGCAGGACTTCACCGGCCTGGTCGCCTGCGGCGGCTTCAGTTACGGCGACGTGCTTGGCGCTGGTCGTGGCTGGGCCACCTCGATCCTGGAGCGCAGCGCGCTGCGTGATGCCTTCGCCGCGTTCTTCGCGCGCGAGGACAGCTTCGCCCTGGGCGTGTGCAACGGCTGCCAGATGATGAGCCAGCTGAAGGACATCATTCCCGGTGCCGAACACTGGCCGCAGTTCCGCCGCAATGCCAGCGAGCAGTTCGAAGCCCGTACCGCGCTGCTGGAAGTGGTGGAATCTCCGTCGATCCTGCTGCGTGGCATGGCCGGTTCGCGCCTGCAGGTGGCAGTGGCGCATGGCGAAGGCCAGGCGGTGTTCGACAACGCGGTCGACCAGGCCGCGGCCCGTGTTTCGCTGCGCTACATCGATGGCCACGGCAACGTCGCCAGCCAGTACCCGCTGAATCCGAACGGTTCGCCGGACGGCATCACCGGCCTGACCAGCAGCGACGGCCGCGTGACCATCATGATGCCGCACCCGGAACGCACCCCGCGCGCGCTCAACATGAGCTGGGCCCCGGCGGAGTGGCAGGGTGATTCGCCGTGGATGCGCATGTTCCGCAACGCGCGGGTGTGGTGCGGCTGATCGCACCACACCGCGCAGGCTTCAATGCCGTTGCGTATGGAAAAACCCGCCGTTGATCGGCGGGTTTTTTCTTTGCGCGTGTGAAAATCCTGATGCACCCGCGAGTTACATGGATTTTCAGGCGACAGGGTTGCGTCACGCGCCGCTAACAAAATCCTTTCATAAACAGGGAAAAGAGTGAACTGCTTCACGGCAATAGGATTTGTCGTGTCAAAGTCTTGACGATCTGCAAAGTTGCCGTTAACACTTGAACCCCGTTTCAGAATCATTCATTTCGCAGTAACCGGTTGGCGCACGCGCTCGGTTTTCTGTCGCTGCGCGCCGTTCGGCAATACCCCGCAGTAAATCACGCGAATAAACGCCCCCAGGGGACGTTGGGCCGGAAAGCCCAGCGGTGGCGTTGCTTTGCCCAAAACCAGTCCAATCAGGAGCCGTACCGATGAATCGGATTTATCGCAAGGTCTGGAACAAAGCATTGGGTCAGTTGGTGGTGGCCTCGGAACTGGCTTCCTCCGACAGCAGCAGCGGTGGGGTCGTCGACCAGCGCCGCGATGCGACACAGGCCACGCCCGCACTGCTGGCGGTGGCACTGGGCCTGGTATTGGGATTGGGCATGAGTGGCTCTGCCACCGCACAGTCGGTGCAGATCGGCGGTAGCGCCACCTGCGTGGCGTTCAGCGGCAAGCTGCTCGAAAAGTGCCTGATCGAAGGCTCGGCCACGGCCAAGGGCAGCAATGCGGTGGCGATCGGCAGCAACAGCAGTGCCAGTGCGGCCAACAGCGTGGCGCTGGGCGCCGGCTCCAAAGCCACGCGTGCCAACACCGTCTCCGTCGGCGATGCAGGCAAGGAACGGCAGGTCACCAATGTCGCCGCAGGCACGCAGGCGACCGACGCAGTGAACAAGGCGCAGCTGGACGCGCAGGCGCGCGCCACGCAGGCCGCGCTGGCCGACGTGGCCGCCGATGGCAACCGGTACTTCAAGGCCGACGGCGCAGGCGATGACAGCGACGCGGCGAAGATCGAGGGCGAGGGCGCACTGGCCGCCGGTGCCGGTGCGCAGTCGCTGGCCAACGCCACCACTGCCATCGGTACCCAGGCCATTGCTGCAGGCATCGGCGCCAGCGCATTCGGCCAGGGCGCGCTGGCGATCGGCGATGCCAGCGTGGTGGTCGGGCAAAGCGCAGCAGCCTTCGGCCTTGGCGATACCGCCGTCGGTGCCAGCGCGTACGCCGCCAGCGAGAACGGTGCAGCAACGGCACTGGGTGCACTGTCCGAAGCCACCGCCGATGGCGCGACCGCCGTCGGTGGCGGTGCCGTAGCGATGGGCCCCGGCAGTACCGCATTGGGCCGCGGCGCCACGGCTGCCAACGAAGCCTCGATTGCAGTCGGTGCGTTCAGCACGGCCGTCGGTGAATACAGCACCGCGCTGGGCTCCAATTCGGCCGCGGTCGCTACCGGCAGCGTGGCGTTGGGCGCCGGTTCGCTGGCTGATCGTGTCGATACCGTGTCCGTCGGTGCCGCCGGATATGGCCTGACCCGCCAGATCACCAGCGTTGCCGCCGGCACCGAAGATACCGATGCGGTCAACGTTGGCCAGTTGAAGGATGTTGCCGCAGTGGCCGATGCCACCGCCAAGCGCTTCCAGGCCACCGGCAGCAGCAACAGCGATGCCGGTGCGCTGGCTGAAGGTGACGACGCGCTGGCCGCAGGCGAGGCCGCCAATGCCATCGGCCCTGGCACCACGGCGGTCGGTGCCGGTGCCACTGCCGTTGCGCAGAACGCGACGGCGGTGGGCAACAACGCGCTTGCCTCGGGCCAGAACAGCGCAGCATTCGGCAACAACGCGCAGGCCAACGGACCGGGCAGCGTGGCCGTCGGTGGCGCTGCGGTGGATGCCAACGGCAACCCGCTGATCACCAGTGGTGGCGTGCCGGTGGTCACCGGCGCCACCAGTGCCGGTGTGGGTGGCACGGCCGTCGGCGCCAGTGCCGATGCCAGCGGTTTTGCCGCGTCGTCCTATGGCGTGGGGGCCTATGCGTCCGGCGCGCAGGCGTCGGCGTTCGGTGCGGTCTCCAATGCCATCGGTGATTACTCCACGGCATTGGGTACGCAGAGCAATGCCACGGGCACCAGCAGCGTCGCCATTGGTGGCCCGGCCGACCTGATTCCCGGCCTGGGCTTCTTCGTACAGACACAGGCCAGTGGTGAAGCCGCGACCGCGGTGGGTGCCGGCGCCATCGCCAGCGGCGACCGTGCCGTGGCCAACGGCAGCCTCAGCGAAGCCTCCGGCGCCGAAGCCACTGCGGTGGGCTACTTCGCCTATGCGCCGGGCGAGAACGCCAGCGCGCTTGGCGCGCAGACCTGGGCCAGTGGTGCGCAGAGCACCGCAGTGGGCTACTACGCTACGGCACGCGGCGCCAACAGCGTCGCGCTGGGCGCGAACTCCGAAGCGGTGCGTGCCAACAGCGTGGCCGTCGGCAGTGCCGGCAACGAGCGGCAGATCACCAGCGTTGCAGCCGGCAGTGAAGCCACCGATGCGGTGAACAAGGCGCAGCTGGATGCGGTGGCCAGCACCGCCGACAGCACCGCGCGCTTCTTCCAGGCCCAGCCTGAAGCTGGCAGTGATGCCGGTGCGCTGGCGGAAGGCGAGGGTGCCATCGCGGCCGGTTCGTCGAGCAATGCGATCGGTGCCGGCGCGGTTGCACATGGCGCGGCCGCGTCGGCCATCGGCGATGACAGCGTGGCGGTGGGCCGCAACAGCACGGCCACCGGCAATGGCGGTGTCGCCATCGGTGGCCTGGGCCAGGCCTACGACGAGTTCAACCAACCCATCATCGGTGCAGATGGCAAGGCGCAGCAGGTGGGGACCACGGCCGTGGCCGATGCCACGGCGGTCGGCAGCGCTGCGCAGGCCAGCGGTGCAGCCAGCAGCGCCTTCGGCAATGCGGCCAAGGCCAGTGGTGACAACAGCTTCGCCGCCGGCGGCAAGTCGCGCGCCACCGGCGCGTATGCGGTGGCGGTGGGTGACAGTGCGTTTGCCAGCAGCGATGACAGTACCGCGGTGGGCGGCTACAGCTGGGCCACCGCCAGCGGCGCCAGCGCCTTTGGTTCCGGTGCGTGGGCGACCGCCACCAATGCCTCGGCGTTCGGCAACGCGGCGTGGGCCAGCGGCGCTGGCGCCACGTCGATCGGTTACAACAGCTGGGCCAACGGAACCAGCGCCACCGCAGTCGGCCGTGGTGCCTTCGGCTACGGCGACAACAGCGTGGCGCTGGGCTTCCAGGCACTGGGCAACAGCATCAACAGCATCGCCATCGGCACCAACACGGTGGCCGGCGGCGAAAGTGCGATCGCGCTGGGTGCGGGCAGCAATGCCAGTGCCAGCAACGCCGTCGCACTCGGCGCGGGCTCGGTCGCCAACCGCGCACGCACGGTGTCGGTGGGCAGCAGCGGCAACGAGCGTCAGGTCACCAACGTCGCCGCCGGTACCCAGGCCACCGATGCGGTGAACAAGGCACAGCTGGATGCGGTGGCAAGTACCGCAGCAACCACCAGCCGCTTCTTCCAGGCCAGCGGCAACGGCGACGATGTGGCGGGTGCGCTGGTGGAGGGCGACAACGCAGTGGCCGCAGGTGATGCAGCCAACGCCATCGGCAATGGTGCCACCGCGCTTGGCAGCGGTGCCAATGCGCTGGCCGGCAACGCGCAGGCGATCGGCTTCAACGCGCTGGCGACCGCCGCCAATGCCAGTGCCGTAGGCGCCAATGCACAGGCCACCGGCGAATACGCCACCGCGCAGGGTGCGGAAAGCGAAGCCAGCGGTGAGCAGAGTGCAGCGTTCGGCGCGGCCAGCATCGCCAGCGGCGCAGGCAGCACCGCCAGCGGTGCCTTGTCCGAAGCCTCCGGCGAAGAAGCCGTAGCCGTGGGCTACTTCAGCAACGCCAGTGGCAGTGGTGCCACCGCGGTCGGCAGCGAGAGCGTGGCCAGCGGCACGGCTGCGGCAGCGTTCGGTATCGGTGCCGAAGCCACCGGTGGTTACAGCACCGCCATCGGCGGCTACGCACAGGCCTCGGCCTTCAATGCCACCGCCTTCGGCAACTTCGCCAACGCCTCGGGTTCCAACAGCGTGGCCCTGGGCGGTGATTCGCAAGCGTCCGGCGCCTACAGCACCGCCACCGGCCAGGGCAGCCTGGCCACCGGCACCAACAGCGTCGCCGTCGGCGGCTCGCTGTTCGGCGTGCTGGCTACCGAAGCCTCGGGCAACTACTCCACGGCGGTGGGCGGTGGCGCTTGGTCGGGGGGCATCAACAGCACCGCGCTGGGCAATGCAGCGGAATCGCGCGCGGCCAACAGCGTGGCGCTCGGTGCGGATTCGATTGCGGACCGCGACAACACCGTATCGGTGGGCGGCGGCGGCAACACCCGCCAGATCACCAACGTGGCCGATGGCACGCAGGGCAACGATGCGGTCAACAAGAACCAGCTCGATGCCGTAGCCGCCGCTGCGGAGAAGACCAGCAGGCAGTTCCAGGCCAGTGGCAATGCCGATGGTGAAACCGGCGCGCTGGTGGAGGGTGACAATGCGCTGGCGGCCGGTGATGCGGCCAACGCGATCGGCAACGGTGCCACTGCGCTCGGCAGTGGTGCCAATGCGCTGGCCGCCAACGCCACCGCCGTCGGCATCGATGCGCTGGCGACCGGCACCAACGCGGCGGCACTGGGCAGCACCGCACAGGCCACCGGCGAGGACAGCCTGGCCCTGGGCAGCGGTGCCAGCGCCAGCGAAGTGGGGACAAGCGCGGCGGGCGCGCGTGCACAGGCAAGCGGTGTCTACAGCACCGCCAACGGTACCGAATCCAACGCCAGTGGCGCACAGTCCCTTGCCAGCGGCTTCCGCAGCGCGGCCTCCGCCGATGGCACCACAGCGGTGGGTGGCTATGCCGAAGCAACCGGTCGCCTTGGCACCGCACTCGGCTACGGCTCGGCTGCCAGCGGTGCCAACACCACGGCGGTGGGCTTCGGGGCCGCGGCGGCGGGCACCGGCGCGGTTGCGGTGGGTCAGTCGAGTGAAGCCAGCGGTGCGGAAAGCGTGGCGATCGGCGGCAGCACCTTCTTCGGCCTGATTCCGTCGCGCGCCAGTGGCACCGGTGCGGCAGCATTCGGTGCCGGTGCATGGGCCACCGAGGATTACGCTACCGCCATCGGCTGGAATGCCTGGTCGGCAGGCAGCAACGCCACGGCGCTCGGTGCCAATGCCACCGCCAATGGCAGCAACAGCGTTGCGCTCGGTGCCGGTTCCAAGGCTGACCGCGACAACACGGTGGCCGTTGGCAAGGCCGGCAGCGAACGCCAGGTCACCCACGTTGCAGCCGGTACCGAAGCCACCGATGCGGTGAACAAGGGCCAGCTCGACGCCGTTGCCAGTGTCGCCGACAAGACCAGCCGGCAGTTCCAGGCCAGCGGCAATGCCGATGGCGAGGCCGGTGCACTGGTCGATGGTGAAAATGCGCTGGCGGCCGGCAATGCGGCCAATGCGATCGGCAACGGCGCGACCGCGCTGGGCAGCGGCGCCAACGCCATGGCCACCAACGCCACGGCGGTTGGCTTCGATGCACTGGCCACCGGCAACAACGCTGCCGCACTGGGCAATGCTGCGCAGGCCAGTGGAGTCGACAGCGTTGCGCTGGGCAGCGGCGCCAGCGCCAGTGAAACCGGCGCCAGCGCCACTGGCGCCGGGGCCCAGGCCAAGGGCCCCTACAGCACGGCCAACGGTGCGCAGGCCACGGCTACCGGCACGCAGTCGCAGGCCAATGGTTTCCGCGCCAGTGCCTCGGCCGATGGCGCTTCGGCGCTGGGCAGCTATGCCGAAGCCAGCGGCCGCCTGGGTACTGCGGTCGGTTACGGCAGCAAGGCCACCGGTTTGAATGCCACGGCGGTGGGTGTCAGTGCCAACGCTTCGGCTGCCGGCAGTGTCGCACTGGGTGGAGGCTCGGTGGCCGATCGTGCCAATACCGTGTCCGTCGGCAATGCCGTCAACAACCGGCAGGTCACCAATGTCGCCAACGGTACCGAAATCAATGACGCAGTGAATCGCGGGCAGCTGGACGCCGTTGCGTTCACCGCCAACACCACCAACCGATATTTCCGCGCCAATGGCACGGGAACCGCGAACGCCATCGGTACCGATTCGGTAGCGATGGGCTCGGTGGCCAATGCGGCGGGCGCACGCAGCATCGCGCTGGGTGCCAATGCCACGGTGTCTGCCTCCGGCGCACTGGCCGTTGGCGCCGGTGCGGGTGCGGTCGGCGTCAACTCGGTTGCAATCGGTGCTGGAGCGCGTGCGCTGGATGCCAATGTTGTGTCGGTGGGCAGTGGCAACCCCACCGATGGCCCGGCCACCCGCCGCATCGTCAACGTGGCTGATGGCCGCATCGCTGCCGGCAGCAGTGACGCGGTGACCGGTTCCCAGCTCAATGTCACCAACCAGCGCGTGGGCGCGGTGGAAACCCGCGTGGGCGATTTTGATTCGCGCATCGCCACGGTGGAGACCACGGCGGCCAGTGCGGTCGGCTACGACGACGCCAGTCGTGACCGCCTGACCCTGTCCGGCTTCCAGGGCACCACCATCGACAATGTCGGTGCCGGCAGCATCGCCGCCGGCAGCCGCCAGGCGATCAATGGCGGCCAGCTGTTCCAGTCGCTCAGCGATGCCGCCAGCTTCCTCGGCGGCGGTGCCAGCGTCGGCATGCAGGGCGTATTCGTGGCACCGAACTATGTGATCCAGGGCGCCACCTACAGCAACGTCGGCGATGCATTGGGTGCGCTGGACCGCAAGGTCAGTGAGATTGATCGCCGTACTGCAGGTGGCACGCGTGCAGGTGCTGCCAGCCTGCGCGCAATGAGTGCCTCCCTGGATGAAAGCGCACTGGCCAGCGTTGCCGAAGCACCGGCGGCGGCCGACGCAGCACCGGCCAGCAGCGCACGCGTGCAGGGCACGCCGACCGCTGCGGCGGCGGGCGCGGGCATCCCGGTGGGCACCCCGGCATCGGGCCTCAACGCGGTTGCCATGGGCGACGGCGCAGTGGCCAGCGGCGCCTCGTCCACCGCCATCGGCCAGGGTGCCAATGCAACCGCTGCGAACGCGGTGGCGCTGGGCCAGGGCTCGGTCGCTGATCGTGCCAACACGGTCTCGGTGGGCAGCGAAGGCAACGAACGCCAGGTCACCAACGTTGCGGCCGGTACCACCGCCACCGATGCGGTCAACAAGGGCCAGCTCGATCGTGGCATGGCCACCGCCAACAGCTACACCGACAGCCGCGTGCAGGCCGTCGCCGACAGCTTCGATGTGTTCAAGGGCGAGATCGACGGGCGCCTGCGGCACATGGATCGCCGCATCGACCGCCAGGGCGCGATGAGCGCGGCGATGCTCAACATGGCCACCAGTGCTGCCGGCATCCGTACCCAGAACCGGGTCGGCGTCGGCATCGGCTTCCAGGGCGGTGAATCGGCACTGTCGCTGGGTTACCAGCGTGCGATCAGCGATCGCGCCACGGTGACGTTCGGCGGCGCCTTCAGCAGCGACGACAGCTCGGTCGGCGTCGGTGCCGGCTTCGGCTGGTAAGCCACTCCATCGCGCCGGCGGCCACCCACGCCGGCGCAGCACCTGCAACGAGGGCCTGGGGGGAGGTCACGGCAATCCCGGCTGGGCCGGCCGGGAGTCGTCAAGGAATGATGGCCGCAGTGTTGGTTCGATCCATGACCCAGAAGAGGAATTCGACGTGATCAAGAAGCAGAACCTTCGCATCAATGTGTTGGCAGCCGCCGTGCTGTCGCTGACCGGTGTTGGCCTGGCACAGGCCGCCGACCTGAAAGCAAATGCGCCGTTGTCCGGCCCGAAGACGCAGCAGGTTGATGGCATCATCGTGAAGTACCGCGCTGGCAGCGCCGCAGCTGCCGATGCGAACGCCAAGCTGGCCGTGGTCAACTCGGCCATCGCCCGCGCCGTGCCGGCAGGTACCAACGCGGCTGCGCGCAGTGCCGCGCTGCGCCCGCAGGTGGCCCGCAAGCTGGGCATCGGTGCCGATCTGATCCGCCTGCAGGGAGGGATCGCGCGCGCCGAACTGGACAAGGTGCTGGGCGAACTGAAGGCTGACCCGACCGTCGAATATGCGGTGGCCGACGCCATCATGTATCCGATCGATGCCGCGTCGTCGTCGCGTGCGGATGCCGTCGCGAAGTCCGATGCGTCGCCCAGCTTCGTGCCCAACGATCCGTACTACCAGAGCCACAACTGGCACTTCCACAACCCGGTCGGTGGCGTGAACGCACCGGCCGCATGGGACGTCTCGCAGGGCGAGGGCATCGTGGTGGCCGTGCTCGATACCGGCATCCTGCCCGAGCACCCGGATTTCGCCGCCGGCACCCTGCTGGAGGGCTACGACTTCATCAGCCAGGCCAGCCGCTCGCGTCGTGCCGCCGATGGCCGCGTGCCGGGTGCACTCGACTACGGTGACTGGATGCCCACCGCCAATGCCTGCTACGACGGTTCGCCGGTACGCGACAGCAGCTGGCACGGTACCCATGTGACCGGCACCATCGCCGAGGCCACCAACAACGGCCTGCATACCGCCGGCCTGGCCTACAAGGCCAAGGTGTTGCCGGTGCGCGTGCTCGGCTACTGCGGTGGCACCCTGTCGGACATCACCGACGCCATCACCTGGGCCTCGGGCGGTACCGTGGCCGGCATCCCTGCCAACCAGAATCCGGCCGAGATCATCAACATGAGCCTGGGCGGCTCCGGCAGCTGCGATCCGGCCTACCAGGCGGCCATCACCGGTGCCACCAACCGCGGTACCCTGGTGGTGGTGGCAGCCGGCAACGACTCGATGAATGTCGCCAACGCCCGCCCGGCCAACTGCGATGGCGTGGTCTCGGTCGGCGCGACCGGCATCACCGGCGCCATGGCCTACTACTCCAACTTCGGTACCCGCATCGATCTGTCCGGCCCGGGCGGTGGCGTCACCGACGGCAATCCGAACGGCTATGTATGGCAGGCGGTGTCCAGCAGCAAGACGTCGCCGCCGGCAGCCGGTTCCACCGAGGGTTACACCCTTGGCGGCAAGGCCGGCACGTCGATGGCGGCACCGCATGTGGCTGCCGTCGCCGCGCTGGTGCAGAGCGCGCTGATCGCCGCCAACCGCGACCCGCTCGCGCCGGCGGGCATGCGTACCCTGCTGAAGGAAACGGCACGTCCGTTCCCGGTCAGCATTCCGTCCGCCACCCCGATCGGTACCGGCATCGTCGATGCCAAGGCCGCGCTGGACAAGGCCCTGGAAGAGCCGTGCACCGAGAACTGCGGGCCGGTGGCCAAGCCGCTGACCAACAAGGTGGCCATCGGCGGGTTGAGTGGTGCCGCCGGCAGCAGCGTCCTTTACAGCTTCGAAGCCGCGGCAGGCAAGCAGCTCAGCGTCATCACCTATGGTGGCACCGGCAACGTCTCGGTCTACCTGGCCAAGGGCCGCGAGCCGAGTGCCACCGACAACGATGCGCGCTCGACCCGTCCGGGCACCTCGGAAACGGTGCGGGTGACGGCACCGACTGCCGGCACCTACTACATCAAGGTGGTGGGCGAGGCGGCTTACAGCGGTGTGAGCATTCTCGCCACGCAGTAAGCGCGCAGTGCGGTAGTTGAATGGCCGAAGCCCGTCACCCGCATGTGACGGGCTTCGTCTTTTTACGAAAGCGGGCGGCGGGGCGACGGAAATCACGACGTAACTGCTAAAGTCGAGCCGATTGACAGGAGAGTCACGTGAACGCCCTTGCTGCAACCGCTGCCGACGACGCCGAAGGCCGCATCCTGGATGCGTTGTTGGCGCGTGGTCGCCTCAAGGAGAGCGATCTTGCACGGGCACGGCCGCTGCACGCGGAGGCCGGCGGCAGCCTGCTTGGCCTGCTGGTGCGGCTGGGGCTGGTGTCCGAACGTGACCAGGCGCAGGCCAGCGCCGAGGTGCTGGGCCTGCCGCTGCTGGATGGCAAGCAGCTGCCGGATTCACCGCCCCAGGGTCTGGCCGAGGGCCTGCCGCTGTCCCTGCGTTTCCTCAAACAGTTCCATGTATGCCCGCTGGCGCTGGATGAACAGGGTGTACGGCTGTGGCTGGCCGATGCCCACGATCCCTATCCGCAGCAGGCTGTGCAGCTGGCACTTGGCGTACCGGTGACCCCGGTGCTGGGCATGCGTGCGGAGATCGATGATCTGGTCGAGCGCTGGTTCGGCCAGGGCCGCAGCGCGATGGGCGCGATTGTTGAAACCGCAGACGGCGAGGGCGGCGCGGTCGACGATATCGAGCACCTGCGCGACCTGGCCTCGGAAGCGCCGGTGATCCGCCTGGTCAACCTGGTGATCCAGCGTGCGGTGGAACTGCGCGCTTCGGACATCCACGTCGAGCCGTTCGAAAGCCGGCTGAAGGTGCGTTACCGCGTCGACGGCGTGCTGGTGGAAGGCGAAAGCCCGCCGGCCAACCTCACCGCAGCGGTGATCAGCCGCATCAAGATCATGGCCCGCCTCAACATCGCCGAGCGCCGCCTGCCGCAGGATGGCCGCATCATGCTGCGCGTGCAGGGCAAGGAGCTGGACCTGCGCGTGAGCACGGTGCCGACCGCGCACGGCGAGAGCGTGGTGATGCGCCTGCTCGACCGCGAAACGGTGGTGTTCGATTTCCATCGTCTCGGCTTTACCGATGCGTTCCTGCCGCAGTTCCGCAAAGTGCTGGAACAACCGCACGGCATCCTGCTGGTCACAGGCCCGACCGGTTCGGGCAAGACCACCACGCTGTACACCGCGCTGAGCCAGCTCAACACCGCCGACGTCAAGATCATCACGGTGGAAGATCCGGTCGAGTACCAGATCGAGGGCATCAACCAGATCCAGGCCAAGCCGCAGATCGGCCTGGACTTCGCCAACGCACTGCGCAGCATCGTGCGCCAGGACCCGGACATCATCATGATCGGCGAAATGCGCGACCTTGAAACCGCGCGCATCGCGATCCAGTCGGCGCTGACCGGCCACCTGGTGCTGTCCACCCTGCACACCAACAATGCGGCCGGCGGCATCACCCGCCTGCTCGACATGGGCGTGGAGGACTATCTACTCACGTCCACCATCAACGGCATCCTGGCCCAGCGCCTGGTGCGTCGGCTGGAGCCGACCCACGCCGAGCGCTATGAAGCCTCGCCGGAGGAGATCGAGCGTTTCGAGCTGCGCCGCCTGCAGCCGGAAGGGCCGATCCATCTGTACCGCCCGAAGCCTTCGGCACTGGCGCCGACTGGTTACCTGGGCCGCACCACCATCATGGAATTCCTGGTGATGAACGACGCGCTGCGGCGTGCGGTGATGCGCCGCGATGGCATGGGCGAGATCGAACGCATCGCCCGTGAAGCCGGCATGCGCACCATGTACGAGGATGGCCTGGCCAAAGCACTCAGCGGCCAGACCACCATCGAGGAAGTGCTGCGCGTGACCGAGGAAAGCTGATGCGCGCAGGACGCCGGGGCTGACATGCCGAACTACCGCTACAAAGCGCTCAATTCGCACGGCGAGATATTCGACGGGCAGATGGAAGCCGCCAGCGAGGCCGAACTGGTCGCGCGCCTGCAGGATCAGGGCCATCTGCCGATGGAGACCCAGCTGGCCGATGGCGGCGTGGTCGGCGGCAGCAGCTGGCGCACGCTGCTGCGCCAGCGCCCGTTGCAGGGCGCGGCGCTGCTGCAGTTCACCCAGCAGCTGGCGACCCTGCTTGGTGCGGGCCAGCCGCTGGACCGTGCACTGTCGATCCTGCTCGGGCTTCCGGAAGACGAACGCTCGCGGCGTGCGATCACCGACATCCGCGACGTGGTGCGCGGCGGTGCGCCGCTGTCGACCGCGCTGGAGCGCCAGCACGGCCTGTTCTCGCGCCTGTACGTGAACATGGTGCGTGCCGGCGAGGCGGGTGGCAGCCTGCACGAGACCCTGCAGCGGCTGGCCGACTACCTCGAACGCAGCCGCGCGCTGCAGGGCAAGGTGATCAACGCACTGGTCTATCCGGCCATCCTGCTGGTGGTGGTGGGCGGTGCGCTGCTGTTCCTGCTCGGTTACGTGGTGCCACAGTTCGCGCAGATGTACGAAAGCCTGGACGTGGCGCTGCCGTGGTTCACCAATGCGGTGCTGCAGCTGGGCCTGTTCGTGCGCGACTGGTGGGTGCTGCTGCTGGTAGTGCCCGCACTGCTGGCATTGTTCTTCGAACGCAAGGTACGGCAACCGGCGTTCCGGCTGGCGCTGGATGGATGGCTGCTGCAGCGTCGCGGCATCGGCCGCCTGCTGGCCGAACTGGAAACCGCGCGGCTGGCGCGCACGCTGGGCACCCTGCTGCGCAATGGCGTGCCGCTGCTCGGGGCGCTGGGCATCGCACGCAACGTGCTGGGCAACCGCGCGCTGGCCGCTGATGTGGAAGCGGCCGCCGACGAAGTGAAGAACGGTGCCGGCCTGTCGCTGGCACTGTCGCGCGGCAAGCGTTTCCCACGCCTGGCCCTGCAGATGATCCAGGTCGGCGAGGAATCCGGTGCCCTCGATACCATGCTGCTGAAAGCTGCCGACACGTTTGAACAGGACAGCGCCCGTCGCATCGACCGCCTGTTGGCCGCGATGGTGCCGGCGATCACCCTGGTGCTGGCCTCGGTGGTCGGTGCGGTGATCGTCGCCGTGCTGGTGCCGTTGTACGACCTGACCAATGCCATCGGCTGATGATGGCTCCCTACGCAACCCCCGACACTCCGCAACTGAAAGGACCGACCATGATTGCTTCCCGTCGACCGATCCGCCTTTCCTTCACTGCCGCGCGCAACCAGTCGGGCATGAGCCTGCTGGAAATCATCATCGTCATCGTGCTGATCGGCGCGGTGCTGACCCTGGTCGCCAGCCGCGTGCTGGGCGGTGCCGACCGTGGCAAGGCGAACATCGCCAAGGCCCAGGTGCAGACCGTTGCCTCCAAGGTCGACAACTACCAGATCGATACCGGCAAGCTGCCTGGCTCGCTCAACGATCTGGTGACCGCACCGGCAGGTGTCGGCGGCTGGCTGGGCCCGTACGCCAAGCCGGCCGACCTGAATGACCCGTGGGGCCACGCGCTGGAGTACCGCGCGCCGGGCGAAGGCCAGCCGTATGAACTGATCAGCCTGGGCAAGGACGGCAAGGCCGGCGGCAGCAGCGTCGACGCTGACATCCGCTACCAGCCGTAACCGGGCATGACGCATTTCCTGCCGCGCCGGCTGCCTCGCCCGCGCCTGCACGGCAGGCGCGCAGCGGGCCTGTCGCTGCTGGAAATGCTGCTGGTGATCGCGCTGATCGCCGCGATCGGCCTGATCACCGCCGCGGGTCTGTCGCGCGGCTTTGCCGGCATGCAGCTGCGCAGCGCCGGCAAGGACATCGCCAACCAGCTGCGCATGGTGCGCGCCCAGGCCATCGCGCGCGGTGAGCCGCAGCGCTTCGTGATCGAACCGGCGCGTCGCCGTTGGCAGGGGGCCAACCAGAGGCAGGGCGATGTGCCGACGCAGCTGCAGGTGCAGTTCGAAGGTGCCGCGCAGCTGGCCACCGCGCCGGGGCAGGGCGTGATCGAGTTCCATCCCGATGGTGGCTCCAGTGGTGGCCGCATCCGCCTGCAACGTGAGGGCGCCGAATGGCGCATCGATGTCGGCTGGCTGACCGGCGAGGTCCGCTCCGGCCCGTGGCAGGCGCCATGAAGCGGCAGGCGCGTGGTTTTACGTTGCTGGAAGTGATCATCGCCTTCGCCTTGCTGGGCCTGGCGCTGACGCTGCTTCTGGGCAGCCTGTCAGGTGGCGCGAAACAGGTCCGAGAGGCCGAGCTGCGCACGCGTGCGGTGCTGCATGCGCAATCGCTGCTGGCCGAAGCCGGTGTCGCCGCGCCCTTGCAGGTGGGCAGCCAGCAGGGCGACTGGGAACAGGGCCGATACCATTGGGAGCTGCAGGTACAGCCATGGGTCGAGCCGCGTGCCGCCAACGCGGTACAGGCACAGGCGCAATCGCCGGGGGTTCCCTGGCTGGCCGAGCTGCAGCTTCAGGTACGCTGGGGCGAAGGCGAACGCGAACAACTGCGCTGGCGCAGCCTGCGCCTGCTGCCGCCGGACCTGGAGAGCGCGCGATGAAGCGACGCGCCGCAGGATTTACCCTGGTGGAAGTGATGTTGGCCACGGTGCTGTTGGCCGGTGGCCTGGCGTTGGCCTTTGCCAGCGTGCGCTCGGCGATGGCGGTGAGCCAGCGTGGCGAGCAGATTGCCGCCGAGAGCGAACGCATGCGTGCGGTCGAGGCTCTGCTGCGGCGGCAGCTGGCCGGTGCGCTGCGCACGCCGCTGGAAGTGCCCGATCCCACCCGCGAACCGATCTTCTTCCAGGGCGAAGAGCAACGCATGCTGTTCGCGGCCGATCTACCGGGCTATCTGGGCCGTGGCGGTGCCTACCTGCACGCACTGCAGGTGGATGGCCGCAGCGGCCAGCAACGCCTCCTGCTCGACCTGGTGCTGCTGCAGGAGGGCGAGCGCATCGCCGAAACTCCGCCGCGCCCACCGGAGGTGCTGGTGGAGAACCTCAAGTCGGTGCAACTACGCTATCGCGGCATCGATGCCAGCACCGGGCAGGTGACTGATTGGACGCCGCGCTGGGATGACACCCGGCGCCTGCCGATGCTGGTGGAGATCCAGATCGTGCCCGCCAAGGGCGCTCCCTGGCCTGCACTGGTCGTCGCTCCGCGCGCGGGCGGCAGTGGAGGAGCGCGATGAGCCGGGCGCACGGCGCGGCGCTGGTACTGGTCCTGTGGCTGATCGCCCTGATGACGGCGTTGGTGGGCGCGTTCGCGTTGAGCGCGCGGGTCGAGCACCTGCAGCAGCGGGTGCTGGATGATGATGCGCGTGGCCAGGAGCGTGCACGGGCGGGACTTGAGTACGCGCTGACGCGCCTGTCCGCCGATCCGCAGCGGGCGCCCTGGCGCGCCGATGGCCGTGTCTATCGTTGGCAGTTCGATGACGCCAGCATCGAGATCAAGGTGCTGGACGAGAACGGCAAGATCAACCTGAACCTGGCAGACGTGGCCCTGCTGAGCGCCTTCCTCAAGGCGCTGGGTGAAGACGAAGCGCAGGCCCGCCAGCTGGCCGGCGCGATCGTCGACTGGCGCGACGAAGACAGCCTGCTGCAGCCCGGCGGCGGTGCCGAAGCGCCCGACTATGCCGCAGCAGGCCTGCCCTATGGCCCCCGCAACAAGCGTTTCGAGACGCTGGGCGAGCTGCAGCGGGTACTCGGCATGCGCGGCCCGCTGTACCAGGCCATGCTGCCGCACCTGACCCTGTACAGCCGCCAGGCGCGCCCGGATCCCCAGTTTGCCAGCGCGCCGGTGCTGACCGCACTGGGCCTGGATGCGGATACCGTGCTGGCGCAGCGCGCACAGCAGGAGCGTGACGCAGATACCGCTGGCGGTGCGACAACGCTTGCCAGCAGCAGCGGCACCTATAGTATCGAGTCTCGTGCAACCGACGGCAGTGGACGCCGGTCGGTGTTGCAGGCAGTGGTACGCAATGGCTCGGGCGGGGTTCCCGGGCGGTCCTACACAGTGCTTCGCTGGGAGCAGGGAATGACAGCAAGATGACGGCATGGCAGGACAGTGTGCGGCAGGTACAGGGCCGGATCGGCCCTGGCGCCGGCCGTTTCCTGCGCTGGTGGCGGCAATCGCTGCTGGCCTGGGTGCCGGCACGTTGGCAGTGGGCACTGGGCTGGGCACAGGCGCGCCTGCTGCTGCAGCGCGAAGGCGACCACCTTCAGGTCTGGCGTGAGGCGGGGGAGCGCCGCGAACCGGTCGTACGGCTGCCGTGGCCGCTGTCCCCGGCCGAACTGGATCGCGTGCTGGAAGCCCGCCTGCGCAGCTTGCCGCGGGTGTGGCTGCTGCCGGCAAGCGATGTGCTGCGCCGGCAGCTGCGCCTGCCGGCGGCGGCGGCTGACCGCCTGCGTGCGGTGGTCGGTTTCGAGATCGACCGGCAGACGCCTTTTGAATCCAGCCAGGTCAGCTATGACGTGCGTGAACGTGGCGCGGCGGGCGAGGGCCAGCTGCAGGTCGAACTGGTGGCCTGGCCGCTGCGGCAGCTCGAGGCTTGGCGCAGCAACGTGGGCCAATGGGCCGATGCACTGTCCGGCGTCGATGCCATTGATGCGCAGGGCAACATCCTGCAGGTGAACCTGCTGCCGCCCGCGCAGCGTCAGCTGCAGGCCGACCCGATGCGGCGCTGGAACCTTCTGCTGGCCGTGGCCGCGGTGGTGATGCTGGTGCTGTCTGGCCTGCAGGTGCTGGACAATCGCCGCGCGGCAGCCGACGAACTGCGTGCCCAGGTGGAGCGCAGCGCGCGCAGTGCGCGTGGCGTGGCCAGCGAACGTGCCCAGCTGCAGGCGCTGATCGACGGTGCCGCGTTCCTCGAAAAGCAGCGCGGCCAGCGCGCGGGTACGGTGGAGATCTGGAACGAACTGACCCGGCGCCTGCCGGAGGGAACGTACCTGGAAAAACTGGCCATCGAGAACAACAACCTGCAGCTGATCGGCCTGAGCCGCGAGGCCTCGCAGCTGGTGCAGCTGCTGCAGGATGCGCCGCAGTGGCGCAAGGTCAACCTGACCGGCGTACTGCAGGCCGATGGCGCCGCCAGTGGCCGCGACCGCTTCACCATGACCGCTGAACTGCAGCCGTTGCCGGCGGCAGCCCCGAACCGGGAGGCGGCCGATGCCGATGCCAAGCGCACGCCGTGACCGCTGGCTGGCACTGGCACTGTTGCTGGCAGTGCTGGGCCTGGCCTACCTGCTGCTGGTGCACCCCTGGTTCACCCAGCCGCTGCGCGAAATCGATGCTGATGTCGCCGCCCTGCGCGAGCGCGAGCAGCGCGTGCAGGCGCAGCTGCAGCAGCAGCCGCAGATCGAACAGCGCCTGCGTGCCACCCGCGAGGCACTGCAGCAGCGGCCGGGCTTCCTGCGCGAGGCCACCGCCGAGGCTGCAGCCGCTGCGCTCGGCGCGAAGCTGCAGGATGCGGTGGCGATGGCCAGCCCGGGCAACCGCAGCTGCACCATCAGCAACCGCACGCCGCTCACCGACAACCGCCGCGACGCCGAGTTCGTGCGCGTCGCCATGCAGGTGCGCCTGCGCTGTGGCGTGGCCGAACTGGCCACGGTGCTGCACAGCCTGGAGACCGGCAGCCCGCGCCTGTTCGTCGACAACCTCAACCTGATCGCGCAGCGCTTCCAGCAGTCGCCGAATGAATCCGGGCTCGGCCTGGATGTGTCATTCGAACTGGCTGGTTACCTGCTGCCCGGGGCTGCTGCCGATGGCAGTGCGCCGGCGCCTGCCGTCGCACCGGTATCCGCGCCGCAGCCGCCTTCAGCGGCACCCGCTCCCGCACCGGCGGCGCCGGTCGAGGGACAGGAGGTCGCTGATGAAACTTGAGCAGATCAGCCTGCGCACCGGTTTCCTGCTGGCCCTGGCCGGTTGGGCTGCGGCGGTCTGGCTGGCCACCGGCTTCGGTCTGGGCAGCCAGCTGCCAGGTGCGGATGGCGATGCCGATGCGGTGCCTTCGCTGCCGGTGCTGCCGCCGTTGGCCGCAGAACGCATGCCCAGCGCCGACAGCTACAGCGCGATCGGTGAGCGACCGCTGTTCGCCGAGGACCGCAGGCCGAAGCCCTACCTGCTCGGTGGCAGCGAGCCGGCCGCCAGCGCCGCGCTGCGCCTGACCGGCGTGCTGCTGACCGGTGACTTCGGCATGGCCACCTTCACCACCGAACAGAACCGTTCGCTGCGGCTGCGCCTCAACGGCGAAGCGGTGGACGGCTGGCAACTTGTGGGGCTCGCGCCGCGCCAGGCCACGGTGATCGGCCCAAGCGGCAGCCAGGTGCTGGAACTGGCCGTGTTCAATGGCCAGGGCGGCGAGCCGCCCACCGTACTGCGGGGTGCCAATGGCGCGCCGCCGGCGGGTGCGGTCGTTGTGCCGCCGCCGGCGGGCGCACCGCCGATGCCATCCCCACCTCCGGCTGCTGCAACCGCAACCGCGCAGCCGCAGCCCGCCAGCAGCGTGCCATCAGCCGCCGCCGCGGCGCCTCCTGCCAACACCAATGGCCCCAGCGAAGCGCAGATGCAGGCCATCCGCGAACGCATCCAGGCCCGTCGCCGCCAGCTGCAGCAACAACAGCAGCAACAACCGTCGCCGCCCCCGGGCGATGGCACCAACCGATAGAGTGAATGCATGAGCCTGCGTTTTCTTCCCTGGTCCTTTGCCCTCGCGCTGCTGGTCGGCTGCAGCACCATGTCCGCGCCGCATGTGCAGCGCAAGGGCAATCTGTCGCCCACTGCCGAGGCCGGCCAGGCCGCTGATGTCGCAGCAGATGCTGCCCGAGACGCCCAGGGCGCTCCGCAGGCGGTGATCCGCCGTGGCACCGGCACCATGATCAACCGCGAAGCAGCACGTGCACCGGCACCGGCGCTGCATGGCGCCAGCACCGGTGAAGCAACCTTCAATTTCGAAGGCGAGTCGGTGCACGCGGTGGTCAAGGCCATCCTCGGTGACATGCTGGGCCAGAACTACGTGATCGCACCGGGCGTGCAGGGCACGGTCACCCTGGCCACGCCCAAGCCGGTGTCGCCGGCCCAGGCGTTGAACCTGCTGGAGATGGTGCTGGGCTGGAATAATGCCCGCATGGTCTACAGCGGTGGCCGCTACAACATCGTCGCTGCCGACCAGGCGCTGGCCGGTACGGTTGCGCCGAGCACGGCGCCTGCAGCCAGTGCGCGTGGCTTCGAGGTACGGGTGATCCCGCTGCAGTTCATCTCCGCCACCGAGATGAAGAAGGTGCTGGAGCCCTATGCGCGGCCCAATGCCATCGTCAGCGTCGACAGCGGCCGCAACGTGATCACCCTGGGCGGTACCCGCGCCGAGCTGGAAAACTACATGCGCACCGTCGAGATCTTCGACGTCGACTGGCTGTCGGGCATGTCGGTGGGCGTGTTCCCGATCCAGTCGGGCAAGGCCGAGCAGGTCGCTGCCGACCTGGAGAAGGTGTTCGGCGAGGAGAGCAAGACCCCCAGCGCCGGCATGTTCCGTTTCCTGCCGCTGGAAAACGCCAACGCCGTGCTGGTGATCACCCCGCAGGTACGTTACCTGGACCAGATCCAGCAGTGGCTGGACCGTATCGATACCGCCGGTGGCAGCGCCCGCCTGTTCTCCTACGAGCTGCGCTACATCAAGGCGCGCGACCTGGCCGAACGCCTCAGTGAAGCCTTCGCCAGCAGCGGCAACCGCGGCGGCTCCAGCCCGGCATCGCTGGCACCCGGCGCGCTTCCATCGCAGCTGGGCAGCGACGGCGAGCGCGGCATGGACAGCAACAACAGCAGCAGTTTCGGTTCGACCCCGGGCAGTGGTTCCAGCGGTGCCGGCAACGGCAGCATGAACCTGCCGCAGCGCCAGTCCGGCAACGTCAGCGTCAGCCTGGAAGTGGAAGGCGATCGCGTGGGCGTGTCGGCGGTGGAGGAGACCAATACCCTGCTGGTGCGTTCGACCCCGCAGGCCTGGCGCTCGATCCGCGAGGTGATCGAGAAGCTGGACGTGATGCCGCTGCAGGTGCACATCGAAGCCCAGGTGGCCGAGGTGTCGCTGGATGGTGACCTGAAGTACGGCGTGAACTGGTTCTTCGACAATGCCGTGGCCGGGCGTGCACTGACGGGAGCATTGGGCGGCGTGACCCTGCCGGCAGCAGCGGGTGGCTCCTGGAGCAGCTTCGCCGGTGCCGCGACCGGTGGCGAAGGCCTGGGCTGGGCATTCACCGGGCACAATGGTGCGGCGGTGGTGAGCGCGCTGGACAAGGTCACCGATGTACGCCTGCTGCAGACCCCCTCGGTGTTCGTGCGCAACAACGCCGAGGCCACGCTCAACGTGGGCGACAAGGTGCCGATCAACACCACCACGGTCAACACCGGTATCGGCACCGGCACCTACAGTTCGGTGCAGTACATCGACACCGGCGTGATCCTGAAGGTGCGCCCGCGCGTAACCCGCGATGGCACGGTGTTCCTCGATATCGTGCAGGAAGTGAGCAGCGCCTCGAACGTGCCCGACAACTGCAATCCGACCGAGCGCAACTGCAACCCGCGGATTTCCACCAAGAAGCTGTCGACCGAAGCGGCGGTGCAGAGCGGCGACACCATCATGCTGGCCGGCCTGATCACCGATTCGGCCACCGATGGCAGCAGCGGCATTCCCGGCCTGAGCCGGATTCCGGTGGTCGGCGCGCTGTTCGGGCAGAAGAGCCGCACCAGCCGCCGTTCGGAGGTGATCGTGCTGCTGACCCCGAGCATCGTGCGCAACGGGCAGGAAGCGCGGAATCTGACCGACGAGTACAGCCAGCGCTTCCGTGCGATGGAGCCGCTGAACCAGCCGCGCGCAAAGAAGTAAGGGGTTTACGGCCGGGCTGCGCCCGGCACCCGCAGAGGCCAGAGCCGGAGCAAGAGCCAGAGCAACGGCAACAGCGGGTTTACTGAGGGGTGGCGGGGCACTGTGGGTTTGCGGGGACGCCGTAAATACGTCCATGTAGGCTTGGTCGCCGCATCCATGCGGCTCACACCCCGCAAAACCCACAATGCCCCGCCTTCGACAGTTTCCTGCTGCTGTTGGCAGGTGTCGACCTTGGTCGACACGATCCACGCCATGCGTGGATGACTCTCCCGAATATTTCGATATCTGTGAGATCTGAGCCGAGCATGGCTCGGCTCTACAGAAGTTAAGGCCGAGAGGTCGCGGAAAACTGTCGAAGGCGGGGTGAGTCCGGTTGTGGGGGCGTGAGCCGCATGGATGCGGCGACCGAGCTTACATGGGTGAGGGCGCTTTGCTTGCGAAGCACTGCTTCGCAAGCGCCCGAACGCACAGCCGCCAGCGGCTGGGCCGGGCCCCGGAAGGGGGACTTGCAGCGTCCCCCGCAACCGGACCCAC
>NZ_JCAFVP010000009.1:0-189994 GCF_059372495.1 Stenotrophomonas sp. YJH_SMC_80
CCAACGCTCGATGCCGCGAGGGCGGATGTGTTCGAATACATCGAGCGGTTCCACAACCCGAGGATGCGACGAAGGGTCGCCAGGCAAGACCAGAAGTTCTCAGCCCTTTTACAACCGTCCGTGATTTCGGGGTAGAACCCTTCGCTCCTTCCTGGTGTAAAGGCCCTCTAGCAGTACTACCGTGAAGTCGAACAAGTCATCTGCATCTTGCTCAGAGAGGTTCCCGCGGTGGGCTCCGTCATTGCCATCGTCCTTGATGCATGTGGATAGGTCATGCAGCTCCTCAGGCAGATACCCCTTCTCAAACAGCCAAGGAATTAGTAGTCCGAGGCTGCGCTTGGTCCTGGGGTCGGGCTGTTCGCCTGAAACGCCTTTCAGTATGTCGCTGACGGCCATGTCCACGCAGAGCCGAAACATCGTGCCCGCTGCGTTTACACATCCTGCTCCTAGGCAAGTAGCGCCTTCCCTGAAGGCCGCATCGATCGCTTGGGGTAGGTGATCGGGAGCTTGCCTAGGTTCGCGATCCTTGAGTGATATGTAATTGCGAACCCGCATATGCCGTGTAAGAGAGCCCCCAATGAGTCGTAGGCTTGCGAGCTCGCCAAACGACATTTGCGCATCTTTGAAAGTGGTCTCCCTTGATTCACAGACCAGAATGCAGGACTTCTTGCATGCACGGCAGATCGCATAGACCTCAGCTACCACCCTCCACCCGTGCTCCAACCCAACGAGATTGCTCCCTTCTACGTCGAGTGTGACCTGTTGAGTTCCACACCTTGGGCAATCGAAAACAATTTCAGTCGTCTTTGGGTTTGACACGTTAGCCTCGCTTGATTCTATTGAGATTCGCGTCGTTGTGCGGGGTCTTTGATGCGCAAAGCGTGCCGCAGGACTCATACTCCAAATCATCCATTTGGCGGCTCAGCGCGAAGGTGCGCCTGTGGCCTGCCGCCTCAAACGCTGCGGCCCGTTGGGCTTTCGCCCAAGCGCAGCGATCGGGATCTGGACCGGCCAGACTTCCGTAGACACTCATGAGCCGCTTTGCGCGTCATGTAGCGAAATTGGATAGATCACTTCTTATCCAACGTGTCGTACCCTCGAGACCAGGGAAGACAGTTCGATGGCTCACGCCCAATACCGATAGCTGCCGACGTAGCTCTCGCTTAACAGCCGCCGGGATCACTATCTTCTTCAGCATCTCCAATCCCTTAGGCACATTACCCTCCGAAAGCTCGGGGACGGACATGTCGGTCTTGGATAGAGGGAAGGCTAGAAGACAAGCGTCTTGAGCGGCGATTCTTTCATGCAGCAATTCTGGGTAGAAAGCAAGAAAGTTGTCGAGACTCTCAACATGCGCAGTCCCCTCCATCCAGAAAGCTGGGCGGGTAATGTAGACCACGCCATCCACTGCATCCATGCTTGCTTGCTCAACTGCGAAGAACAAAGCCTTGAGTGGGTTGGTCGACCAGTCCATTAGTCGTGTTGGCAAGCCATAGTGTTGTGCATGAACCAGCTGCTCGATAACTGGGATATTTCTGAAGTCATTGAACGGAATCGCAAAGTGCCGAAATCTCTCAAGAAGGTGATCTTCGATGTCGGAGATGCTGTTGTACCCATGGATAACGTTTGCGAACCTGGCGACGGATGGCAGCAACGGCCACCTCAGGTCCGACTGACCGCGGAACATTGCCTCGGCTCCATGATCGCCAATGCATCCAAGGAACTCAACTACAGATAAAGTTGCAAGGGGGGGCATGGACGCACACCTACTAGGACGACCGACTGGTCAATGCCCTTCAAATTATCCACGGCTTTCCCCATAGCGCAAACCTCCCTGACCACCTGTAGCCGCTACCAGTAGCGCCAGAGGCGGGACTAAGCGTGATCGAATCTCCGTTCGCTCCCAAGGCACGGGGGCGTCCTCCCTGCCCGGCTGACGCACCACGAAGCCAATCTGACCACTCCCAACGAGGCAGTTGCGGTGGCGCCGTAGAGGACGAAGGCAAGAAGGGGGCCGTCATGACAGAATTGCCCTCTTTGCAGGAAAGACACAGGGGGTGACATGGATAAGTGGACATCTAGAACAATCGAAGTAGGGGATGTGTTGCTGGTCGCTGGTATCTGTTCGATGCTCGGTGGAGTACTCAGTTGGTTGATCTTTGCCTGGGTGGGTGGGCCATCTAAGAGCTTCAGCTTTGGCGCCCTTGCCGACTGGGTTGCGGCGGCGGGCACTTGGGTGATTGGCTATGGCGCTTGGAAGTACGCCAGAGAGGCACACAATTTGCGCATGCGCGAAGTAATTATTCAGCAGCAGAATCAGCTTGAAACAGAGCTTTCCACTCTGGATCAGCTGAAATATCGCCTTGATATCTGTACCAAGTGCGCCTCTCTCATCGATGGAATTCAGATCAATGAGGACAAGATTGACCGTGCTGATGTGATTGCGACCTGTGAGACCATTGCCCTCGTGGTCAAAACACTGGATCTCACTGCGCCTTCTTCCGCCGTTCTCGATGCTGACGCACTCGATGGTCTCAATGCACTTCGTATTGCGGTAAGCAACTTCTTTGAAGTTGGTGAGAGCGTCAGGCAGCAGCTGGAAGCGCTTGATGACGAGTACGTACTGAAGACTGGTCGTATGCGCGAGCTTTGGAGCGACGCGGAGTCGATTGAAGAATTTGCTGCCGCTGCGGTTGAGGGCATCGATCGGCGGGCCATGTTGATTCGAGAGCGGATGAACTCCTGAGTCAGTCGCTTAGAGAACTTCAGTCGCCGGGCCCTTTCGGTTGACAGACGGCCGCACTGTCCCCTTCCGAACAATCTCCATCCTCCCAACCTCACCCACAGGCACAAGCACAGCAGCCCTCCTCGCTTGGTCCCACAGCGCGTAGCTGTCACCAAGCCGCCCAATCAGATTCAGGCCACTTTGCGGCTGCCCATCGACACGCACGGCTACCGTGTACTTGCCACTTCCAGATGAAATCGCTTTGGCACGTTCGAAACCCAGCCAGCTCGAAGCAATCGAAATATAGACCAGCATCACCAAGACGTAGATCAACCAGGGGGAGTCCTTGACGGACGATGGAACGATCGGTGAAAGGCGCACGACCAAGGCACAAGCGCCAGTCAACAGTACCCCTATCAGAACAGGCCACGCGTTCGTCCACCAAAGCAGCGCACCCAATCCCGCAAAGAAGAGCACTGGCGCCAGCCATGCGAGCAACTTCCGCTCAGAACTGCTGCTTGCCAGTTTAACTTCCACCCAGCCACTGAACAGTAACGCAACCAGCATCAGGAACAGCGCCATGCCGATACCCGTAAGGCCGGCCAACGCAAGCTCGCCCACCGCCACAAACTGAAAGGGATCAAGGCCAAAGTGGCCCCAATACGCCTTCAGGTAGAAAGCCCCTTGAACCAAACCAAAGGTAACCAGCGCCGAACTGCATCCAGCGACATCGGTCATCGTCAGTTTCTTCTGCGTACGTTCCATGTATCCCCTTCAATCAATGCAGTGCAGTGCAGTGCTTCGCCTCACAGGGCTAGACCCAATTGCCGTGACGCATCAGGCCCGATTATCCCCCGGTCCATTGGCGCCCTACCCCACGTCCACTTTAGTGCCAGGCCCCACAAGGACCAGGCACCCCACATGCCCTACATTGGAGTCGGACTGCACGTACTTGCAGCCATCTACTTCGCGGTGCACGCCATCCGCTCAGGCCAGAGCGTCTACTGGCTCATCCTGCTCTTCTCGTTCCCGCTGCTCGGCAGCGTCGTCTATTTCCTGGCGATCTACTTCCCGGAAGTCCGCCACTCGCGCGGCGCCCGACAGGCCATGCGCTCCGCCAAGAAGCTCGTAAACCCCGGCCAGGAGCTGCGCAACGCACGTGCCGAACTGGCGCGCACGCCCACCGTGCAGAACCGTGTTCGTCTGGGCATGACGCTCCTGGATGCCGGTCAAACCGAGGAGGCGAGAACCCTGCTCGAGCAGGCCGCCAGCTCACCACTGGCCGATGATCCGTACATCCTGACCGGCCTGGCCCGCGCGCGCCTCGACTCCGGGCATGCCGCGCTGGCTGCTGAAACGCTGGACGATCTGTTCACCCGCTACCCGGATGCTCGCCGCAAACCGGAACAAACCCTTTTGTATGCACAGGCACTGGCCGCGACCCAGGCACCGGAAGCCCGCGCTGCATTCGAGCGCGCGATGGAATGCGGAAATGACGCGGCCGCTGGCTGCCTGTTCGCCGAATGGCTGATGGCACAGCCGCAGCCCGCCGACCGCGAGCAAGCCCGCAGCTTATTCGCCAGCATCATCGACGATGCCAAGCATTGGTCACGCTTCGCCCGTAGCCACAATGCCGCTTGGCTGGAGCGAACCAAGGTAGCGTTGAAGAGTCTTTGACGTCTCCAGACAGTGCATCGACCTGTCGCATCTGCCCTGCCCTCGGTGCTGCCAACCGGGCAGCAACCGAAAACGGGCGTGGGCCACAGATGCAGTTGATAGCCTTGGACCGCAGCGCTCCAGCATCGCCGCGCTATTTGCAACGATTCTGAAAATGCTGATAGCAGTGACGGTATCGCCCTTACTGTCTTGGCATCGCGCACAACCGAGCGTATTCCTAGCCGCGCCATCGAGCATCGGTGGCCGGGATTCGAAACCCCGATTGTGTGGATGTAATTTGCGCCTGCCAACCGACACCGCCCCGCGCAGTGTCGGCTGTCAATCCGTCTGTCGGCCATGGCTGATAGCAACGCTATGGGCGAGGGCTGGGTCTTGGGCGGTCGCGCTCCATGCAGCAAGACTTAGTGCAAGAAGGGCAATGGCAGCTCTTTGTGCAACCGCCACTGCCTCGCGGAGCGGGAGTTGAATGGCAATTTCCATCGGCACGGTAGACGCACCCGCAATGAGGGCAGGTGATACTCCCTTGGCTATCTGGCTTGCAGTCGGCCATCTTCGCTTCCTTTGCAATGTCGCTGGCAGGTTGTTCAGCAACCCACATCTATACAAGTGTCGTCGCGAAGCAGGCTGGGCTCGAGCGATCTTCAGCCCTTGCTCCGCTTCCATCGCGCGTCGATTTCCTCGCACGCCGCCGCAATATCATTCATCTTGCGAACATGTGACTTTGGAGCGGTTGAGACAGTCTGTGTTGAAACATCGATGACGTAACACCTGCGATGGTCGACTACAGGTGATTTCTTCTCTCGCTGCAAGAACACCTTGGTCGCCGCTCCAACATACTCTGCTGCCGATTCGGTTAAGGGTGTTGTCTTGGGGAAGTGGAGCTTTATGGCGCCCCTAATCTCACCGGTCACCGGGTCTTTGAGGTAGGCATCTGGGCGCACAGATACCGACACCCCGCTGATCTGCATTGATTCCGATGCGGAGTTTTCCACGGGCACCACTACTAGATCATCAAGTTCAATTTGCTCGCCAACCTCAAGGAAATTATCTATCGCTTCAGCTGACGCGAGTCGATCCTGGTAAGCAAAATCAGTGCCGCTGTCATCCCGACGAAGTCGCTGCGCGGCAGCAATGAGGGCCGAGTCATCCTCCATTCCAGTGGAAAGATACTGCACTATCTCCTCGCGGGCATCTGAGTATCGGGCTGCAATGAATGTCTTAGGCTCTTGCTGATCTTGAACGATGCGCTTCCGTCGCGATGGAGTGGCCGTCAAATACTCTCCGAGCTTATTAAGACTTATCTTTGGCTGAGCCATGATCAATCCTTTAGTTGTAGTTTACTTCCTGTGGCCTCGATCCTAAGGCCCGCTCTCCACCTTGTCTACAGGCTGCCCTGCGCGGGTACAACCTGGAAGGGCTTCGACCCCGCTGGTAGGTGTCGCATCCGCCCTGCCGGATACACCATTTCTCGGACGTCGACAGCAATGAAGTCTATACCAGCCGATACCGGCGATAGCCTTGCGGCTCAAGCCTCTCGCGCCCTTCCTTGCTATGCAACGATTCTGAAAATGTTGAAATCGGTGACGGCATCGCCCCTAATGCCTTGGCATCGCGCACAACCGGGCGTATTCCTTTTCGCGCCGCCAATGCATCGGTGGTCGGGGCTCGAAATCCCGGTAACGCGACTGTAGTTTGCGCTTGCCAGTCGGCACCACGCTTTGTGGTGCCGGCTGGCAATCCGTCGGCCGGCTATGGCGGGCGGTGCGTGGGGGCTTCGTGCCCACCGGGCCTAGTCGCGTACCGGATTTCGAGCCACGCATCGTCCGCCACCTTTATCGGTGGCGGCTTCTGCATGCACGCAAGGAGCCCAGCCATGACCCAGCCCCACTCCCCTGTCCCGCACCCCATCCACGACGTGCCTGCGAATGGCCCTGCGCTGGACCCGAACACCCTCATCGCCCTGCTGCACAGCATCGGCTCCGGCGCCGCCTCCGATGGCCAGCCCTGGCCTGAGCGCCATCAGATGCCGGGCCGGCGTATCGCCCTGGCAGATACCGATTGCTCGCTGGCTGGCCTCCGCGTGGTGTTGGAGATCCTGCTGGCCGCGCAGCGCGCCCGCGAGAACGGTGAGCTGGAGCAGTACGTTGGCCCGCGCGTGATGGAGGGGCTGATCATGGCCGGAATCGGCCTTACCGCACACGCCAGTACCCGACTGCATCCGGAGGGCTGAGTGGCGTGGTGCCGCTGGGTGGCCAACGCGCTCTGTCTTGTGGTGGTGGTTGCGGCACAGGCGCTGTGGCCGGCGCCGCCGGTGTCCTCGCCTGTCGCGTTCCAAAGCGTCAACGATGATCGATTCTCACAACTGCGCCGCCAAGCCGTGCAGTTCGTGGAGGATCGGCCACGACAGGGCTTCCAGTTCGTAGAGCGGCACCGAGATGCCGCGCTCCAGGTTCATTGCCGAGGAATACCCGTGCTGTGGCTGGAGAGGCGCTCGCACCATCTGCTGTTGCAGGTCTCACTGGACGCGAAGCAGCGGGCGCCCGCCGTTGTTCGGTTGCGGGCGCTCCTCCAATGGCAGTTGGAGCCGTTGGATTACCTGGAGCAGGTACTGGCTGGCGTGCCGGAGCCTGTTCTGTTGGATCGGGTGCTGCAGATTCTTGCTGGTGATGTGCCTGATGGGGCGCGATGTGGCGTGCCGTAGTCGAGCATGACCCGACTCTACAGGGTTGCGGGCAGCGAGGGTTCGGGCTGCAGCTCTGCCGCTCGTCGCCTGCGCGACAGGCATTGGCCCAGTGATCATGCGGGTCACCTCCCGGCATCGATCCAGCCCGCATCGCGCGAACGCGCAAGATCTTCTGGCGTATCGATATCCAGGCCCAGTTCCGGTGCCTGTAGGACATGCACCGTATCGACGGGAAGTTGCCGCAGGCGCGCTCCGAAGCCGCGGTCACCGGTTGCACCGACAGAGGTGAACCATGCACGCGGCACTACTGCAGGAATGCCAAGCGCGTCTCCATGACGCGTGCCAGCGCACCCTGACGCCGAGGCGCGGGCACCCGAAAGCAGCGCCTGCAGATGGGAGCGCTCGATTGCGGGCTGGTCGCATGCCACGACCATCACCGCGGTCACCGTGGGCAGCAGGTGTGCGCCGGCAACCTGCAGACTGCTCGCCAGGCCGCGTTCCCAGTGGGGGTTGGTTACCGGAGTGGCCTCCAGCCCGGCAATGCTGGATGTCACGGCCTGTGCCTTCGCGCCCACTACGACTAGGACCTGCGCTGGCGCGAGCTCCCGCGCCAACCGCGCCACGCGATGTACCAGGGTTTCGCCCTGCCGGGTCAGAAGCTGCTTGGGCTGGCCAAGTCGGGTGCTCCCGCCGGCAGCCAGCACGACGACCGCATGCGCGTCAGTCACCTGCCGTGCGCGCTTCGCCATTGCTGCAGCTGCGCGGCGATGCTGAGCGAAATTGCCTCGGGCCCTCGGCCGCCGATGTTCAGGCCGACCGGTGATTGAAGTCTCGGGGAAAGGCGGTGGCGCTGACCCGGTGTCAGCAGCTTGAACAGGTCCTCGCGCCTTCGCCGCGGACCCAGCAGTCCAATGAACGCGACGTTGGTATCGGCCAGGGCCACCAGCGCCTCCCGGTCCAGTTCGAAATCGTGATGCATCACCAGTGCCGCGTCGCACGGGTCGCCATGAAGGGCCTCGGCCGGGCTGGTCTGAAGATGCGCCTCCGCGCACTGCCCGGCAGAGGCCCAGCGCGCTCGCCGTTCGGCCACGCTGACCCGCCACCCCAGGCTCCGCAGCAACGGAACCAGGAAGGGCGTTTCGGGACCGCCCCCCAACACCAGAGCCCGCGGAAGACGGGGCAACGGCAAACGCCACGCCCCCTCGCCAAAGGGCTGCGTACCATCCATCGGATGCAGCTGCCACGCCTGCTCGTGATGGCCGGCACGGAAAATGACCTGCCCCGACGTGCGAAGGTCGCGCTGGAGTGACACACCCTCGCGCAACCAGGCCTCGATGACGTCGTCGATGCCGGACATGGCACGCAATGGCAGGAGCGCAATCCGCAGCCGGCCGCGGCACCCGAGCGCGGACCCGCTCAACAGGTCGTCGTCACTGCGGGTGTCGATCTCGATCCAGTCGACCCGCCCTGCCGCGCTCACCCGTTCCGCGCGTCGCGCGAGCTCGGGCTCCAGGCACCCGCCGCTGAGCCAGCCGACCTGGCCGCCGTTGCAGAACAGCACCATGTCGCCGGCACCGGCGTAGGTGGAGCCATCGGTTTCCAGCACCAGCGCGAGTACGGCGTGCTCCCCCGCGCGCACGCGCGTCAAGGCCGTCTCGAGTACGCCGCGCGGGCTGCCTTCGGCGAGGAAACCCGGCGCTGCGGACAGGTCCTCGGCAAGATCGCCGGGCTCCCCTCCGCCTGCGGCGGAGATCTCCAGAGTGGGCGAGGCTACGGGTCGGTCCATGCGCACCGTCAGCCTACGTCGGGCAAGCCGGGCAACAGCTTGTCCAGCGTGATGGGATAGTTGCGCACGCGGACGCCGGTTGCGTTGTAGATCGCATTGGCGATCGCGGCGCCAACCCCGCAGATGCCCAGTTCACCCACGCCCTTGGCCTTCATCGGCGAGATCACTGGATCCAGCGTGTCGAGGAAGACCACCTCCTGATACGGGATGTCGGCGTGCACGGGAACCTCGTAGCCGGCCAGGTCGTGGTTGATAAACAAACCAAGCCGTTTGTCGACCACCAGCTCCTCCATCAGGGTCGCGCCCGCGCCCATCACCATCCCGCCGATGACCTGGCTGCGTGCGGAGAGCGGATTGAGGATCCGGCCGCCATCGCATACGGCAAGCATGCGGCGGATGCGCGTCTCTCCCGTGTAGGCATGCACGGCAACCTCGCAGAAATGCCCTGCATAGGTGCCGACGTCGTAGCCTTGTTTGAAGTCGCCGAAGGCAATGCCGTCCTCCGCCGACAGTGTGCCCGCCTCCGCCAGCTTGATCGTCCGCCCGCCCGCCTGGATGCGGCCATTGGCGAAGTCTGCGGTGTCGCCGTCGAAGCCCAGTTTCTCGCCCACCTTGCGGCGCAGGCTGACGCACGCCGCGTACACGCCTGCGGTGGAGCTTGCCGCGCCCCACTGGCCGCCGGAACCGGCGGAGGCGGGATGACGGGAGTCGCCGAGGGTCACCTGGACTTGGTCCAGCGGCACGCCCATGGTCTCGGCTGCCGTCTGCGCGATGATCGTGTAGGAGCCGGTGCCGATGTCGGTCATGTCGGTCTCGACAATCACCCCGCCCTGGCCGTCAAGCCGGACCCGCGCCGCCGACTTCATCGTCGGTGCGCCGCGATAGCCCGCAGACACGCCCATGCCGACCAGCCAGTGCCCTTCCCTGACCTGCGCCGGCCTGGGGTTGCGCTTGTTCCAGTTGAAGCGCTCCGCGCCTTCGCGCAGGCAGCGCACCAGGTTGCGGTCAGAGAACTTCTTGGACGGATCGCCGGGCACGAGCTCGGGCTCGTTGAGGATGCGGAACGCGATCGGGTCGAGACCCAGCTTCTCGGCCATTTCGTCCATCGCCACTTCCAGCGCCATGTGGCCCGGCGCTTCGCCCGGTGCGCGCATCGCATTGCCTTCGGGCATGTCGAGCGTGGCGATGTAGTTGGCCACCAGGCGGTTGGCGCCTGCATAGAGCTTGGGCGTCTGCAGGGTGCCGTTTTCGCCATCCTCGCCGTTGATGTTGCCCGACCAGTTCTCATGGGCGATGGCGGAGATCCGGCCATCCTTTCCGCAGCCGATCCGCACGCGCTGGAGGGTGGCGTGCCGGTGCGTGGTGTTGTTGGGCATCAACGGGCGTTGCAGCGCGATCTTCACCGGTCGCCCGACCTGCTTGGCCGCCAACGCGGCCAGCACCGCGTCGGCACGGATGAACAGCTTGCCGCCGAAGCCGCCGCCGATATAGGGCGAGTCCACGCGCACCTTGGCAGGATCGATGCCGAGGATCGCCGCCATGCCCTGCCTGGCCCAGTCGATCATCTGGTTCGCCGTCCACAACGTGAGCGTGTCACCCTCCCAGGCGGCGATGGTGGCGTGAGGCTCCATCATCGAATGACTTTCGTCGGAGGTGTGGTAAGTCTCGTCGAGCTTGACGGCCGCGCTCGCGTAAGCGGTGTCGAAATCGCCCAGCGTCTGCCGGTCGGGCTTGCCACCGCGCCCCTTTGCCAGCGGCGCGGACGGTGCCAGGGCCGGGAAATCGAAGCGGCCCTTGCCGCGCTCGTAGCGGGTGCGGATCAGCGCCGCAGCGGCGCGGGCCTGCTCGAAGGTCTCTGCCACCACGCAGGCGATGGCCTGATGGTAGTGGGCCACCTCGGCTCCGCCGAACAACGGTGCATTGTTCCAGTTCGATGTGCCGACCGGCTTGGTTTCCGGTGCGGTGATGACCGCCAGTACGCCAGGCGCGGCACGTGCGCGGGACGCATCCATCGAAATGATGCGCCCCTTGCCGATGCCCGCGCCGACGATGTAGCCGTAGGCCTGGTTCGGCGCCACGTCATGGCGCTCGTAGGCATAGGGGGCGGTGCCGGTGGTCTTGCGTGGACCGTCGATGCGCGGCGTCGACTTGCCGACGACCTTGGCCTTGTCGAACAGGTTGTCGCCGGCGGGGGCGTTGAATTCAAGGGGCATCAGCGCTCTCCTTCCACCAGCACCGCTGCGAGGGCGCGCTCGGCGAGCGCGATCTTGAACGCATTCTCCCGCGTTGGACGGGCACCGGCGAACACCTGCCGGGTCGCGGCCTTCACGCCGTCGCGCAGCAGGGGTTCGGCTGCCTCGACGCGCCACGGCTTCGGCGCGACCCCACCGAAGGCGAACCGCGCCGAGCCGTCACGCTGCACGACCGCGGCGACCGACACCAGTGCGAACGCATAGGACGCGCGGTCCCGTACCTTGTGGTACACGTGCCGACCGCCCAGAGGTTCCGGCAGCGTGACGTGGGTGATCAGCTCACCGCGCTGCAGCACGTTGTCCTGCTGCGGCCTGTCGCCGGGGGAACGATGGAAATCGGCAATCGGGATGCTGCGCGTACTGCCGTCACCCCTGACGGTCTGGATCGAGGCGTCCAGCACCCGCAGGGCCACCGCCATGTCGCCCGGATAGGTCGCGATGCAGCTGTCCGAGGTGCCGATCACGCCCATCTGCCGGGAGAACCCCTCGAGTGCGCCGCAGCCGGAACCGGGCAGGCGCTTGTTGCAGGGCAGATTGGGGTCGTAGAAATACGGGCAGCGCGTGCGCTGCAGCAGGTTGCCGCCGGTGGTGGCTTTGTTGCGCAGCTGCCCGGAGGCGCCTGCCACGATCGCGCGGGTCAGCACCGCGTAGTCGCTGCGCACGCGCTCATGCGAGGCGAGCGCGGTATTGGTGACCAGCGTGCCGATGCGCAGGCCGCCCTCGTCGGTGGGTTCGATCCTGTCCAGGCCGATGTCCTGCACATCGACCAGGTGCGCTGGCGTCTCGACCTCCAGCTTCATCAGGTCGAGCAGGTTGGTCCCTCCGGCCAGGAACTTCGCGCCCTCGGTACCGGCGACGGCCTTGGCGGCCTCGGCCGGGGATTTGGCGCGTTCGTAACTGAAGGCCCTCATGAGCGCCTCCCTGCAGAGGTCACGCCAGCGACCTCTTCCATCGCCGCGGCAATGTTGGAATAGGCCCCGCAGCGGCAGAGGTTGCCGCTCATGCGTTCGCGCATTTCCATGTTGGTGGCCCGGGGCCGTGCGCTGACGTCCGCCTGCACATGGCTGGGGACACCCCGCTTGATCTCGTCCAGTACCGCCACCGCCGAGCAGATCTGCCCCGGCGTGCAATACCCGCACTGGTAGCCATCATGCTTGATGAAGGCGGCCTGCATTGGATGCAGGTCATCGGGGGTTCCGAGGCCTTCGATGGTGGTGATGGCGTCGCCCTGGTGCTGCACCGCCAGGCTGAGGCAGGCATTGATGCGCTCACCGTTGACCAGTACGGTACAGGCACCACATTGACCGTGGTCGCAGCCTTTTTTCGTTCCGGTCAGCTTCAGATGTTCGCGCAGGGCATCGAGCAGCGTGGTCCGGGTGTCCAGTTCAAGCTCCCGCCGCTCGCCGTTGACGGTCAAGGCCACCGTGCTGATGACCGGGGGCCTGGGCGGCGGGGGCGCCGCCAGTTCGGCGGCGAGCGATGATGCCCCCGGTGCGGCGGACATCGCCACGGTCGTGACGCCGCCGGCGATCACCTGGCGACGCGTCAGCTTCATTCCTTCATCACAACTTGGCACAGTGACCTCCTGGCGTTCGGGGAAACCCCGTGGCTGGATGGACGCGCTCACACTACCGAAGGGCTACTATGCCCCTCTGCGGGGTACAGACCTGTGAAGTCGGCGAAATGTACGAACATGATGCAGCAAGCCCGAAGAAGTCGGCTGCATCCAGCCACAGCGCGGCACTCTTGCGCCATGCGTATGCCTCACTGGATGACTCACAGTCCTGTTTGTCCCTCAGCATGAGGAACATGATGGCCCGACGCTACAAAGGCGTTGGCTGGGAGGGCTCGGGTTCGTGGATGGAGCCCTCCAACAAGGCAACGTAGGTATCCAGCCTGGTGCGAAGGCCGATCAGCATCCAGCCCAGCAGGTACAGCAGCACCATGGCGAAGATAAGCAGTGCGCCTAGCAATCCAACATCGAAAGCGCCCGCCCAGTCGCCCCATTTCCATCCGCGGAACTGCAGGTAGAGGGCAATCAACAGCGGGAATGGCCCCAGCCGCTGCAGGCCGCCATACATCATGCCCATGCGCTCCATCATGTTTGTGCGCAAGGTGCTGACGAACTTGAGTCGCCGCTCGCGCTGGACGCGCGGGAATCCGCGAAGCTCGGTCACCACCGCTTGCCAGTGAGCGAAGTCTTCATCCATCTCCCGGGCGTGCGAGAGCCGCGGCTGGCTGAACTGGCGAATGCCCCTGCGGGCGGCCAGGACGCCACCGACAATGAACCCACCGATTTCGATTGCCAGGCAGGCAACAACCACCTGGAGCACTACGCCAAGAGGCAGCCATCGATCCGGAAGCTGACCCATGAGAATGCCGATGATCGCCGCACCCACGCCGATGCGAAACGCCCACGTCTCCACCCTGCCCGCCTTGGGGTAGATGCTGTGCTCAACCAGTCCCTGCACCCGCTGGTAGAGCCAGTGGAATGTCAGTTCCTGCGAATCGGTCTTTGCCGACGGATCGAATTCGCCCCCTGCCTGCATGTCCATTGCATCCCCTGCCCCACCGGCCAGGTTGCCGGCGCCACCATCGTAGCCGAGCTGGGTTGTGGCGGAATACGGCCTAGCCGTGTAATCGTCAGGGCCAGGACCTTCCCGGAGTCGAGCGTGGCTCGATTCTACAGAGGCGGAGCCTGCGGGCCGACCCGAACATGCACCACATGGCTGACGCCGCGATGGAACATCTTGGCGTATGGGCAGACGCGTTCGGTGTTGCGAACGAGTTCGCAGGCCAGGTTCTCATCCATGCCGGGAAGATGTACCACGATCTCGGCCGACAGCAGGTACAGCCCATCTGCCGGATCACGGGCGAAGGTGACCGCCACTTCGATGCTGGGGTTGTGCAGCAGCAGGCCGGCACGCGCGGCCACCAGCACCATGGCACCGTGGAAGCAGCCAGCGTAGCTTGCGGCGAGCAGCTGCTCGGGATTGGCGCCGCCGCCAGGCCCGCCGAGTTCCGGCGGCAGGCGCAGGTCCACCGCCAGTGCACCGTCGTCCGACCGCACGACGCCGGACGCCCGCCCGTGCTGGGCCTGGCCACCGCTCACCCGCACGCGGCCGGTATACAGCGGCTTCACGTCGTCGCCCTGGTAACGGTCCAGCATGGCGGGCGAAGGAGGCTTCAGCTCGGTCATTGCGCGGCTCCATCAGGCGCAGCTGCGGCAGGCGATCGATTCGCCGCTCAGGCAGGCTGCCGCTGCAACAGGCCGGACTGCTGCAGCCAGGCGTCGAAATCGACCTGCCCCAGCCACGCGTGTCCGACCGGCACCAGCGTGTCGATCTGCAGCGGCGCGCCGAAGTACAGCGCCTGGGCATCCGCAACGACCTGCCGGGAATCACCCGTCATTTGCAGATACTGCCTGGCCAGATCCGCCATCGCGCTACGCTGCGGCCCGGCGATTTCCAGCACGCCATTGGCCGGCGGCTGCTGCGCGATGCGTGCCACCGCTTCGGCAACATCCTCGGCGGCAATCGGCTGCACGTCGGCGGCCGGCAGCCGCAGGGTCTCCCCATCGCCGGCGGACTGGATGATGCCCGGCAAGAACTCGAAGAACTGCGTGGAATGGATGATGGTGTACGGCAGGCCCGAGTCGCGGATCAGCCGCTCCTGGGCGATCTTGCCGCGGAAATAGCCACTGGCTGCCAGCATGTCGGTGCCTACGACGGAAAGCGCAACGTGGTGATGTACGCCGGCACGGATAGCGGCCGCAAGTATGTTGTGGCCAGCGGTCACGAAGAACGAAAGCACTGCCGCATCTTCGAACGAGGGCGAGTTGGCCAGGTCCACCACCACGTCGACGCCGTCCATGGCGGCATCCAGACCTTCACCGGTCAGCACATCCACCCCGGTCGAGGGCGCTGCCACCACGATCTCATGCCCGGCTACGCGCAGGCGCTCCACCACCCTGCTGCCGATGCGGCCGGTACCACCGATGACGAGGAACTTCATTGCATGTCTCCTGGAATGTGAAAGGGCTACTGGGGTGTGGCCGGGTGCAGGCATCGTAGGTAGCGCGGGCGCGAGGCAGTAGGTACGTGACGTGCCGCGCACTGTTGCCCGGCACGCACCAGTACGCTCAGGCCAAGGCAGGCTATGCGCCTGGCTTTAGAGCGGCGCCCTGCTGGCGTGCTTCCCAGTGCGAGATCACATCCAACTCGAGCGCGCGCACCCGCTGCGTGCTGAAGTCGATGAAGGCCCGCACGCGCTTGGGCAGCTGGCGGCGGCTGAGGTAGCACAGGTAGTGGCCGCGATCGAGCGGCGCATGCCGATCCAGGCAGGTCACCACCCTGCCCGCCCACAGCGCTTCACGCACCTGATAGCTGGGCAGCTGGGCGATTCCGAGCCCGTCGATGACGGCCTGCAGGACCAGGTCGGCATCATTGAACACCAGTGTGGCCGGCGGCTGCAGGTGCACTTCGGCACCGTCGACACGGAATTCCCAGGGCTGCATGCGTCCGCCCGGCAGGCGCCGCCCGATGCAGGCATGTGTGGACAGCGCATCCACCGACACCGGTAGACCGTACGCCTGCACGTACGCTGGTGAAACACATACGACCAGCTGCATCGGCACCAGCTGCTTGGCGATCACTTGGCTGTCTTCCAGCAGGCCGTCGCGAAACGCCACGTCGATGCGGTCACCGGCCAGGTCGGGGGCCTGCTCGTCCAGCAGCAGTTCTACAGAGACCTGCGGGTACTCGGCGCGGAATGCGGCCAGCAAGGGGGCGATCACCCGCCGGCCGAAGCCGTGGCTGGCACTGATGCGCAGGTGCCCGCGCGGCGGACCCTCGCGCAGGTCGCGCATTTCCTCCAGCGCCTGCAGGATGCAGGTCACGCCCGGGTTGCAGCCCTCCAGGAACAGCTCGCCTTCCCGGGTCAGCGTGGTCGAGCGCGTGGTGCGCAGGAACAACCGCACGCCCAGCTGGCTTTCCAGCTTCTGCACGCTGCGGCTGACGGCCGAGCGGCCGATGCCGAGGCGGTCGGCCGCGCGCGCGAAACTGCCCTCGGAGGCCACTGCAATGAAGGCCAGCACGCCGGCGTAGCTGGTGGAGAAGGACGCATTGAGCGCATCGTGGCTGTCGCTGGCCGCGCGGGGCGTTGCGGCGTTCATGGGTGGCCTGGCTCCAGGCGGGCACGTTGTGCGTGCAGGTGGCTCCGCGCCAGCGCCAACCGTTGCCTGCACGCGGCAAGATCGAGCCCCAGCAGGGGCACGATGTCCTCGAATCCGGCACCCAGCACGTCGTGCAGCAACAGCACCGCACGTGCATCGGGCGGCAGTTCGCGCAATGCGGCGAGGAAGGCCTGCCAGACCTGTTCGCTGGCAGGGCGCGATGCGGTGCGCAGGTGCGATGAGGTGTCCATGCCCGGCAGACGGCCGAGCATCGGCCGCTGTGACAGGACATTGGTGTCTTTCATGCAACAGCGTGCGGCCCGGTCCCCGCCTACCGGCATTGCGAATGCAGGCCTAGCCTCGCTGTGCCCTTCACACGCTACAGGAACACACCATGACCCATGACCGCACGCCTGGATTACGCCGCGCAATCCCCCGAACTGTTCAAGAAGCTCGGCCTGTACTCGCATGCCGCCCACACCGCCTCGATCGAAGCGGCCATCATCGATCTGGTCAACATCCGTGCGTCGCAGCTCAACGGCTGTGGCTTCTGCCTGGACATGCACGTGAAGGAGGCCACCCTGCGTGGTGAGCGCCCGCTGCGCCTGCATCACCTGGCGGCATGGCGTGAATCAACGCTGTTCAGCCCGCGCGAGCGCGCCTGCCTGGCCTGGACCGAAGTACTGACCCAGCTGCCGGCACAGGGCGTGCCCGACGAGCTGTACGCGCGCGTGCGCGGCCAGCTGTCCGATCAGGAAGTTGTCGACCTCACCCACGCGGTGATGGCGATCAACGCATGGAACCGCGCCAATGTCGCCTTCCGTACCACGCCCGGCACCCTGGACGCGGCCTTCGGCCTGGACAAGGCCGGCCTGGCCTGACCCTTCCGCCGCTGCCCCCATGCAGCGGCCCTCCCCTACCGCTTTGGAGACCTGCCATGCGTCTTTCTGTTCTGGCCCTGTCTGCGCTGCTGCCACTGTGCAGCGCTGCCGCCACCCCACCCTCTGCGGCGCCCGAACCCCTGGTGCGCGAGGTGATGACCCGCGCCCTGCCGGAGCAGCCCGGCAAGGAAGCGCTGATCCTTACCGTGGAGTACCCGCCGGGTGGCGCCGATCCTGTCCACCGCCACGATGCCCATGGCTTCGTCTATGTCCTGGAAGGGCGGATCGTGATGGGTGTGGCCGGCGGCAAGGAAGTCACCCTTGGCCCGGGCGAGGCCTTCCATGAGGGCCCGGCCGATCTGCACACCGTAGGCCGCAACGCCAGCGCCACCGAGCCGGCGAAGTTCGTGGTGTTCCTGATCAAGGACATCGGCAAGCCGGCGGTGCTGCCGCCGCACTGATCGCACGTCCGGCGCTGGCACCAACGACAGGTTCCCGGGTGTCACAATCCGGGGACCTGTCCCGTCTACGCTGGCATGGACGAATCCACTGCGCTGTTCTCACGCCTCCGCCCACGCCTGTTCGGCGTGGCCTACCGCATGCTTGGGTCTTCGCACGAAGCCGAAGACGTGGTGCAGGATGTCTGGCTGCGCTGGCATGGCGCCGACCAGTCGCAGATCGAGAATCCGGAAGCCTGGCTGGTGGCGGCCACCACCCGTCGCGCCATTGATGGCCTGCGCCTGGCCCGGCATGCGCGCGAACACTATGTGGGCATGTGGTTGCCCGAGCCGCTGCTGACCGATGACACCGCCACGCCCGAGTACGTGCTGGAAACCGCCAGCGATCTGTCGGTCGCTTTCCTCAGTGTGCTGGAACGGTTGGCCCCGGATGCGCGTGCGGCTTTCCTGCTGCACGATGTGTTCGATCAGGATTATGCGGTGGTCGCGCGCACACTGGACAAGACGGAAGCCGCCTGCCGGCAGATCGTGCATCGCGCACGCCAGCAGCTCCGGCAGGAACGCCCGCGCTACAACGTCCCGCAGGACGTGCACCAGAAACTCCTGCGTCGCTTCGCCGAGGCCGCGTCCAGCGGAGATTTCCGCACAATGAAGGCATTGATGGCCGAATCGGCCGAGTTGGTGGGTGACGGCGGCGGTATCGTCACCAGCTTCCCCGGGCCGATGGTCGGCGGCGCACGCATCGCCCAGCTGCTGTATGCCCCGCACCTGCGGCGCAGCGCGCAATTGCGGATGGTGCCGGCCATGCTCAACGGACGGCTGGGACTACTGCGCTATTTCGATGGCGTTCTGGAGGCGGCGATGGCCTTCGAGACCGATGGCGAGCGGATCACGCAGGTCCTGGTGCAGCGCAACCCGCACAAGCTGCAGCGGTTGGCTCGCCCTACCGCCATCCAGTAGTTCCACGCCAGGTGTGGATGGCGTCCGTTGTCGGCCTCGCCCTTGCGGGATTCGAGCGGGGCGCCGATGCGCCCCGTCGAAAACCCCTGCTTGCGCTGTATCCGATCAGAAGTCCCAGAACACCGGCACCCAGCGGAACGTCTCGCCCTCCAGCGACACCCGGCCCACTGACGGGAACGGAAGATGCGTAGCCACCAGCATTTCGCCGGTGCCGGCCAGTTCCTTCAGCAGAGCGATGCGTACGCGTGCGGATTCCTCCGGGTCGTGCTCAAAACCGTTGTGCCAGTTCGGCTGGTCGAAGCCGACCGCGAATACCGCGTCACCGGCAAAGGTCAAGGCGTGCCCCGCAGACGCCACGCGCACCACGCAGTGGCCCGGGGTATGCCCACCGGTACGGCGGGCCGTCACGCCAGGGGCGATCTGCTGTTCGTCCTGGAAGGTGTGCACATAGCTGCTGTACTCGGCCCAGAAGTGCTTGGCCGTGGCGCGTAGCGCATCGGGGAAACCCTGCGGCATGTTGGTGCGGCTGAAGTCCGGCGACTTCCAGAACTCCACCTCCGCTGCGGCCACGTGGATCTTCAGGTCCGGGCGCAGCTGTTCCTTCACACCTTCAACCAGCAGCCCGCCGACGTGGTCCATGTGCATGTGGGTGATCACCACATCGGTGATTTCGCCCAGGTTGATACCGGCAGCACCAAGGCGACGGATCAGCTGGCCGGCGCGCGGCAGCTGCAGGTCCGGGTCCATGCCCAGGCCGGCATCGATGAGAATGGTGCGATCCCCGCTGTGCACCACCATCACGTTCAATGCCCAGTCGAAGGCATCCTGCGGCAGGTACATCTCTTCGAACCATTCGGCACGGTCGGCCGCCGGTACGTTGTGGCCGAGCATCTGGGTGGGCAACGGCAGGACGCCATCGCTGATCACCAGCACTTCGACGTCGCCCACTTTCAGGGCGTAGCGCGAGGGCACCAGTTCATCGAGGGCAGGGGCAATGGGCGCGGCGGTGTTTTCCATACTGAACATGAGGGATCTCCACGAAGAGCCATTTGGCGGGCAGCAATGCAAGGCTGGCGCGAACGAATCCGGGCGCTTGTCCATGGCGCAGGCAGTGACATCGCCAGGGCACGGTTGCCTGGCAGGCCAGCGCTGCGGAGTTCATGGGAAGACGGGCCACTGCGCGGGCAATGGGCCCGGAACACGGCAGGTGCCGTGTGGGATCAGCCTAGGCAGTACGCCGCAGGTGCGGTAGCGCCGTGAAGGGGTACGTCATGTTGCGTTCCGGGAAGCAATGCGGAACCGGCTGCAATGCCACCATTGCAAGCGCCTCTGGCTCGTTCGGTAGCGCGCAGGCCCAGGTCGGGCAGCTTCGGATGATCATCCAGTCGACCCCACTGTGGATCCGTGCACTCAGGACGATCTATCAAGAAATTCGGACTTGTCATATCCCTGGCTCCTGATTGCAGGCGCAAAGTACGTCTCACCACCCACCCATGAGAGTTCCCGCATGAACACCTTCGCCCGTACGCTGGCGGTTGCCGCCCTCGCCCTCTCGGTCCAGGCCGGCCTGTCCGCGCAGGCCGCCGAACCGGCCAAGCCGGTTCCGGTCACCGCCATCGCGCGCACCGCCAGCTACATCACCACCGCCGACGGCGTGCAGCTGTACTACAAGGACTGGGGCCCGAAGGACGGCCCGGTCGTGACCTTCAGCCATGGCTGGCCGTTGAATTCGGACAGCTGGGAATCGCAGATGATCTTCCTGGCCGACCATGGCTACCGCGTGATCGCGCACGACCGTCGCGGCCACGGCCGTTCCAGCCAGCCGTGGGACGGCAACGACATGGATCACTACGCCGATGACCTGGCCGCGGTGATCAATACGCTGGACCTGCACGATGTGACCCTGGTGGGCTTCTCCACCGGTGGTGGCGAAGTGGCGCGCTACATCGGCCGGCATGGCACCGGGCGAGTGAAGAAGGCGGTGCTGATCAGCTCGGTACCGCCGTTCATGCTGAAGACCGCCGACAACCCGAACGGCCTGCCGATCGAAGTGTTCGACGGCATCCGCAAGGCACAGATGGATAACCGCGCGCAGCTCTACAAGGACATCCCGTCGGGCCCGTTCTACGGCTTCAACCGTCCGGGCGCGAAGGTCTCGCAGGGGCTGATCGATGCGTGGTGGGCGCAGGGCATGCAGGGCGGCCACAAGAACACCTACGATTCGATCGCTGCGTTCTCCGCCACCGATTTCCGCGCCGACCTGAAGAAGTTTGATGTGCCCACCCTGGTCATCCACGGCGACGACGACCAGATCGTGCCGATCGATATCTCAGGCCGCCAATCGGCAAGGCTCATCAAGGGCGCCAGGCTGATTGTCTACCCGGGTGCGCCGCACGGCCTGACCGACACCCACAAGGACAAGGTCAACCAGGATCTGCTGGCGTTCCTGCAGGAAAAGTGAGTGACAGGGGCTCCGGCACTGCGCCGGAGCCCGTTTCATCCTGCAGGGTGCGGCCTCCATGCGGGCCCTTTCGTGTCGGACATTGGCAGCCGGGCATGGCTCGGCTCCGCACAGGTCCCCGCAAAGACGAACTCAGTCCGCCCCGCCCCGCGCGTTGCGCCGCAGGGACTGCGGGGGCTGGCCGAAGGCGCGCAGGAACGCTCTTCGCATGCGTTCGGTGTCAACGAAGCCCGTTTCGGCCGCGACTTCATCCATCGTGTAGCGGCTCTGCTCGATCAGCACGCGAGCGGCCTCCACGCGCAGGCTCTCCACCGCCTTCGCAGGGGATTGCCCGGTTTCTTCGCGGAACGCGCGACTGAACTGACGGGTGCTGAGATGTGCGGCCTGCGCCAGTTCTTCAACCGACAAGGTGGCGCGCAGGTTGCCACGCGCAAAGGTCAGCGCATTCTGGATGCGATCGGACCGGGCATCCAGCTCGAGCAGCACCGAATGCTGGGACTGCCCGCCTCCACGGCGGTGGTAGACCACCAGCTTCCGGGCCACCGCCCTGGACAACTCCGCACCGAAGTCGTTCTCGATCAAGCCAAGCGCCAGGTCCAGCCCCGCGCTCATGCCGGCGGAAGTCCAGATCGGGCCATCGGTGATGAAGATGCGATCTTCCTCCACCTGCGCGGCGGGAAAGCGCTGCTTGAGCGCACGGGCGTGGAACCAGTGCGTGGTGGCGCGCCGCCCGTCCAGCAGCCCCGCCTCGCCAAGAATGAAGGCGCCTGTGCACACCGACGCGGTCCGGCGCGCGCGCGTGGCCCCCTGGTGGATCAGTTCGATCAGCGTGCCGGTGGACGGGGCTGGCTCCAGCAGGCCGGCCACGATCAAGGTATCCAGCGGCTGCTGCGCCAGCGGCGCCGTCTGCATGGCCATGCCAAGCGAGCTGGGCACCAGCCCGCCCTGTTCGGAGAGCATGTGCAGATCGTAAAGGCGCGCGCCTTCGGTGGCATTCGCCAGTTCGAAGGCGGACGCAGCCGCGATCGCCATGGTCTGGAACCCGGATGGCAGAACAAATCCAGCATTGAGCATGGCGGTTTTTCAGGGATGGCCGTAAACGAGGTATATACGACATTTACGCCATTCACAAGCCGGCCTAGATTTGGCCCTGACCCCGGCGACGCCCGCCGCTTCGGACTGACCACCGTGAACAACCCTACCCCTCAAGGCACCGCTCTCATCACCGGCGCATCGTCCGGCATCGGCGCGATCTATGCCGATCGCCTGGCCCGCGCAGGACACGACCTGATCCTGGTTGCGCGACGCGGCGACCGCCTGCGCCAACTGGCCGAAGCACTCGCCCGCAGCACCGGCCGCGCAGTGGACATTGTCGCGGCGGACCTGACTACCTCCGCCGGGCTTGCCGAAGTTGAGAAGGTCATTCGAGACCGAGCGGATATCCGACTGCTGGTCAACAATGCCGGCATCGGCGCAACGGCTCCCCTGCTGCAGTCGGACATCGGCGAGATGGAGCGCATGATCACGCTCAACGTAAACGCCGCGATGCGCCTGGCCTACGCCGCCGCCCTGGTGTTCGTGGCCCATGGCCAGGGCACGATCATCAACATCGCCTCCATCGTCGCATTGGCGCCCGAGCTGCTCAACGGCGTATACGCGGGAAGCAAGGCGTTCGTTCTGGCGTTTTCGCAGTCGCTCCACCATGAGCTGGCCGACAAGGGCGTGCGCGTCCAGGTTGTGCTGCCGGGGGCTACCGCAACAGACTTCTGGCACCTCTCCGGCCTCCCGGTGGAGCACCTGCCGCAGGGCATCGTGATGAGCGCCGAGGACATGGTGGATGCATCCCTGGCCGGGCTGGCGCAGGGCGAACGCGTGACCATTCCGGCGCTTCCGGACATCGCTGAGTGGGACGCCTTCGAGCGCGCACGCAAGGCGATGGCGCCGGGGCTTTCGCGTGCCCAGCCGGCACAGCGCTATATGAGCAGGGTCTGACCGGCGAACGGGCTACAGACGCCCGGTGCAGGGGATGGAGCGATGGCCGGGCGGCGTCGCGTTGAGCGCTACGCGCCCTGCCCTGCTGATTGTTAACGCGTGTTGCCTGAAGGTTTGACGCCACGTTGCCCCGCCCTTGATGGGGCCGGTCACAGCGCACTCCTATGCTGGGCCCGCCACCTGAGGGGTGGTGATCAACCTGGAGATTCACCATGCAACGCGATCAGAAAGACCTCCCCCACCCGGACGCGGAAGCGCAGCGCCCCGATCCTGTCAGCCCGCTGCAGGCAAAGCTGCACAACCACCGCAATCATGACGAAGCGCTGCAGGAAACCTTCCCTGCCAGTGATCCGATCTCCCCCTTCGTCGCCGCGCCAACGCCGGAAGAGCAGGCCAAGCGCCTGGGTGAGCGGGTCAGGCTGCCAGATCGTCGAACGGATGAGGAGGCCGCGGGAGGTGACGAGTGATCCGGCGCGGCTTCGCCCGGGTCGCGGCCGCGACTGCACGATTGTCCGGCAGCCTGGGCGCATTCGTCGCGGCGCTGGGGGTGATCATCACCTGGGCCGCCAGCGGGCCGGCCTTCCACTTCAATGATACGTGGCAACTGGTGGTGAACACGGGAACGACCATCGTGACCTTCCTGATGGTGTTCCTGATCCAGCATACGCAGAATGCCGATACGGCCGCGCTGCACATCAAGCTGGATGAACTGATCCGGGTCAGCAAGGACGCCAACCAGGAGTTGTTGAACCTCGAGTCGATGGAACCGGCACACCTTGAAGAGATTCGCCAGCGTTACGAGGCACTGGCGAAGACCGCTGCAGACATCAAGTCCAAGAAGGAACGCTGCATGCCCTGCGAGGCGGATGCGGCCGCCGAAGCCTGAGGGTCACCGCTGCAGCGGCTGCTCCGCCTGCAGCGGTTCTGGCGTGAGGCCCTGCCGGGCGGGGCCTTCCAGCAGCGCCCCGGTGGCGGAAAAGCGGCTGCCGTGGCATGGGCAATCCCATGTGCGTTCATGGCCATTCCATTGGACAACGCACTTGAGGTGTGGGCACAGCGCCGACATCGCGTGCAGCTGGCCGTGCTCATCGCGGTAGACGGCGGTCCGCTTTCCATCCACGTCCAGCAGTGCGCCACAGCCACGGCTTAACTCGCTGGGTGAGTGCGACAGCGCAGCACCAAGGCGATCTCCCACCATGTGCCGTGCAACCGTGCCATTGGTACGGGCCCAGCCGGCCGCCGAGCGCACTGGCGTGAAGCGCATGGGGCTTAGCAGCTTCTCGATCTCGCTGGTCGTGCCCATGATTCCCTCGGTGATCGCACGAGCGGCCACGCCCGCCCAGGTCAAGCCATCGGGACCATAGCCGGTGGCGACCCACACATTGTCGTGCGCGCTGCTGCCGATGTAGGGCAACTGGTCGGCTGCACGGAACTGCTGCGCCGACCAGCACAGCGGTTCGCCCTGCACGGTGAAGTTGCGACGCGCGTCGGCGACCAGATGCTGTGCCGGATCCATCACCGGGGTTTCGCCGGTGCGATGTGTCTCGCCGACCAGCACCAGCCAGTCGCGGCCATCAGTACCGCGCACCCCGCGCAGCGAGCGGTGCCGATCGGCGATCCAATGAATACCTGCCGCTGGCGGATTGGCAACCGGCACCGCCACGCCGTACTCGCGGTACACCTCCATCTCGGCCTGCACCAGGTTGAACCCTGCCGGCGAGTGGGTGGCGAGCACGAAGTGCCTGGCATGGATGCGGCCGCCAAGGGCGGTGGCAACGCCTGCTGATGCCTCGATGCTGTTGATCTGGGTCCAGTCGTGGATGCGCACCCGGCCCACCAGGTGTCGCGCCAGCTCCCTGCAGAAGGCCGCCGGATCCAACTGCGCCTGATCGGGAACACGGAACGCGTGGCCCAATGCGAATGGCAGCCCGGACTGCTGGTGTTCGCACTGCAGGCCTACGCGCTGATAGGCCTGAAGTTCACGCTCGAATCGCGTCGTCACCTCGCGCGTGCGCTCCTGCATGCCGTATTGCATGGCCACGCGTTCGAAGCCGCAACGCAGATCGTAGCGATGAACCAGCGTCTCGATGGCGCGCAGCGCCTGCTGCCGCCACTGCACGATGCGACTGGCCGTGTCGCCGCCCCAGCGCGAGACCAGTTCTGCCAGCCGGGAGACGGGCGCGTAAAGATTGCCCGTGGACATCACCGTATTGCGCCCGCCGATGGGCCCTGCATCGACCACCAGCACATCCAGGCCGCTATCCGCCAGGCGGGCCGCTGTCAGCAGGCCGGTCATGCCGGCGCCCACCACCAGCACGTCCGCGCGCGTCGTGCCGGCAAGGGGGCGGAAGCAATGCGACTCGGTGTCAGCTGACCATAAGCTGGCGCGCGGGAACGGTTCGGACATGAAAGGGATCCTTGCAGCTTCAGCTGGGAGGCCTCTCTGATACGCCTTGCCGGGTGAAACGATGGTGGCGCGGCCGTGCAGATGATGCTCACGCGCTGCGACGATCAACGCCATGGTCAAGACAAGGTGAGCACTGCGTGGGCAACACGCCTGTGTCGCCTCTGCGCACCGCAACTCTCTGCTTGCAGCGTGGTCGCTAACGTGCCTGGAAGGAGGATCAGGCAGTGAGCACGCACCTGGAAATCGATCTGATGATCGCGCAACTGGACGAACTGCTGCCAACCTGGGCAGCGTTCTACCCCGAGCAGCAGTTCGTCCGCATGCTTGCCGAGGCACTGGACTACATTGCTGCCAGTGCAGACCCGGAGGCCCGGCTGTATTGCGTGATGCGCACCGGGCACCTCAACGCGTGCAGCGGAGAGATTCCATGCGCGGCGCGCTATGGAGGCCGCTAGGCCGGTGGATCACGCCGCGACCGCGTAGGGTTCCACCAACCTGGCCAGGATATCCATCGCCGTCTCGGTTGGCGCATCGTCACCGCTGTGCTGGGCGAACCCTGACCAGTCCGCGCGGGCAAGAAGCTTCAACTGCTCGGGTTGGGTGGGCAGCCAGCGCATCGGCCAGAACGGGAGCCGCCGGTTGCCCACCCTGCCGCGCTGCAACTCGATGAGCCCGGTATGGCTGGAGGCGCCCACCACCCGCGAATACGCCACCCTCAAGCCGTCTTCGGGCCCCTCCATGTACTGCAGGAAGCGGCTGCCGTCGAACAGCAGGACGCCGGTGACGCCGGCACTGCGGTTGAAGCGGGCGGCATCATCGACCAGATCGTCGAGCTTTCCGCTGCCCAGGCCGAACGGATCACCAGCAACGGCTGGGCCCGCTTCGCTGACGTATGCGACTGCCCTGATCGGCATTAACTGCTCCTGTAGCGAATCCCCCCAGATTCCGTGGCCGTAGGATAGGCCACCTGCGCCCCGCAGTTGTTCCCATCATGTGCATTTTGTGAATCAGTTGGGTTCCAGCTGACAAACGGCATGCAGGACGCCTACACCGCCCATGCCGTGGATCGTTTACGCTTGGGCCAGATGACTCGGGAGCGCCCCATGCCCAATACCGGCCTTTTCCATGTTCTGGAGCTGGACGCTGTTTCCGGCGTGCAGGGTATTGAGCGCGTCAGGTCCATTCGCGTGCGCTGCAACACCTGCGGCGGGATTACACAGTTGTCGGGGGACGCGTTGGGGGCGGTGCCCGGTGGAACGACGCTGGTGTGCGGCGCTTGTCCTTCGCGCCAGACGGTCAGCAACGCGCGGCTGGTCGAATGCGATCATGTCCTGCCCGGCAGCGCGCAGGGATCCGACGCGTAGGCGCGGGCTACGGGTCTGCCTGCGCCCAGCGCGCCAGATTCTGCTTCACTTTCCCAATGCCGGCCCAGGGGTCTTTGCGCCGCCGCTTGAGCTTTGCTGGCACGTCCTTGATCGTGAACGCGTCTGCGCGCTTGAGTTTCGCCAGATCGCCCCAGGCGATCGGCAACGCGACCGGTGCGCCCGGCCGCGCCCGCAGCGAGTAGGACGCGACTGCCGTGGCACCGCGCCCGTTGCGCAGGTAGTCGACGAAGATCCGCTTGTTGCGGAGGCTTTTGGTGGCCGTTGCCAGGAATCGCTGGGGCTCGGATTGCGCCAGCGCATCGGCGAAGCCCTTCGCAAAGCGCTTGGTCAGGTCCCAGTCGCATCCCGGGTTGAGCGGCACCACCACGTGCAGGCCCTTGCCGCCGGAGACACGCAGGAACGATTCCAGCTGCAGCTGCGCGAGCAGTTTACGGATGTCGGTTGCCGCCTTCTTGACCTCTGCAAAGGGTACGTCCGGTCCTGGATCCAGATCGAACACCACCCGGTCGGCCTTGTCGGGCGCTTCGGCGTGGCTGCCCCAAGGGTGGAACTCCAACGCGTTGAACTGCACCAGTTCAAGCAGGCTGGCCGCGTCACGCACCACCAGGTAATGGGCGTTGATGCCGCTTTCCTCCTTCAGCCTTACCGGATCGACCAGTTCCAGCCCGGCTGTGTGGTGTTTCTGGAAGAAGCAGGGCTTTGCGGTGCCACTGGGGCATCGGATGATCGACAGCGGACGATCAACCACCTCGGGCAGGAGGTGCTCCATCACTGCTGAGTAGTAGTCCCATACCTCCTGCTTGGTGTAGCCATCGCCAGGAAACAGGATCTTGCCGGGGGACGAAAGCGCGGGCGGTGTGCGGCCGGTAGCGGGTGACTTTTTCGTATCGCGCGCAGGACGCCTGGATGCGGGCTGTCCACCAGAGGGCATGGCCGGCCCGGAGCGATCAGAATCTTCGAGATCGGCGATGTCCTTGTCCGCCCGTACCGCCTTCAGCGATGCCTGGCGCAACAGCTTCTGCCCGCCAATCCCGCGATAGAAGACCTCCACCACGAAACGCGGTGCGAACCAGGTCGCGGCGCGAAGGTCGGTGTCCTGGGTGGGCACGTGCGCCGTCGGCTTGCGGCCGCCGCCGCCTTCGATGCGCTTGCTGACTTCGCCGATCAGTTCGTCCGAGAACCCGGACCCGACGCGGCCGACGTAGAGCCAGCCATGTTTCGGGTCTGGCCGCGCCAGCAGCAGCGAGCCGAACCCGGTGCGGCTGCCTTTCGGCGCGGTGTATCCGACCACCGCGAACTCGTCGCTGGCCAGCTGTTTGGTCTTTCGCCAATCCTCACTGCGGCCGCTGTGGTAGCTGCGATCGGCGCGCTTGGAAATGATGCCTTCGAAGTGCTGCTCACCGGCCAGGCGATAGGCCTCGTCGCCATCCCCCTGCACATGCGAACTGAACGCCAATGGCCTGCCCTGCCCCTCCAGCACGGAGTGCAGCAGGGCTTTGCGTTCCAGCAAGGGCGCATCGGCGATGTCCACGCCATCAAGATGCAGCAGATCGAACAATGCATACGTCAGGACGCCCTGCCGCTCGCCGGAGAGCGTGGCCTGCAGCAGGTTGAAGTCTTCCTTGGTGCCGGCGCCGGCGATGAGCTCACCGTCCAGTGCCGCCGAGGTGAGGCCCAGTGCCGCGATCGCGTCACGTATTTCAGGCAGCTTGCCGGTCCATTCCAGTGCGTTCCGCGACCACAGCTGCACGTTGCCCTCAGCCACCGTAGCAAGGATGCGGTATCCATCCCATTTGATCTCATGCACCCACTGCCCGCCCTGGGGCGGCGCGTCGCCCAGCTTGGCCAACTGCGGCTCAAACGGCCCGGACGGCGCCGCCGCCCTTCTCGCCTTGCCGAGCGCCAGGGCCTTCTTCGCCCAGTTCTTTCGTCGGGTGCGTGTGGGGGATACGACCGTGAGCTTCTTCTTCGCGGTCTTTCCGGCTCCGGCACGCTTCAGGTCCTCCGGGGGCGCTACAGCAACATCCGCGAGCAGATCGTCTGCCTCGATATCGCTGGCAAATTCATCGTCATCCTTGAACAGCAGCCACTGTGGCTGGCGCGCAGGCTTGCCGGAACGGACCAGATGCCATCCACCCTTGAGCTTGGCGCCGAAGAGCTCGAAGCGTAAATGGCCCTTGGCGAGCTGGGCTTCCGGGTCGCCCTGCGTGGCCCACACACCGTGGTCGAACTGGGCGACATGTCCGCCGCCATACTGGCCTTTGGGAATCTCGCCTTCAAATGCTGCGTAGTCGACGGGATGATCCTCCACCTCCACCGCCATGCGCTTGACCTTCGGGTCGTAGCTGGGGCCCTTGGGAACGGCCCAGCTCTTCAGGGCGTCACCCACCTGCAGACGGAAGTCGTAGTGCCTGCGGCTGGCATGATGCAACTGCACCACGAAAATGGCGCGTTGGCCTTTTGGCAGCGCCTTGCCCGGTTCGGGCTCCCTGGTCTGGTCAAAACGACGCTTGCGGCGGTACTCGACCAGTGACATGGCAGCTCCGCGCTACTTTCCCAGGTGCTTGCGTACAGCAGCGGCGGTGGGCCCGACCTCGGCGACCGCGGCCCGAAGTTCCTCGGCTGACACACCCAGCGTCGTGGTCCAGTACTGCAGTTCATAGTCTTCGTTGACGTTGATGCGATCCCGGTCCGGGCTGCCGGTGTTCTTCTTGTCATCGCTCATGGGAGTCTCCACGCGTGATCGGGCGTGAAGTGACCGTACCGGCCGGCCCATGGGCACCAGGCGATGCCACCGTGAAGCGATGGCGAAGGCCTGCCGTTATCGGCACTGCGGCAGGCGGGCGACGGACGCCACCTCGTGAAGACAACGCGCAGGGTTCGCGTTGGCGTTCACATGCCGCCTTCACCTGGCCCCCGCCTGATCGCAACCGGGCGGGACCTACGCTGAGCGCTCCACTCACAGCGGAGCCCAGCATGGCTATCAAGACAGCGGAAGACCTGTTCATCCACGAACTCTCGGATATCTACAGCGCCGAAAAGCAGCTGACCAAGGCCCTCCCGCGCCTGGCCCGTGCGGCCGAGAACCCTGACCTGGCCACAGCATTTGAAACGCACCTGGAAGAAACCCAGGGCCAGATCGAGCGCATCGACCAGGTGGTGGAGGTTCTCGGCATCCGGCTGAAGCGTATCAAGTGCGCGGCGATGGAAGGTCTGGTGGAGGAAGGCAAGGAAGTGATCGAGAGCATCGACAAGGGCCCTGTGCGCGATGCCGCCCTGATCGGCGGCGCGCAGAAGGTCGAGCATTACGAGATCGCGTCCTACGGCACCATCGCCGCGCTGGCCAAGCAGCTGGGCTACAAGGACGCCCTGCCGCTGCTGCTGGAGACGCTTGAGGAAGAGAAGGCCACCGACGAGAAGCTCACCCTGCTGGCCAAGGGCGGCGGCAATGCCAAGGCGGCCCAAGCCGCCTGATCGACGCGCCCCGAAGCCGGCCGCCATGGACGGCGGCCTCAGGGTTCGTACAGCACCTGGTCGTTCGGGCAGAAGAACGTGCGCCGCCGGGTGGTGCCCATGTAAAGCTTGCTGATCGGGCCGCCGCATGCCGGGCAGATCCTGCGCGTGTGTACCTGCCAGTGCTTCTTCAACTCGAAACGGCGCTTCCACTGCAGGAAATCAAAGCTGTAGGCGCGGGCCTGCGTGATCAGCGCGGTGAGCCTGCGCGGTGGCAGGTCGCCCAGCCGCGTGGCGGGGTGCACGCCTATACGGAACAGCACCTCGTTCTTGATGATGTTGCCCACGCCGGCAAAGACCGTCTGGTCCAGAAGCGCATCGCAAACCATGACGTCCGGCATTGCCTTCAGCTTGCGCCGGGCCAGCTTCGGATCCCATGCATCGTTCATCACGTCCGCGCGCCAGTCGTAGACCTCGTCCAACGGCTCGTCGATCAGCCGCACGGAACACGCATAGAAGTTCAGCTCGCCATTGTCGAACAGCAGGGATACACGCGGCGGGGTTGGCTTCCGTTCGTCGATGCGCCAGCTGCCGAACATCATCAGATGGATGCGCAGTGTGTGGCGGCTGAATTCCAGCAGGAAGTGCTTGCCCCAACTGCGGACCGCCTTGACCCTTCTGCCCTGCAGCGGCGACAGGTCGACCCGGCTGTTCCCGGAGACGGCGCGGACCACGCGCCCCTTGAAGTGGCTCGCTGCTTTGCGCAGCAGGACGATCGAAGGGCCTTCAGGCATGTTCCTTCTCCTGCAGCAGCGCCTGCAGGTGCAGGGCGTTGCCGGTGGCGTGACCCAGTGCGGTGTTGTCCAGTACGAACCAGGCGGGTCGTTTCGCGTCGGCCTCGGCCAGCAGCTGCCGCGCAAGGTGGGCAAGGGTGGGTTCGTCGTAGGCACTGCGATAGATCTGTGGCTGGCCGTGCCAGCGCCAGTAGCTCCACGCGCGGTCACCGCCGGGCGTCGCTGCCGCCGGCACACGTGCCGGATCCGCGGCAACCCGTGCCACGCCATGCGCGCTCAGAAGCGCATCCACTTCCGGCGTGAACCAACTCGGGTGGCGCGGCTCGCACGCCACATCGGCCCGGGTGCGCGCGCGCAGGCCCCGCAGGAATGCTCTGGCCGCGGCCGTGTCGTACACCAGGCTCGGCGGCAACTGCAGCAGTAACGGCCCGAGCTTTTCACCCAGCTCCAGCACGCCTTCAAGGAACCGCTCGAGCGGTTGCATTGCGTCGCGCAGCCGACGCTCATGGCTGATCTCTCGCGGCAGTTTCACCGCGAACCGGAAGCCCTCCGGCACGCTCGCCGCCCATCGCGCATAGGTCCTGGCCTGGTGCGGTCGATAGAAGGATGAGTTGATCTCCACCATCGGCAGGCGTGTGGCGTAGCGCTGCAGCGCGCTGTCGCCCGCGCCGAACGCTTCCTGAGCCGCGCGCGGCAGCGACCAGCCCGCACAGCCGACACGCAGTGGAGCGGATGCACGCGGGGCGGCCGCCACCGTCATCGTACCAACTGCCCGTACGGTTCCAGGGTCTCTCCCGCACCTGCATCCGTGTGCAACTGCGAGACCGACAGCAGACGATCCAGTGCGCTGTTTCCGGAGTCGAGCGCCGAGGCGCTGCGCACGAAGCCGGTCCAATCAGAGATGGCGATCTTTCCCAGCGCGAGCTCATCCACCCGCACGCTGCGCATTCGCCAGTGCGGAAACTGCCGCCGCCCCACCCTGCCCCGGTTCAGCTCGACGATCCCACTGTGGCTGCCGGCCGCGAGAATGCGCGTGTACGCCGCATTGATCCCGGCCTCCGGGCCCTCCAGATACTGCAGGAAGCGCGAGCCGTCGAACAGCAACGTGCCGGTGACATCGACGGATTCGTTGAACTGCACCGCTTCGGCCACAAGCCGTTGCAGCCGCTCTTCGGTCAGGCTTGGGGACGCTTCACTCACATAGGCAATCGCACGAAAAGGCATGGCACCACCGGTTGTCGCAGACAGCTCTACCTTAGCGACGCGGGTCGTATGTGCAGTGAGGCCGGCGTAGAGGCTGCGTCGAGTTGAGGCGCGGGCCCGCCGCATTGCTTTGACACGTGATCGAGCGCGGCGGGCGCGCCTGCGGCGCACACGCGCGTGCACCACGTTTCGTGGAGACCGGATGAGGAATCGTGGGCTTCCGGATGACGCCACGTTGGCGGTCATGCCACCGCCGTCTAGCGCCGGATCTGGAAGATGGTCCCTGCCGCCAGTCGGGCGGCTCAACCCAGGGAGACTTTCCATGGCCAACCAGAACCAGAACCAGGGCAACAGCAACCGCGGTTTCGCTTCGATGGACGAGGACAAGCAGCGCGAGATCGCCGCCAAGGGTGGACGTGCCGCGCACGAATCAGGCAACGCCCATGAATTCAGCTCGGAAGAAGCACGTGAAGCCGGCCGCAAGGGCGGCGAAGCGGTGAGCCAGGATCGCCAGCACATGGCGGACATCGGCCGCGAAGGCGGCCAGAACAGCCGCGGGGGTGGAAACCAGGGCGGTAACCAGGGCGGCGGGCAGCAACAGCAGGAACGCGGCGGCGGCAACAACCGCGGTGGCCAGCAGCGCTGATCGCGGCTGAAGGCAGATGCACCGCTTCGTGGGCGGACGTGATGTCCGCCCACTTTCGTACGCCTTGACGCTGATCAAGGGCTTCGCCACTGGGGCGCCGCAGATGGGCGCCCCAGCCCTTTCACGGCTCGCGTGGTGGCAGGTCCAGTGCTCCCGCGCCCGGGCCGGCCCCCAGCTCGGCCCCGGTGGTCGGCCGCGCTTCCGGGTCGGAGAGTGTACGCAGGGCCATGGTCTGCACTGCCGCTTGTTCGCGCGCGTCCAGGTCCACCGTGCCGCCGCCGTCGCCACCATCCACAGCGGTCTGTGCCTCGCGGTCGCTGACCCGCTCCCATAGCTCGCCGCTGTTCCAGCTGCCCTGCAGGTCGTCGGCGCCGTCGCCCTGCGACATGTCCATGTACAGATCGGTGAACGCAGGGTCCCCCGGCAGCTTGCCCGGCGGGAAGTTGGGCTGGATGCTGTGCAGCGCCTTCTCGAATGACTTCATGTGCGCGATCTCGCGCGTCATCAGGAAACGCAGCGCATCCTTGATGCCGGGGTCGTCGGTGACGTTGATCAGGCGCTCATACACCAGCTTGGCGCGCGCTTCCGCAGCGATGTTCGAGCGCAGATCGGCGGTAGGTTCCCCGATCGAGTCGATGTAGGCCGCTGTCCACGGCACCCCGCTGGAATTGACCAGCGCCGGCCCGCCACCGTACAGGATCTGCTCGGTATGGCTGGTGCTGTTCTGCCCCAGCAGCCGCATATCCTCGGCCTCGGCAAGCCCTTCGGACTGAATGGCCTTCGGCCCGCGGTTGAGCATGGCGATGATGGTGCCGATGATCTCCAGATGGCTGATCTCTTCGGTGGCGATATCCATCAGCAGGTCCTTGCGGCCCGGATCGCATTCGCCAAGTCCCTGGGTGAAGTAACGCATGGCGGCAGCAAGCTCGCCCTGCGGGCCGCCGAACTGTTCAAGCATGAGGCCGGCGAGCTGCGGGTTGGATTCGCGCACGCGCACGGTGTACATCAGCTTCTTGTGATGAAAGAACATGGGGTTTCTCCAATGGCTGGCTGTGCTGGCTTCGGGGTCAGCGCTTGGCTTGCGCGCCCGGCGTTTCGTCGCGATTGAGGAACGCACCGACCAGGCCGTCCTGGTGGTCTTCCAGCCAGCGCGCCATGGCGATCTCTTCCTGCAGGATCTGGCCACAGACCGCGGCGATGTCCGGCGCTGCGGCACGCTCGGCAGCAATCACCAGCGCCCGGTAGGTGGCGATCTCGGTGTTTTCGAAGCCGAACGAGAGCCCTACGCTCTTGACCACCTCGTCTTCCATCAGGCTTGTGCCGGCCGCATGGAGAGCCGCAGTCATGCTGGCGAACAGTCCCTTGGCGGTCGGCACGCTTCCTCCAAGCGCTTCAATGCACTGGCGCAGCGAGGCGGCCTGCCCCTGCGTCTCCTGGACGTGCTGGGCGATCCGTGCAGCGAGGTGGGGATAGTTCTGGATCCGCGAAGCCATGGCCTTCATCATGGTCTCCGCCTCCTGCTCCATGGCGTAGGCGTCCTGCAGCCACTTCAACAGGCGCTCGCTTCGGGCGTTGTTCTGGTCTGCCATTTCGTTCTCCGGTGCGGGGCGACATGCCTCCGGAGACCATGGTGGAGCGCCGGCAATCACTGCCCTGTCGGCCGGTGTGAGCCGTCGAAGGTGGGCGCTGCACGCAGTGGTGATGCGGCGATAACATCCGCAGCCCTGTGTTTCACCCAGGAGGTGCTCTCAGGTCGCCATTGCGCTGGATACGCCCACGCCGGCTGCAGGTCGCTCGCGCCTGGCGTTCGAGGCGCACGCGCCGCCCGCCGCCATCACGGCCTGCATTACCCGATGTTGAGCACGATGCCCGCCACCATCCACGCCCACGACGTAGACGAAGCGCCCATCGAACTTTGCCTGTGCGCCTTCCATGGCGTCGTCGGCCAGCAGTGCTCGCTTCAGCGACTTCATCCAGGCCCGTTCAGGCGCCCGGTCCAGCTCCACGACGATGGCGGCACCGCCGCAGTCGAGTGGCATGCACTCGACACGCAGTACGCCTGGAGCGACAGAATCGGTTCCGGATAGCGGCATGACAGAATCTCCGATGGGGGGACGGCGGCAGTATCCACAGCGCGTGCCAAGACGCCGTCAACGAAATCCAGGGCACCTTCCACACCTCCTCCACCCAGTTGGCGGCGCGCTCTCGGGGGCTTCGCGCCGGGCTGACAATGCACACGCATGGCGTTGATGCAGCACAGCACAGACTGCAGTTCCCAGGACAACACAGGCGTGCACGTATGCAATCCGGAATGAGCCAGCGCAGATGCAACCTGCTGCTGGTGGAAGACCAGCTCGACCTGGCTGCGCTGATGGAACAGGCGCTGGAGGACGCAGGCGATCAGGTGACGCATGCCTACAGCGTGTTCGATGCGCTGGGGCTGCTGGACAACCAGCGATTCGACGGCGCCGTGCTCGATGTCGAGCTTCGCGACGGCGTGGTCTTCCCGGTGGCTGATCGCCTGACGGAACTCGGTATTCCGTTCCTGTTCGTATCCGCGGTCTATGACCAGTTGGTGCCGCAGCGTCACCGTCGCGCCGCTTTCGTGGCCAAACCGTTCCACGTCGGCGAGTTGCAGGAGACGGTTCGGCGCGTCATGGGGGATGTCTGCGTGCAACCGCCGGCGCATTGATTGCCATGGGTGGTCACCCCAGGTGCGGGGCCACCACCAGGCTCAGCTGGCGCAGCGCGCCGCCACGGGAGAGCCCATCCCAGTTGCTGCGCGCCACGCTGCGGATCTCGGAGGCATCGACCCACAGCAGCCGCATTGACCAGTAGGGAAAGAACCGGCCGGAAGCCCTGCCCCGGCCCAGCTCGATCAGCTCGCAATGGCTGCGGGCACTGAGGATGCGGCTGTACACCACGTTGATGCTGTCTTCCGGTCCCTCGATGTACTGGAGGAAACGGAGCCCGTCGTAAAGAAGTACACCCGTAACGCCAGCTTCGAAGTTGAAGCGGGCGGCGGCCCTGGCGAGGTCATCCACATGGTCCATGGAAAGCCCCGATGTCGCCTCACTTGCGTAGGCGACTGCACGGAGGGGCACGTTCATTCCTTCTGACGCAGGAAATTTCCTGCTCGTCCATCATCGCTTCGCGGAGGTAGGCAGGGATGAGGGCCTTCGTGGCCCGCGCTGTCCCAACGCTCTCCTCAACCGCACGCTCCGATAACACGGGGCGCTTGCGTGATGGTGTGGCTGACCCTCAGGTGATCAGCGCCGATGCTTCCGCGCCTGAGCGCTCGCCATCCAGCGCCGCCAGATAAGCGGAGAATCCGCCTGTAGCGCGCCCCTGCAGACGCGCACTTGTCATCACCACGGGAGCGCCGGCCCATCGCACCACCGCACCGCAGCGTTGCAGCGCTCTGACAAGCGCCACGTCTTCACTACAGTGCAGGGGAGCAAAGCCGCCCACGGCCCGATAGGAACAGGCAGATACGCCGAGGTTGGCACCGTGGATGCGCCCATGATCGTCGCCCCACTGCTGTCTTGCCTGCAATGCCCTGCGCAGGCGCCGTTCACCCTGGCAGGACGTCGCTATGTCCACCAGTCCGCAGAAAGCGTCACAACTGCCCTGAACCTGTGCGGCCAGCCACTCGGGAGGCACCTCGCTGTCAGCGTCCGTGCTTGCCAGCCACCTCGCGCCCCGTCCCAGCAGTTCAGCAGCGGCTGCGGCCCGGGCGACACCGACGCAGCGTGCATCCAGCTGTACGCTGCCGACCTGGTGTTGGCGGCAGATGGTGCCCGTTGCATCCGTACACGCATCCAGCGCGACCATCACCTCCACTGCTTCGCCGCCGAGGCCCGGGTGAAGGGCCGCCACCCGGATGGATTGCAGGCACCGCGCGATACTGTCCGCCTCGTTGTGGGCGGGTATCAGGACGCCTATCACCGCAGGCCCTCGTTCCGGGCCAATGACAAGGGGCCCCGTGTCCATCCCTGAAGCACGAAGTCCGCATCGCGGTAGTGGAAGGCTTCCTGCAGGCCTTCCCCCAGGCATCGATGCACCACCTCGGTCCGGCTCGCGCGTCCGGCGAACGAGGGCAACCAATGGCAGGCAACCAGCAGGCCGTCATCGCGAAGTGCTTCATCGATGCCACCGCGCAGCTCGCGCAGTGCGCCTGCCCCCAGGTAGTAGCCCATTTCGCCGCAGACGATCAGGTCGAAGCGTCCTGGCGGCCATTGCTCGGGATGGCTGGCGCAATGGACCTGCACGTGCGGCAGATGGGCCAGGTTGCGGCGCGCCTGGAACGCCGCACGTGGGCTGATGTCCGTTGCCAGCAGGCGTTCGCAACGTGCTGCCAGCGCCTCGGTCAGTACGCCGTTGGAACACCCCAGTTCCCAGCCGCGAGCGAACAGGCGCTGGCTGAGGCTTGCCAGCAGCAGCGCACGCTTGCGCTCTTCATACCACCGGCTGCGGTAGCCGAACGGGTCCTCCTGCTCATGCAGGTCATCGAAGTACGGTTGCGCGCTCATGCAAGGAATACCTCGTAGTTTCGGAAGAATCGGGCGAGCACATGTGCGGGCAGCACCGGCGGGCTGTTCAGGCCCACCACGTCGCCGGTCTGCGTACGGAAATGCGCGATTGCGTTTCGCTTTGCGGACGCCACTGCTGAAATGTCGACCAGCTTCGGAACCTCCCACGCCATATGTGCGCAGGCAGGGTCAAGCCAGTGCCAGCCCCACACCGGATACTCCAGCCGGTGGCAACCAACCGCCCGCGCGGCGCCGCAGGCAGCGCGCCCTGCCGCTTCGTGATCGGGGTGACCATCAAACCGCCATGGCGCCAGGACCAGGTCGCGCGGTTGCAGATACTGCTGCAGCCAACCTTCCAGCCCCTGCTCATGCGCGCTGACCGCGCCGTCGGCGATACCCAGGTGGAAGATGGAGCCGACCGGAATGCCGAGTTCGCCCAATGCCGCGGCAAGCTCCGCTCGGCGCGCTGATCGCAGGCGTTCGGGCGTCCACCACGGCTCGCCCGGGTAGCATGCTTCGCCGTCGGTCACGGCAACGACACTGACGTTGATACCCTGCCCCGCAGCGTGATGCAGCAGTCCGCCACAGCCGAGGATTTCGTCGTCCGGATGCGGCGCGACCACCACCATGCGGTCATGCCCGCTGCAGAGTGCGGTTGCCGATGTGGTCGGTTGCTGCCAGAGCCAATCGCAGTGCAGCCAGGCCTGCTCCTGGGTTCCTTCCCCTTGCAGGGGTGTCCTGGCTACAGCGCCCATGTTGCCTCCTGTGCTGCACGCTGCTCGCCCAGCCATTCCCAATCGCGATCGGCGTGGCTCTGGCGAAGGAACACGGTCAGGTCCGCGCAGCGCCGGGCATGGGCGTCCTCCAGGCACATCGGGCCCGGGCCCAGCGCCCGACCCGCCAGGTCCAGCACACGCGTTGCCGCGCGCTCAACGACACAGCGCACGCGCACTACATCTTCGCGATGGGCCAGTTCGGGCGCGGCGTCGATGTGCGCCGCCAGTTCGCGAAGCAGCGCGGCTGCCGGGCCCAGGGCGAGGTCCACTTCACCCAGCAGCCGCGCGCGATTTCCCTCGGTGCAGGCCGGTCGCATGCGCTCGGCCAATGCAGCCGCTGCACCAAACCAGACCGCCGCGATGCCTGCCCCGCCGTGCCAGAAGCCCGGGCGCTGCAGGTAGTCATCGCGCGCCCCCAGAATCACCATCGGTGCGCCGTCAAAGCGCACCGTGGTGGAAGGGATTGCGGCCATGCCCACGGCAGGCCACGGCTCGCCCGCAAGTGTGTGCCAGTGTTCTGCCGCTACCTGGCATAGCCACACGCCCTGCGGGTTGCGAACCGTTACCAGTGCCGCATCCACCCATGCGCTGCCGGAACACCAAGGTTTGTCACCGTACAACCCACCGCCGGCATCGATGCGAACGGTGTTGGCCGGACCCTCTGCAGCCCACACCGCCAGCAACGTGTCTTCAGCAGGGATGGGCGCCCTCAACTCGGCAGCAATCGCCTGGGCGTCATAGTGGGCCTCCAGTACCTTGGCCAGGCAAAGATCCTCTGCCCCCCAGGCTGCCAGCGCCTGCCAACGCTGCAGCGTCTGGCCGCCACCGGGCAAAGGCAATGCCGGTTGCTGCACCAGCACCTGGCGTGCGCGATTGAACAGCGAAGAGGATGACGTCACATCCTGCATGGGTGGCAGACCTGCAATGGAGATACGCCATGAACGTAGGCGGCGGGCGGTCACATGCCTGTCTTGATGGCGTGGCGGGCACATGAATGCCCGGCACCGTGATCCTCACGGACCCGTCTGCGGGCGTTGCTCTCTTGCACGCACGCACTGCCGCAGTTCCCAGAGCCATGGCAGCACCACCAGGCCCAGCGCCGGCAGCAGGGCGAGCCACCAGACGTCCGGTGCTGCAGGCTTCACTTCGAGCGACCACCGCGGGTGGGCCTGCCAGCCCACCCAGGCCAGCAGGACCCACGGCGCGGCATCCAGCACGCTGTGCACATGTTGTTCCGCCGGGCTGATGCGTCGACGGCCGTCCGCGCTGACGGTATCGAGATAGCCGGCGACCGCGTGTGCGATGACCAGGCCTGCCAGAAGCGCGACCAGCGACAACGTGTTCTCCAGCAGGAGCCAGGCAAGCACGCCGCTGCCGATCAGCAGCAGCTGCACCCCATGCAGCAGGCTTTCGCGCATCGCGGAAGTGTGCGGAAGATCGGTGCGCCGGTGAAAATGGAAATCCAGCGATCCGGCAGCCAGCCACAGGGCGTAGACACAGGCGATGACAATCGCGCTCATGGCGGCACGCTCAGGGTGTCAATACGATCTTGCGGCAGTCATCGTCCTTGGCATCAAACATTGCATAGCCCTGAGCTGCATCGGCCAGGCGCATCCGGTGCGAGATGATGTCACCCGGGTGCAGCTTTCCTTCCATGATTGCGTCGAGCAGTTCCGGCATCAGTCCCTGCACGTGGGTCTGCCCCATCTTGAACGTCAGCCCCTTGTCGAACGCATCACCCAGCAGAAAACCATGGATGAAGCCAGCGTAGACACCCGGGATGCTGACCACGCCGCCGCGGCGTGCTGCCGCGATGCACTGCCTGATCGCCACGCCGCTGCTGCCTTCCAGTTTCACGGCAGTCAATGCTGACTCCAGCGCGCTGCCCTCGGCCTCGAAGCCTACCGCCTCAATGCAGGCGTCCACGCCCCGCCCACTGGTCTGGGCAAGGATGTAGTCCGCCGGGTCTTCGATCTCCTTGAAGTCGATGGGCGTCACACCGTAGGTACGGCGCGCGTAATCCAGACGGTAACGAAGATGGTCGACCATGAAGATGGTCTCTGCGCCCAGCAGGCGGCAGCAGGCCGCGCTCATCAGTCCCACCGGGCCCGCACCGAAGATGGCCACTGTCGAGCCCGCCTTCACCCCTGCGTTCAGCGCAGCCTGGTAGCCGGTGGGGAGAATGTCGGACAGGAACAGCACCTGCTCATCCGCAATGCCCTCCGGAATGCGCAGCGGGCCTACATTCGCCTTCGGTACACGCACGAATTCGGCCTGGCCCCCGGCCACGCCGCTATACAGATGGCTGTAGCCGAACAATGCGGCCGGAGGCAGCATGCCCTTCTGATTCAGTGCGGCGCCCTTGCCGGTATTGGTGGTTTCGCAAGCGGCATACTCGGCCAGGCGGCAATGGAAGCACTCTCCACAGGCGATCACGAAAGGGATCACTACACGATCGCCCGGCTGCACCTGGGTCACGCCGCTGCCGACCTCTTCCACCACGCCCATGAACTCGTGGCCGAGCACATCGCCATCGTGCAGATCCGGAATCTTGCCGCGATACAGGTGCAGGTCCGATCCACAGATGGCGGTGGCAGTTACCCTCAGGATCAGATCATCCTCGGCCGCCAGTACCGGGTCCGGTACGGTCTCGACTCGCACATCCTTGCGGCCGTGATAGGTCAATGCCTGCATCGTGCTTCTCCAGGAGCTCGGGACGCCAGCATCGCAAGGCCGCCATCCCGCTTCGGTGACATCCCGGTGTGCACGGCGTTCATTCTACGGGGTCATGGTGTTAACCCGGCCCGGTGCAGTCTTCGGTCTTTCGACGCAGGAGCTGCCCATGAACGACAAGCTGCCCTTCAATCCGACGACAGACGTGGACGATCAGTCGAAGGCGCACACGCCGGACAAGCGGCGCAACGATCGAGCCAAGTGGAAGGAGCACGACATGCCCGACGACGGCGATGGCCCCAAGGCCGTACCGGAAGACTACGAACGTCCTGATCCTGACCCGACCGGAAAGCGTTGAGTCCGCCTCACATTCTGGATGCGCCGGATTCACGGGTCATGGCCTGCTACCCGCGCAAGCTTCGCGCACGGCCTCTGGAACAGACTGAACGAGGTGTTGCATGTGGAAACGCAACGGTCTCTCGCTGGTGCTGCTTGTGCTCACGCTTGTGTTCATCGTCGGGCAGGCGGTTGCCGGGCATCACGTGCACAACCAGGAACTGGTCGAGCACGGACGCGCGCCGATCGATCTCTGGCACTACCTCGCGACGGGGCACTTCGTCAGCGCCACGTTCGAGAACTGGGAGAGCGAGTTCCTGCAGATGGGGATGTATGTGCTCCTGACGGTCAGCCTGCGCCAGCGCGGCTCGGCCGAATCGCGGCCGCTGGACCCTGCGCAGGAACAGAATCGCGTCGAGCCGGGGCCCACGCCGTGGCCGGTAAGGCGCGGTGGTCCATGGAAGACGCTCTACGGTCATTCGCTTGCGATCGCGTTCGGCCTGTTGTTCCTGTTCAGCTTTACGCTGCATGCAGTGGGAAGCTGGCGCGCCGAGGAAGCCGAACAGCAGTTGAAGGGATTGCCGCCGCCAGGCTTTGTAGAGCACCTCGCCAGCAGCACATTCTGGTTCGAATCCATGCAGAACTGGCAGAGCGAATTCCTGGCCGTACTATCCCTGGTGGTGCTGACGATTTTCCTGCGCCAGAAAGACTCGCCGCAATCCAAGCCGGTTGAAGCCCCACACGCGCAGACAGGTGATTGAGCCATGCGAGATGATCCATCGACGGCCCTGCTGATCATCGACATGTTCAGCCGATTCGACTTCCCTGGCGCTGAGAAGCTGGCGCCGGCGGCAGAGCGGGCGGCCCGGCAGATCCGGCGCCTGAGGGATCACTTCGACGAACGCGGTTGGCCGGTCATCTACGCCAACGACAATTTCTCGGAATGGAAGCGCGATTTCCGCCAGCAGGTGGAACAGTGCCGGCGCGACGGTGGCCCGGCGGGGCGAATCGCCGGCCTTCTCTCGCCTCTGCCAGGTCACTACTTCGTGCTCAAGCCCAAGCACTCGGCCTTTCTGGCCAGCCCTTTGCCGATTCTGCTGGCCAAACTGGGAGTGCGCCGCCTTTGGCTGTGTGGCATGACGGCCGATTCGTGTGTCCTGGCTACAGCGTTGGACGCCAACGCCAGGGAATTCCACGTGGTGTTGGCGTCGGAGGCCGTGGCGGGAATGCCAGCGCAGAAGCGGCGGGCACTGGCGCTGCTTGCTGGTTCGGGCGCAGCGCGGGTCGCGCGGGTTTCTTCGCTTGTCTCTGGGCAGGAGCGGGATGGCGCTGACGGCGACTCAGGCCCGGTCGGCTAAACCCTGTACACCTGAATGACCAGCGCAGTGTGCGCAGCAGAAGATCTGGCCGTTTCCTTCAACACCATGCCCGATAACAGCGCAATCGCAGTGTGCGCAGCGCGGTGCGAATGAGTGGATCGCGCATTCGAACGAATCGAACGTGCCGCTGCGTCCGCCCTGCTGGAGGGTGAAGCTCTTGTCGTAGTTGTTGCCGCAGACATCACAGGTGGCCATGGGGCACCTCGTGCTGTGGAAGGAACATGCAGTGTGGACAGCGCGGGTGTCGGTGGCCGTGAATGCACCGTGTCGCGAGGGTGTAGGACGTTCGCGTCCTCACGCGTTGGGCGCGGCCTGTCCTATTCGTCTTTGCCGGGCTCGGCACTGCCACCCCGTGACGCGCCGCCACCACAGGGAAATGCGGTCCGCAGCGCTTCGGCAACCAGTGAAGACGCGCCCTGCTGCAATCGCTCGCGGGGCAACTGCCGGAGATGGGAAGACACACGGTCGACCAGCTCATGCGGAAGAATCCTGCCTTGGCCACACCACTGGCCGTGGCTGGCATCGGCAACGCCCTGGATGTAGGCGCTGGCGCGAGCGCTGGACAGGTTCCGGCACTGCTCGCCGTCGCAGAAGCCATCAGCGCCTTTGCCCTGCAGCAGGGTGATGAGTTCGGCTCCACTGACAAGCCAGGTGCGTGCCGGTTGCGTTGTTCCGGCGAGGGCGGATCCTGCCAGGGCGCAGAGGCCAAGTGCGAGGAGCCGACGCGTGAGGCGGCGCGCCTCGGGTTCGTGATGTCCATTCATGTCGGGGTCCTTGGCGCGTTCCTGTGGGATGCACACAGCGTGGGTCAAAGTCGATCAAGCTGGTTGTGGACAGATGGCTTTTAACAGACAGCGGTTGGCCCGCCAACACCCGGGCGGCATTCCCAGGCTTCGCCACGATCGGGCGCCGAGCTATCGCGCTGCCGTCGACCCTCTGACCACGCACCGGCCCGTCATTACGAGTCGGCGTACCGGCAGCTCCGGCGTGCGCAGGCGCTCAAGCAGCAGCGACATCGCGGCCCGCCCCATCTCCTCAACCGGTTGCTCGATCACGGTGATGCCCGGCTCGACCAGCTCGGTCCAGCGTTCGTTGTCGAAGCCGGCCAGTGCCAACGCCTCTGGAATCGCCAGCCCGGCGCCGCGGGCGGCTTTCAATGCTCCCATCAACAGCAGGCTGTTGCTGGTGACCAGTGCTTCGGGGCGGGATGGCGTGGCGAGCCACTGATCGACCGTCGCGATGGCGGCTTCGGCCGTGGGTTCAACCTCACGGTAGTCCGGCTGCAACCCATGCGTGCGCATCGCAGCGAGATAACCGTCACGTCGCTCGGCCGCGGTGGTACTGGTGCTGCCGAACAGTCCGCCGATACGCCGATAGCCGCGCTCCACCAGATGCTCGACCAGGCCTGCCATCGCTGCCGGATTGTCGAGTACCACGCTGTCGATCGGACCGCCGGGCGCGGCACGGTCCACCAGCACCGTCGGATAGTCCAGCGTGAGCCGCTCGAGCCGGCCCACCGTGGTCCGGGTCGGCGCGAAGATCAGGCCGCTGATGCGCTCTTCGTGCATCAATTGCAGATACAGCGCCTCCCGCTCGGGGTCCTCGTCGGTGTTGCAGAGGGTGACCCGAAGACCTTCGCGATAGGCCACCTCTTCCACGGCGCGGATCAGCGCCGTGAAGAACGGGTTGCGGATATCCGCCACGATCAAGCCGATGATGCCGGTGTGCCGGGAGCGCAGCCGTCTTGCCTGCAGGTTGGGTCGATAGCCGGTCTGGCGGATCGCCAGCTCGACCCTGCCGCGCACGTCCTCGCTGACCGGACCGCCCCCGAGCACCCGTGACACCGTGGATTTGGACACCCCCGCCACACGTGCGACGTCGTTGATGCTGATGCTCATTGGAAACGTTCCCGGAAACGTGGGCTGTTCATGGCCGGATGGCTGTTCAGGACAATGCTAACGCCAAAGGACTATTGGCTTTTTGTGCAGTGCACATTGAAATGTGCATTGGGAACGTTCCCAATACGCCCCAGCCATCCCTCCCGGAGCCCGCTTTGTCGCCCCTGACCTCCCCTTCCCCCGTCAGCCGGGAACTGATCCGCCTGGATGCGCGGGCACAGGACAAGACCGATGCCATCGCCCAGGTGGCCCAGATGCTGGTCGCTGCCGGCTGCGTGGCGCCGGGCTACCAGGCCAGCATGGGACGCCGCGAAGCGCTGGCGAACACCTTCCTCGGCCATGGCGTGGCGATCCCGCACGGGCTCGGCGAGGACCGCCACCTGGTGCGCCGCGACGGCATTGCGGTGCTGCAGTTGCCGGAAGGCGTGGAATGGAACCCCGGCCAGGTCACCCGCCTGGTGGTTGGCATTGCCGCCCAGTCCGATACCCACATCACCCTGCTGCGCAGGCTGACCCGCCTGATCCAGGACGAGGCCGCGCTGCAGCGGTTGTTCACTACCTCCGATGCAAGCGAAATCGTCAATGCGCTGGCCAGCGACGTCGCAGTCTCTGCCACTCACGTCCCAGTGGCGGACCTGGCCGAGCGTTTCGACTGGACCATTGCTTACCCCAGCGGACTGCACGCGCGCCCGGCCACGCGCTGGGCCGAGACGGCGCGGAGTTTCACGGCCCGCGCCCAGGTGCGCGCGGGCGATCAGGCGGCCGATGTCAAGAGTCTGGTGGCGCTGCTGCAGCTCGGGCTTCGCGAGGGCGATGCCGTGCGTGTTTCTGCCGAAGGCGCCGATGCCCCCGCACTGCTGGCTGCACTACGCAAGACCATGGACGGGCTGGTCGCGCAGGAAAAGGCCGATGCGGAGCGTGCAGCGCAGCGAAGGACGGCGCCGGTCGCGGGCTGGAATCCGCCCGAAGCGCAGGCAGCGATCGTCGGCATCGGCGCCAGCCCCGGGCTGGCCATCGGTCCGCTGCATGTACTGGCCAGCGCGCAGGCCGATGTTGCCGATCGCCCTGCCCCGCTTGGCGAGGGCGGCGCGCGCCTGCAGGATGCACTCAGTCGTACCCGCCAGCAGCTGGCCGCGCTGCAGGACGACACCCAGCGCCGCCTTGGCGCCTCGGATGCGGCGATCTTCAGGGCGCAGGCTGCGCTGCTTGACGACACCGACCTGATTACCCGTACCTGCCAGCTGATGGTTGAAGGTCATGGCGTCGCGTGGTCCTGGCACCAGGCCATCGAGCAGATCGCCTCCGGGCTGGCGGCGCTGGGCAATCCGGTGCTGGCCGGGCGCGCTGCCGACCTGCGCGATGTGGGTCGGCGCGTACTGGCGCAGCTTGACCCCTCTGCGGCCGGTGGCGGCCTGGCAGATCTACCGGCGCAACCGTGCATCCTGCTTGCCGCCGACCTGTCGCCCTCGGATACTGCCAACCTTGACACCACCCGCGTGCTCGGCCTCGCCACCGCACAGGGCGGCCCCACGTCGCACACTGCGATCCTCTCGCGCACGCTCGGCCTGCCGGCGCTGGTTGCCGGTGGCGCCGAACTGCTGGCGATCCAGGCCGGCCGCGAAGCGATCATCGACGGCAGCAGCGGGCGGCTCTACCTGTCCCCTTCCGAGGCCGATCTTGCTTCGGCACGTGCCTGGATCGCCGAGCAGCAGCAGATCCGCGCGCGCGAAGCCGCACAACGCGCGCAGCCGGCGCAGACCACCGACGGCCATCGCATCGACATCGGCGCCAACGTGAACCTGCCTGAGCAGGTGCCATTGGCGCTGGAACAGGGCGCGGAAGGTGTCGGCCTGATGCGCACCGAATTCCTGTTCCTCGAACGCGGCAGCACGCCCAGCGAGGAGGAGCAGTACGCAACCTACATGGCGATGGCCAAAGCGTTGGAAGGCCGTCCGTTGATCGTGCGTGCGCTCGATATCGGTGGCGACAAGCAGGTCGCCCACCTGGAGCTGCCGCACGAGGAGAACCCGTTCCTCGGCGTGCGCGGCGCGCGCCTGCTGCTGCGCCGCCCGGATCTGCTTGAACCGCAGCTGCGTGCGCTGTACCGCGCAGCCAAGGACGGTGCACGCCTGTCCATCATGTTCCCGATGATCACCTCGGTGCCCGAGCTGGTCGCACTGCGTGCCATCTGCGAGCGCCTGCGCACCGAACTCGAGGCACCCGACGTGCCGATCGGCATCATGATCGAAGTACCGGCCGCGGCCGCCCAGAGCGATGTGCTGGCGCGCCACGCCGACTTCTTCTCGATCGGCACCAACGACCTGACCCAGTACGTGCTGGCGATCGATCGCCAGAACCCGGAGCTGGCCGCAGAGGCCGACAGCCTGCATCCGGCCGTGCTGCGCGCGATCCGCACCACGGTGGACGGCGCACGCACGCAGGGGCGCTGGGTGGGTGTCTGCGGCGGCCTGGCCGGCGATCCGTTCGGCGCGATGCTGCTGGCAGGGCTGGGCGTGGACGAACTGTCGATGACCCCGAACGACATCCCGTCCGTGAAGGCACGCCTGCGTGGCAGCGCGCTGGCCGATCTGCAAACGCTGGCTGCGACGGCGCTGGACTGCGAAACCGCCGAGCAGGTGCGGGCCCTCGACGGAGCCCGCGCATGAACGCCCGCGCCGTCACCGTTACCTTGAACCCGGCGATCGACCAGACCGTGCGGCTGGCCAGCCTGCGGCCGGGCCATGTGCACCGCGCCCGCAGCAGCCGCGACGATGCGGGTGGCAAGGGCATCAACGTGGCCGCCTGCCTGGCCGACTGGGGCGTGCCGACCACCGCGCTGGGCGTGCTCGGTGGCGGCAACGACGGTGTGTTCGGCGCGCTCTTCTCCACGCGCGGCATCGTGGATGGTTGCCTGCGTATCCCCGGCTGCACCCGCACCAACATCAAGCTGGTTGACGAGGACAACGGCGAAACCACCGACATCAACCTGCACGGCCTGGCCCTCGACGATACCGCTCTGGACGCAGTGTCGCGGAGGCTTGGCGCCTTGCTGCTGCCGGGCCTTCCGGTGGTGCTGTCCGGCAGCCTGCCGTCTGGACTGCCGTCCGATGCATGGGCGCGACTGCAGGCGCAGGTCGTCGCCGCCGGTGCGCGCGTGTTGCTGGACACCAGCGGCGACGCACTTGTGGCTGCATTGAGTGACACCGCCGGTGCGCTGCCCTACGCGGTCAAGCCCAACCGCCACGAACTGGAGGCCTGGACCGGCACCCCGCTGCCGGACCGCAGCGCCCTGCGCGTCACTGGCCAGGCCTTGGTCGAACGTGGCGTTGCGCTCGTAGCGATCTCGATGGGCACCGACGGCGCGCTGTTCATTGATCGCAGCGGCGCCCTGGTCGCTCGACCACCGCGACTGGCCCAGGGCAGCACGGTCGGTGCGGGCGACGCGATGGTGGCCGGCATCGCTGCCGCCTTGCTGGAGCCTTCCATCGATCTGGACGGCTGCGCGCGGCTGGCGACCGCGTTCTCGATGAGCCGGCTGCAAAGCGGTGACGCACGACGGCTGGACCCGGCGCAGGTACGCGGTTGGACCGGCGATGTACTGATCGAGCGGTTGGATTGACCCCCCTGCCGGGAGCACGGCGGCGGCTTCAGGCTGACCGCAGCGCTTTCGGCAAGCACGAGCCCGAAGAATTCCAGGAGTTTCCATGCACGCTTTCACCGTAGTCATCGCCGCCGGCGAACGCAGCATCGAGGCGGTTCTTGCCGCCGAAGCGCTGCGCCGCGCCGCCCGCCAGCGCGGGCTCGAGCTGATGATCGAGATCCGCAGCGACCAGGGCGTGACCGGCGCGCTGTCTGCCTCGAACGCCGCCGCCGCGACGCACCTGCTGCTGGTGGGTGACGGTGAGGCGGACATCGCGCGCTTCGCCAATGCCGGGATCGTGCATGCCAGCCTGGGCGAGGTACTGGACGACCCGGTTGCGGCGCTCGCACCGCTCGTGGCCGCGGTGTCGGGCAACGCCGGCACGCATGCGGGCAAGCGCATCGTCGCCGTCACCTCCTGCCCCACCGGCATCGCCCACACCTTCATGGCGGCGGAGGGCCTGCAACAGGCCGCCAAGGCACTGGGCCATGCAATCCGGGTCGAAACCCAGGGCTCGGTGGGCGCGCAGGACGCGTTGAGTGACGAGGAAATCGCTGCCTCCGACCTCGTCCTGATCGCCGCAGACCGCGAAGTCGATCTGTCGCGCTTCGCCGGCAAGCGCCTGTTCAAGAGTGGCACCAAGCCGGCGATCAACGATGGGCAGAACCTGATCCGCAAGGCGCTGGCCGAGGCCGGCGTGCAGGGAGGTAGCGCGACTCCGGGCCGCACGGCCGAAAAAACCAGGGCCACCGGCCCCTACAAGCACCTGATGACCGGCGTGTCGTTCATGCTGCCGTTCGTCACTGCCGGTGGCCTGCTGATCGCACTGGCGTTCGCACTCGGCGGCATCTATGCCTTCGATGACGCGCACAAGGGCACGCTGGCGTGGTCGCTGTTCCAGATCGGCGCCAAGTCCGGCTTCATGTTGATGGTGCCGGCGCTCGCCGGTTACATCGCCTACTCCATCGCCGACCGGCCCGGCATTGCGCCCGGCATGATCGGCGGACTGGTAGCAGTGAACATGGATGCTGGCTTCATCGGCGGCATCCTCGCTGGCTTCATTGCAGGTTATGGCGTGCACTGGATCAACCGTGCGCTGCGCCTGCCGCGCAGCCTGGAAGGGCTCAAGCCGGTGCTGATCCTGCCAGTGCTGGGCACACTGCTGGTCGGCCTGTTGATGATGTACGTGATCGGTACGCCGGTCGCCGGGCTGCTGGCGTGGCTGACCGACTGGCTGCGCGGCATGCAGGGCGGCAGCGCGATCCTGCTTGGCCTGCTGCTGGGCGGAATGATGGCGGTGGACATGGGCGGGCCGGTCAACAAGGCGTCCTACGCGTTCTCTACTGCATTGATTTCCAGCCAGGTCTACACGCCGATGGCGGCGACGATGATCGGCGGCATGACGCCGCCGCTGGGTATTGCACTGGCGACATGGCTGTTCAGCAACCGCTTCACCGCCGAGGAGCGCGGCACGGCCGGTGCCGCCGGCGTGCTTGGCCTCAGTTTCGTGACCGAAGGCGCGATCCCCTACGCCGCGCGTGACCCGCTGCGCACCATTCCGGCACTCATTCTGGGTTCTGCGGTGGCGGGTGCGATCTCGATGGCTGCTGGCGTCGAGCTGAAGGTGCCGCACGGTGGTGTGTTCGTGCTGCCGATCCCGAATGCGGTCACTCATCTCGGCATCTACCTGCTGGCATTGCTGGCTGGCGTGGCCGTCACCGCAGTCGCGCTGCGCATCCTCAAGAAGCCGGTGACGGCCGCGGCCTGATCCCCCTGCCCTCACGGTCCTTTTGCGGTCCCTGCGCGCGTAGGGGCTCAACGACCTACGCCCTGCACACGGAGCCCCGCCCATGACCTCCCCTTCCCGCCGCCTGCTGCCGACAGCGATCCTGCTGGTCCTGCCGTCGCTGGCCGCAGCCGCCGACGCGAGCGATGTCCTCATCCCCAAGCTTGCCTACACCGGCGAAGCCGCCGCCACGCTCGACGGCGGCAAGCGCAGCGGTACGGCGTATGCCGGCCAGCTGATGCTCGGTGCCGACGTGGACCTGGACGCCGCGTTTGGCTGGAGAGGTGCGACGATCAAGGCGTACGGCATCAACCGCCACGGCACCAATCTCGCCAACAGCAGCACGGGCAACAGCACCTCGGTGCAGGAAATCTACGGTGGCCAGGGCACGCGCCTGGCCAACCTGACGCTGGAGCAGAAACTGCTCGACGACCGGCTGGTGCTGGAAGCCGGGCGCAGCGTCGCCAACATCCATCATCTTGGTTCGGAGCTGTGCCAGTACTTCCAGGGCAACTCGGCCTGCGGCAACCCGACCTATGTGTTTCGTACCAGCAACTTCACCTGGTGGCCGGTATCGAGCTGGATGGCCGATGCCACGGTCTGGGTGACGCCGGATGTCTATGTTCGCGTCGGCGCGTACCAGGTCGACCCGAGCCAGGCCGAGGACGGCCAGCACGGCCTGAAATGGAGTACGAACCAGGCCACCGGGTGGATCGTGCCGTACACGATCGGCTGGCGCAGCCCGGCATCGGCGCGCTTGAAGGCCCGCTATGAACTGGGTGGCTGGCAGGACAACTCGACCTATCGCGACCCGCTGCGCGATGCCAATGGCATGCCGGCGCTGCGCAGTGGCCAGGAGTACGCGACACGCCACGGTCGTTCCGGTGCGTTCGCCCGCTTCGAACAGCAGCTTACCGGCGATGGCAATGGTCGTGGCCTGACCCTTTTCGGCGCTGCGCTCAAGGGTACCTCCGGGCAGTTGATCGAGGATCACTTCCTGCAGGCCGGGCTTGTGCAGAAAGGTACGTTCGCCAGCCGGCCGCAGGACAGCATCGCCTTTGTCGTGACCCAGCAGAAGTACAGCAGCATCGCACTGGAAAACCTGCGCCTTGCCCGTGCCGCAGCGGGTGGCAGCGGTACCCCCGCACGGGAGCCAGGTGATGATGGAGCTGAGCTATGGCATCCAGGTCACCCCGCAGCTTCGGGTCGCGCCGAACCTGCACTACATCGTGCATCCGGACCAGTTCAACGAACCCGCACGCCAGCATGATCTGCCGAATGCGCTGATCGCCGGCCTGCGGGTCGATTGGAGTCTGTAGGAGAATCCGTTTTCGTCCACGCGATTGCCGCTCAACGGCTCATCAAGTCTCGAAGTGGGCTTTCAGCCAGTCGTCGACACCCTCCAGTTTCACGCCAATGCTGGCATTGAACGTCCCGTCCAGGCTCCAGGAGACGCCCCTGCCCTGGGCGAAGGCAGCACGGTACTTCCTGATCATGTTTGATGGGTCACTGGCAAGCTCCTCCATCAGCTGGGGAACGCTCCACACGATCAGCTTGAAGGGAACACCGAACTTTTCCTCAAGGATGGCGGGCAGCTGCTCATAACGGACCGTGTCTCCCGCAAGATAGACGATCTCGTTTCGAAGGGGGGGCGAGTGGAAGACAATCTGTGCAGTCATTGCACCGATGTCCTCTGGTGTGGTCAGCGTAACCGCATTGGAGGCTGTGCCAAGTGCATTGACCTTTCTGCCGGGAAGATCGATGACGCCAAACTCCGGCTCGAAGAGGTAGCTGGTGAACATGCCGGTGGAAATGACCACCCAGTCCATTTCGGCCTGTGAGCGGAGATAGTCGCGTACATCCAGCTGGGCGTCGAAAAGATCCTGTGGCCCGCCGCGTCCGATGGCGTCAAAGTCGACCCCGAATTGCCAAGGGAAGTACCTGGTAATGCCCGACTTCACGGCGGCGCGCGCTACCTTCATGGGAGTGTCGCGGCCAGCGGCGTAGCCGGTGCAGCCGATGACCGTGTCATAACCGGAAAATAGATCAGCCAGCTCATCGACCGTGGCAGTGACCAGGTCGCCAGGAACGAGGGCCACTCCCAGCGAGCGGATCTGGTCAATGACCGTACGCTTGTCCGGTAGTGTGGATTCCATCGACGCAGGCCTCAGCATCACGCTGATGCTTGCGTCATGCACGACCGCGAGCCGGGCCAGGTTGCGGATGACGGGCATTCCGAGTTCGCCGGCACCCAGGACCAGGATTGAGCGGGAAGCAATCGGGGGAGACATTGAAACCACCATCTGTGTGTACGATGGCGGCGATTCTGCGCCCCTCCCTCGTTGCCACGTAAGAAGGCACACCGATGATACCGACCGCACCGTTCATGAGTTCCGATGAGCTTCTGCGACATTCACAATCGATATGCGACGGCATGAGCGCGGACGACGACGGTCTGCGCCGCGAGGTACTCGCGCATGCCGGCAGCCGCTGGTCGCTGGGCATCATTCACGCCCTGGGGGTCTACGGAACACTGCGTCACGCCGATGTGGCGCGGCGGATGAAAGGAGTCACGCAGCGTATGCTGACGCGTACCCTGCGTCAGCTTGAAAGGGACGGACTGATCCATAGGCAGGATTTCCGTGAGGTTCCGCCGCGCGTGGAGTACACCATCACTCCGCTGGGCAGGGAGCTGCTGGTTCTTATGATCCCGATGTGGACCTGGGTAGTGGGACACGCCGAGGAATTCCGCCGCTGCAGGGAGAATTTCGACACGCATCACGGCCCTCCCCCTGACTGACCCGGCCTGCATCCGGTGCATCCAGGCGCTCCCGCCAGCCGTATGTAGGATGCCCGCGCTGTGCGGGCATCCTATCGAGGAACGCACCGTGAACGCTCTTCAGCGCATCGCCGCCGCAGTCAGCTTCGCCGTACTCGTCTCAGCCGCTTCCGCCAGCTTCGCCGCAGATCCGGTAATGGTTGGCGGGGCCGAGATGTATCCGACCAGGACCATCGTTGAAAACGCCGTGAACTCCAGGGATCACACCACGCTGGTGGCAGCGGTCAAGGCCGCAGGCCTGGTCGAGACCCTCAATGGCGCCGGTCCCTTTACCGTCTTTGCGCCCACCAATGCCGCCTTCAACAAGCTTCCAGCAGGCACGGTCGATACACTGGTGAAGCCTGAAAACAAGGCGCAGCTCACCCGGATCCTCACCTACCACGTGGTCCCAGGACGGTTCAGTTCCGCCCAGCTCCTGGCCGATGCCAGGAAGCACGGTGGAAAAGCCACGCTGAAGACAGTGCAAGGCGAGCCGCTTACCGTGGCGCTCCACGACGGCAAGCTGTGGGTGATCGACGCCAAGGGTGGCAAAGCAGGCATCAGCATCGCCGACGTCAACCAATCCAACGGCGTCATCCACGTTGTCGATACCGTGCTGATGCCGAAGTAGTGGCGCGCCCTGCCAGACCCTGCCACTCCGGCCAGCAGCATGAAGCAGTGGACGAGGATCCGGGCGCAGGCCCGGCTCCTCCGTTCACTGAAGCGCCTGGGCCAGCGTGAGTACATCCGCCGGGAATGTCGCGTAGTCATCCAGTGGCGCGCGATGGCTGTCGCGTCGGTGGATGAGGCGCACGGCAACCACGCGCTGCTGCGGAACGATGACCAGGTGCTGGCCCAGGTAACCGTTGGCGGCGTAGGCAACGGTGGGGCCGCGTTGGATGTCGAACATGTCGGACAGCTTGAGTCCACGACCGGTGATCTCGCTGCCATAGTGCTGCGGCCAGTCCGCCCCAAGTCGCTCGGCCACGTACGCAATCAATGCACTCTTGCTGTCGAATACCCTGCCCCCGGTGGCCAGCAATGCCTGCTGGACCGGAGCGCTGACCCCATGCTGCGCCAGGAAGCCGGCCATCTGGCCTTTCAGCTCATAACGCTCCCATGCTGGAATGCGCCACCACAGAAGACCAACATCCGGGGAGCGGGCACTTGCTCCAGTCAGCAGCGCCACCGACCGCTCGCTCAGCACGCGCGTACCCGCCGGGGTCACGCCGCCATCAAGCAGCAGCTGCCCGATCTTCGCCAGATCGCGGGCACTCAGCGACAATCCGGCCATGCCCAAGGGGGTGCCCGCACCGTCCTTCAACCAGGTATATCGGGCAATGCCCAGCGGTTTGAACAGGCGCTTCTCAAGGTAGGCATCCATCGGTTCCCCTGCCAGACGCTCGACGATGCCGGGCAGCAGATTGGTAGCCTTGTTGTTGTAGGAGAACGTGGTACCCGGATCGCTGCTCAGCTCTGCCGCCAGTGCGAGCTTGACCAGGTCCGGCGCCGCTTCCAGCTCTTCCCCCGCGTTGGCCACGTTCTGCAGACCAGAGGTATGGTCCAGCAGCATGCGTACCGTAATGTCCCTTTTCCGCCCCTGCTTCCACTCCGCGAAGATGTTGCTTACCGGCTCGTCGACCGAGGCCAGCTTTCCGTCGTCCAGCAGGAGCATGACGGCCAGCGCCACCACCGACTTGGTGGCAGACATGAGGTGAACCGGCTCCTCGCCAGTCTCTGGCTGTGGCTCCAGCAGTGCTTTTCCATCCTTCCAGACAAGCACCGCGTCGGAATGCGCGGCACGGGCGTTGCGTTCGATCGTCGCGACGGCGTCGGCCGTGGTGGTCGTGCTGGCCAGTGCAGGGAGGGCCAGCATCAAGGCCGCGAAGCCGGACAACCATCGTGCAGTTTTCATGGGCATCTCTTCCGGTGAATGCCTGTCCACATTGCCTACAGCTGTAGTCACGACCGAGTGCCTGAAGTCATGCCCGGCCACATGACAGCATCAGCACCACGCCCCCTGCATGGCCCCGTAGTCCGCCAGCGGATACGCGAAGCCGATGGCCCTTCCTGCGGACCCGCTTTCTGATGGTTCCGATCCGGCCGTTGCAGTCGCAGGAAAGGGGCAAGGCCGCTCGATTTTGTTTCGCATTGCAGCAAATGCGGCGTGCCAAGCAGCACTGCTGATCGCTCAACTGTCTGATTTCCCGGGCTTATGGTCATCCATCATTCATTCTGATTGACAGCGTTGTCAGGTCGCGCTTACAAGAGCCCACGTCCGGCGCGTCGCGCGGGAACGTCCAGACATCACTTATGGGGAGAGAGGGACCCTATGACCGGCCATTTCAGGAAGAGCACACTCGCACAGGCAGTACTTGCCACCATCGTCACCGCCACTGCAGCGCTGCCCGTCGCAGCGCAATCAGCCAAGGAAAGCAGCTCGACCGCCACCAGCGAGGCACGGGAGGCCTCAACCCTGGACGCCGTCATCGTCACTGTCGAACGCCGGGAACAGGACCTGCAGAAATATGCAGGTACTGCCCAGGCAATTTCCGCGGACGATACGCGTGCGCTGGGCATCAACAATGAGCTGCGCAACATCCAGGCCCTGGTGCCGGGCATGAGCATGGCCAACCAGGAAGGCAACCTGGAGATCTTCATCCGCGGCGTGGGCTCTTCGAACAACACCGAACTGGGTGATCCGGGCGCCGCGCCCCACATCAACGGGGCCTACATTGCACGACCGCGCGGTCTGGGCGGCATGTTCTACGATGTCGAGCGGGTGGAAATCAACAAGGGCCCGCAGGGCACGCTGCGCGGCCGCAATGCGCTGGCCGGCACGCTGAACATCATCACCAAGCGCCCCGACCTGGAAGCGTTCGGTGGGTATGTTCAGGCCGAGGCCGGCAATCGTGACCATCGCGGTGGCGAGTTCGCCCTGAATCTCCCGATCGGTGGTGGCGCGGCCTTCCGCGTGGCTGGCTACAAGGTGGAGAAGGACTCGCCGTTCAAGAATGCGGGGCGCGCGCAGGACCTGGAACCGGCTGGCGTGCAGGACGACCGGGGCGCTCGACTGTCGTTCCTCTACCAGCCGGATGACAAGCTGTCGATCTTCGCCATGGCCGACATCGGCAAGGAAGGCGGCACGGGCTATCCCGGCGCCAACGTCTACACCGCCGCCAGGGCCGGCTACCTGCCGGACGATGTCGACCTGCGGAAGATCATCTACCGTGGCGCGCAGGGCAAGCTCGACAGCACCAACTGGGGGGCGCAGACCAGCATTTCCTACGACTTCGGCAAGGTGGCGGTGGAGTACAACGGCAGCTACCGCAACGTGGACTACCGCCAGACCAATGCGCAGAGCGAAGGCATCCTCTGGCCGGGCCGCAACATCGATCCGGTATCGCCCAGCAACCCCGGTGGCATCGATTACGACAACTACTCCACCCAGTACTGGCTGACCGAGTCGGAGTCGCAGGTACATGAGCTGCGGTTCACCTCCGACCAGGACGAGCGGCTGCGCTGGACCACCGGCCTGTTCCACTTCAACGAGGACCAGCGGGTGGGCTACCTTTCGCTGGTGGACAAAGGGCGCTGGTATTCGGGCACTGAATTCACCATGCCCAAGGTCAATGGCAAGTCTTCCGCCGTTTTCGCCGATGGCACGTTCGACGTCAACGATCGCCTGCGCCTGAAGGGCGGCCTGCGCTACTCCGAGGAGAAGAAGTCGCGTTATGGCATCGGCGGCAACTGGTCGCTGGGCCTGCCTGGCCAGGGCGGGGACTTTGCCACGCGCCTCGGCACGCCCGGCTTCGAGCCCGCGTTCATGAGCCGTCCGAACTTTGATGTCAGCAACATCACCTCGCAGGCGGAGATGGCCCGCTTCCTGCTGCAGGGCGTGCTGCGACACGGTCGCAACGACACCTTGCTGCAGCAGATCGGCGCGGTGCCCGATGGCGGCCCATTTGGTTGCGTGGACCGCCCCGACATCGGTGGCGATACCGTCGATTGCCCGTACCAGAGCTGGGCCCAGGTCAGCGCGATTCCGGCCCAGCAGTTCGGCAAGAGCAAGTTCAGCTTTACCGACTGGCGCGCGGGTTTCGAGTACGACGTGAGCGACGACAGCCTGCTGTACGGCCTGGTGTCGACCGGCCACAAGGCGGGCGGCTTCAACGACACGTTTGATCCGAAGGAGATTCCCGAGACCTTCAAGCCCGAATCGATCATTGCCTACGAAATCGGCAGCAAGAACTCCTTCCAGATGCTGGGTCGCACCTCGACCTTCAACGTCAGCGGGTTCTATTACGACTACAGCGACCAGGTGTTCCAGGACCTGGCGGTGATCGCCACCAACCCGACCACCGGTGAAGCCACCGGCTATGCGCTGGTCAACCGCAACGTCGGCAAGTCCGCTGTGTACGGCCTGGAGGCGGAGAGCACCTTGCGATTCCCGCACAACTTCATGGTCAACATCAATGCACTCTGGATGGACAGTGAGATCAAGCGCGGCACCGTCGCCGATGTCCGCAGCCAGAACTACGACGCCGGTGGTGCCACTTCGTTGATCGACCTGTCCGGCAATGAACTGCCGCTGGCCTCGAAGCTCACCTTCAACGTGCGCCTGCAGCATACGACCGAGCTGCGCTTTGGCACCTTCGACTGGCAGTTGCTGGCCTCGTACCGCTCGGCCTTCTATCTCACCCAGTACAACAACCGGGACGTAGAGTTCATCCGACAGGATCCGGCCACTGGTGAGCTGGTCCATGACCGTACCGAAAGTGCCGCTGCGGCCGGCTTCCCTGACCGCCAGAAGGGCGAGACCACCTTGAACGCGGGCATTGGCTTCACCTCACTGAGCGGCAACTGGCGGGTGGAAGCCTGGGGCAACAATCTGCTGGGCAACGACGTCTCGCAGAAGGCGCTGGTGGGTTCCGGCATCAACGTCCGCTTCCTGAACGATCCGCGCAGCTACGGCCTGCGCCTGCGTTACCAGTTCTGAGCAACGCAGCCTTGAAGGAGGGCCGGTTTCGCCGGCCCTCCGTGCGCAATCACCACGTCCCGCCCTGTGCGACAACGCACGGGGCGTCGCCCTGCCCGCGATGACACGAGAATCATGAAACACACAACCCGCTGGTCGCAGTTCGGTGTACTCATCACCGTCTTCTTCTTCTGGGGCTTCGTTGCCGCAAGCAACGGCATCCTCATTCCGGTGTTCAAGAAGGCGTTCCATCTCAGCCAGGCGCAGAGCATGTACGTGGCGATGGCTTTCTACGTTGCCTACACCGCCGGTTCGCTGATCTACATCGCCGTCTCCCGCGCCATCGGCAGCGACCTGCTGCACAGGGTGGGCTACCGCAACGGCATCTGCCTTGGCCTGCTGGTCTCGGCACTGGGTGCCCTGCTCTTCTATCCCGCGGCCAACACCGGCTCGTTTGCACTGATGCTGTCCGGCCTGTTCATCGTTGGCCTGGGCTTCTCGCTCCAGCAGATCGCAGCCAATACGCTGGCGGTGATCATGGGTGATCCGGCCACTGGATCGCAGCGCCTGACCATGGCCGGCGGTGTCAACAACCTGGGCGCGACGGTAGGCCCACTGCTGGTGAGCATTGCCATCTTTGGCAGCGTGTCAGCGGGCAACACAGAGGCGAGCATCGAGAGCGTAAAGATCCCATACCTGGTGCTGGGCGCCGCCTTCGTACTGGTAGCCGTGCTGCTGCGGTTCTCGAGCGTGCCCAATCATGTCGAGCTGTCCGCGACGGTCCCCGCAGGTGCAACCGGGGCAGATCACCAGACAGATCGCAGATCTGCGCTCGCTTACCCGCAGCTGGTCATGGGCATGATCGCGATCTTCCTTTACGTCGGCGTGGAGGTATCGACCATCGACAATCTTCCAGCCTACCTTGAGCAGCCCTTGAGCAAGGGCGGACTGGGGCTGGAAACCTCGGTGATCGCCCCGTTCGTGTCGTTGTACTGGGCCAGCCTGATGATCGGCCGCTGGGGTGGTGCCGCAGGCGCGTTCGATGTGCGCGCAGGCACCCGGAAGCTGTTGATGCTGGTGTTGCCGTTCGTCGCGTTCGCCATCTACCTTGCCGTCAACGCGATCTCTGGCCACAACTCCGCACAGTTCCTCCACTACGCGCCGGTGATCGTCCTGATGATCATTGCAACCCTGGCCAGCAGGGGCAATCCGTCGCGCATGCTGCTGTACTTTGCCGTGTGTGGCATTGCGGCGCAGCTGGTCGGCATGTTCACCACCGGCATGACCAGTGTGATCGCCTTCATCAGTGTCGGGCTGTTCTGCAGCACGATGTGGCCCTGCATCTTTACCCTGGCCATCAGCGGCCTGGGCCGCCACACCAACCAGGCAAGCAGCCTGCTGATCATGATGATCATGGGCGGCGGCATCGTCAGTTGGGCGCAGGGCGCACTGGCCGACAAGGTCGGCGTGCACTACAGCTTCATCATTGGCGTGCTGTGTTTCTGCTATCTGGCGTTCTACGCCTGGGCGGCTGGCCGTACACTTCGTTGCCAGGGTGTTGACCTGGAGCGATTGGCAACCGAAGCGGGCCACTGAGCTGAACCGCGCCCCTGCCCTGCCAGCGCGGCGTCCCGATCGCGCCGGCAGGCCGTTGGACCGCGTTCAATCGTGACGGAGCGGCCCCGTGGATCGCCGGACCTGCAGGGCGTAGTCAATATCGACCACGCCACCGCTGCCGAGCTCGCGCACTTCCTTGATCAGCTCCATGGCCGCCCGCCGGCCCATCTCTCGGGTGGGCTGGCAGACCGTGGTCAACGCCGGATAGATCTGGCGGGCGATCGGCGTGTCATCGAAACCACAGACCGAGATGTCGCCCGGCACTGAAAGGCCGTGCTCGAACACCGCACAGATGACGCCTGCCGCCATATCATCGTTGGCAGCGAAGATGGCGGTCGGCCGATCAGGCCGATCAAGCAGTGCGTTGGCGCCGATGTAGCCGGATTCGTATGAGAACTCACCTTCCAGCACCAGGCTGGGGTCGTAGCGCAGGCCTGCCCTGCGCAGGCCTTCGCGATAGCCTGCCAGGCGCCACATGCTTGCGCCATGCGCGGCGTGTCCCTTGATATGGGCGATGCGGGTATGGCCCAGCGAGGCCAGGTGTGCGATCAGCGCCACCACCGCGCCGATTTCATCCACGACGACGCCCACGTTCCGGTTCTGTTCCTTCGCCGAAATGCTGGAGTACGGAATGCCCAGGTCGACCAGGCGTTCCAGCAGGGCCGTGTCGTCGGTCAGGGGCGGCGTCAGCACCACGCCGTCGAGCTGCGACTGCATGATCAATGACTCGACCTTTTCCACGATATCGGCCGCGTCGTAGATCAGCGGAGCGAGCATCAGGTTGTAGTGCTGTTCCATGCAGGCATCCAGCACCCCCATCTCGATCTCCATCAGATAGTTCGAGGACGGATTATCGAAGAGCATCGCGATGAGGTAGGAACGCCGGCCGGCGAGGACCCGTGCCGAGGGCAAGGGGCGGTAGCGCAGCTTTTCCACTGCCGCGTCCACCCGGGCGCGGGTGCTCTTGGAGACGTTCGGCTCGTTGTTGAGCACCCGCGAGACGGTCTTCATCGAGACCCCGGCCGTTGCCGCGACATCCTCGATCCGCACGCGTCCCGGCCTGCCTGCGAGCACCTGCTCAGGTCCCGGCATCCCCCGCCCTCTGCCCGTCATAGCCTCACCATCTCTACCGAAATCCTGCACCACGGAATGTGGATGCAGATGCAACTTTATCCTCAAAACCCATGCCGCTGTGCAGCAAGCATTCGTTCCACCGGCTGGGTATGCTCGGTTCCGACTGACAACGCTGTCAGGTTGCTTTCTGGTCGCCGAGCCCACCCAAGCCACCCTTCCGAGATGATTGTTCCGATGAACGTCCGTCATTCCGATCGTGCGAAGCGCAACCCCGTTCTACGTCCTCACCGCCTGCTGCTGGCTGCATCGCTTGCCATGGCGCTGGTGCCTGCGACCGGTGCGGCCCCTGCCCCGGTGAACGACGCAGGTACCATCACTCCCGCGCACTGGCCCAAGGCAACCTGGCCACTGGCCAACGATCCGGCCATGGAACGACGCATCGACGCGCTGATCGCATCAATGACGCTGGAAGAAAAGGTCGGCCAGATCGTGCAGGGCGATATCGCCAGCATCACGCCCGACGACGTGCGCAGATATCGATTGGGTTCAATACTGGCGGGCGGCGCATCCGACCCAGGTGGCCGCTACAACGCAAAACCCGCCGAATGGCTTGCGCTGGCCGACGCGTTCTGGGAAGCCTCGATGGACACGCGCAACGGTGGCAAGGCCATTCCCATCGTCTGGGGCATTGATGCGATGCATGGCCAGAGCAACGTGGTGGGTGCCACTCTGTTCCCGCACAACATCGGCCTGGGCGCAGCGCGCAACCCGGAACTGCTGCGCGAGATCGCAAGGATCACCGCGGCCGAAACCCGTGTGACCGGCATGGAATGGACCTTCGCGCCGACCGTGGCCGTTCCGCAGGACGACCGCTGGGGGCGCACGTACGAAGGCTACTCGGAAGATCCGGCATTGGTGGCCAGCTATGCAGGGGCCTTCGTCGAAGGCCTGCAGGGCAAGGCCGGCGCGGCCGACTTCCTCGACGACCACCACGTGATGACCACGGTCAAGCATTTTCTCGGCGATGGCGGCACGGGCAACGGCAAGGACCAGGGCAACACCACGGTCAGCGAGGCAGAACTGCGCGACATCCATGCCGCCGGATACCTGCCGGCGATCAATGCGGGCGCGCAGTCGGTGATGGCGTCCTTCAACAGCTTCCATGGCGAGAAGATGCATGGGCACAGGCCGTTGTTGACCGATGTGCTGAAGGGCCGGATGGGTTTCGGCGGCTTCGTGGTCGGTGACTGGAACGGCCATGGCCAGATCAAGGGCTGCAGCAACACCGACTGCGCCAGGACCTACGTGGCGGGCCTGGACATGGCGATGGCACCGGACAGCTGGAAGGGGATGTATGAAAGCACGCTGGCCCACGTGAAGGACGGCAGCCTGCCGGAGGCGCGGCTGGACGATGCCGTTCGCCGCATTCTGCGGGCGAAGATGCGCATGGGCCTGTTCGACAAACCCAAGCCGTCCGAGCGCGCATTGGGCGGCAGATTCGAGCTGCTCGGGGCGCCGGCGCATCGCCAGGTGGCGCGGCAGGCCGTGCGTGAATCGCTGGTGCTGCTCAAGAACCAGAACCAGCTGCTGCCACTCCGGCCGAAACAACGGGTGCTGGTTGCGGGCGATGCCGCGAACGACATGAGCCGTCAGGCGGGCGGCTGGACGCTCAGCTGGCAGGGCGATGGCACGCGTCGGGAGGACTTCCCGAATGCTGAAACGATCTGGGAAGGCCTGGAGGCACAGGTCAGGTCGGGCGGCGGCCAGGCCGAACTGGCGGTCGATGGCCGTTATCGCAACCGGCCCGATGTGGCCATCGTGGTGTTCGGCGAAGATCCGTATGCCGAATTCCAGGGCGACTTGCCCAACCTGATGTTCAAGAACGGCAAGTCCGGAGACCTGGAGCTGATGCGACGCCTGAAGGCAGACGGCATTCCGGTCGTGGGGGTGTTCCTGAGCGGGCGCCCGTTGTGGCTGAACCGCGAAATCAACGCCGCCGATGCCTTCGTGGCCGCGTGGCTGCCGGGATCGGAAGGTGGGGGCGTGGCCGATGTGCTGCTGCGTGGGGCCGATGGGCGCGTGCAACACGACTTCCGCGGAAAGCTGAGCTACTCCTGGCCACGCCGCGCTAACCAGTACCAGAACAACGTGGGGCAGAAGGACTACGATCCGCAGTTCGCTTTCGGATACGGCCTGACCTATGCCGACAAGGGAAATCTGCCTGCGCTTTCCGAGGACCCGGGCATTGATCCGGACGCCGCCGGTAGCGGTACCCTGTTCGATCGTGGTGTGGCCGGCACCGGCCTGATGCTTCGCCTGACTGCCGCCAATGGCGAATCGACCGATGTCGTGCATCCCAATGCAACGACTGCCGACCAGTCACTGGCGATGGTCGCAATCAACACCGATGTGCAGGAGGGCGCACGCCGGTTCAGTTTCCGGGCGCCGGCCACGGTGGCGTTGCAGGCCAATACTCCGCTGGACTGGTCGCGCGAGACCAACGGCGAGCTGTCCTTGGTAGCGACCATGCGTGTCGAACAGCTCCCGGCGGAATCCGCAGTGACACTCGGTACCGCCTGCGGGGCGGCGTGTGCTGCCGAGGTTGCGCTGGGCCCCGCGCTGTCGGCGGCGCCGCGCAATGAGTGGGTCAGGCTGGGCGTTCCCCTCAAGTGCCTGGCCAACGCCGGGGCGGACATGAGCCGCTTGAACGTGCCGTTTGCGCTGCGCGCCGGAAAGGGCACAACGCTTGCGATCACCTCGGTCGTACTGGGCACCGAGTTCGATCGCAAGGTGGAGTGTGCGTCGCAGTAGGCGCGGTGTTGAATGCCCTGGTGCGGCCGTCACGTAACGTGCCGCGCCAGGGCCTTTGCTGGGCAGCCGGCACGGTATGATGCCGCAACCCCGGCACTTGCACTGATCGCAGCGGGCGCCTGCACGCCGATCACATGCGCCGGAGAACCGGCGACGCGGTCGATGGACGGCACCGCGCACGCCCCCTACCCCATGCTCGCTTCCCATTCTTCCCTCATCATCTGGATGGCGGTGGCCGTTGCCACTGTCGGCCTGCTGTTCCGTCCGTTCCGTATCCCGGAGTATGTATGGGCGCTCGGTGCGGCCGCGCTGCTTCCGCTCAGCGGCACTGTGTCGTTCGGCACTACCTGGCACGCCGTCGCCGAGGGCCGCGATGTCTACCTGTTCCTGGTCGGCATGATGGTGCTGGCCGAGCTCGCACGCCGCGAAGGGCTGTTCGACTGGCTGGCGTTGTACGCGGTGCGGCACGCGGGCGGATCCGGGCGACGCCTGTTCGACCTGGTGTTCCTGGTCGGCACGCTGGTAACGGTGTTTCTTTCCAATGATGCGACAGCCGTGGTGCTGACGCCGGCGGTCTACGCGGCCTGCAAGGCGGCCCGGGCCAATCCCCTGCCGTACCTGTTTGTCTGTGCCTTCATCGCCAACGCGGCCAGCTTCGTGTTGCCCATCTCCAACCCGGCCAATCTCGTGGTGTACGGCCAGCACATGCCGCCGCTGCTGCAGTGGCTGGCGCAGTTCGCACTGCCCTCGCTGGCGGCGATCGGTGCGACCTATCTTGTGCTGCGCTGGGTGCACCGTCGCGAAATCGCACAGCCGCTGGTGGCCGCGCCGGCGCATCGCCCGTTGACCGACGGTGGCCGACTGAGCGCACTGGGCGTGCTGTTCACCGGCACGGTGCTGCTGGTTACGTCCGCCATGAACGGGCCGTTGGGCCTGACCACGTTCTGCGCGGGCACGCTAAGCGTGGTGGCAGTGGCGATCCGCCAGCGACGCAGCCCGCTGCCGCTGCTGCGCCACGTATCCTGGGGGGTGCTGCCGCTGGTGGCGGGGCTGTTCGTGCTGGTGGAAGCGGTAGCGCAGACCGGTGTCATCCAGAGTTCGGCCAGCGCGCTGCAGGCACTGGCGAAAACGTCGCCGCACCAGGCCAGCTGGCTGGCCGGCGGCGCCGCTGCACTGCTGGGCAACGTGGCCAACAATCTGCCGGTCGGCCTGGCGGCTGGTTCGTTGGGGCAGATGGCGGACCTGCCGGCGCAGACCCGTGCCGCATTGCTGGTCGGCGTGGATCTGGGCCCGAACCTGTCGGTGACCGGCTCGTTGGCCACGATGCTGTGGCTGATGGCGTTGCGTCGCGAAGGCGAGCATGTCAGCGCGCTCGACTTCCTGCGCGTGGGCGCGCTGGTGATGCCACCTGCACTCATCGCAGCGTTGTTGCTGCTGTGACCAGAGTGCGGGCGGCGCCCCTGCCCTAGAAGACCAGCTGCAGGCGGGTATTGAAGGTGGTGCCTTCATCCCTGCCCATTGCGCTGCCGTTGCGGTGAGGGGTCTGCCAACGGGAGGCTTCGAACATCACGCGACTGAAATCGTTGAGGTACCAGTTCGCGCCCAGGGTCCACGCGTTACCGGTACCGCCACTGGGCAGCTCGGCATAGTCCACGTCTTCATAGCGGCCCTTCAGCTCCCAGGCACCGCCGCCGCCGCGCGTCACCGGATCGGCGACCTTCACCTTCCCCCAGGTACCGGCCTTGCCCGAGTACGACGGCAGCGCGCCCGCCAGGAACCAGCCGGCAGAAATCGCCCACGCCGCGTGGTCGCGATCGTAGCGACCGCCGGCATCGGCCCCGCGCAGGCTTCGCGTACCCCACTCGCCCGTTGCCCACGCCGGGCCGAAGAAGCCGGCCAGTTCGGCACCGTAGGCGGTGCTGCGCTCGGCGCCCAGCAGTGTGCCCGGCGTGATCCTGACCAGATCGTTGAAATGCCCCGCGATGGCCGAACTGCGCACCACGCCGCTGGCCCCGGCGGGAATCTTCTCGTGGAACGCCCATGCGCCCAGATGCAACGTGGCGCCAGCGGTGTCCAGCGGATTCCAGTGCACGCGCGTGGCCCAGGTCTGGCTGTCGTTGTCGGTGCCGGCGTTGTTGAGATCGTTGCCGGCCACCGACAGGCTGGCGTGCCAGCCCTTTCCGTACACCCGCTCGGTCAGCCCGACACCGAACAGGCCGCGCTGCGGCAGCATCAACGTGCCGACCACGTTGCGTTCCTGGAACGGCGTGTTGGAGGTGCTGCTGGAGCCATCGATACCGCGATCGTTCAAGCGGTTGCCCATCGTGAGATCGGCCGGCAGGCCGAACAGGGTGTGGTCCAGCGTGGCGTAGACCGACTTCCAGGCCACCGCGTTGTCGGCGAAGTCACCCTCCACCACCCAGCCCAGTGTGCCGTAGCGTCCCTCGGCCCCCAGGCGCACCGAACGGACCTCGGTGCCCGAAACGTTGCGATCACCGACCGCCGAACCGTCCGTACTGGAGGCATCGACGAACAGGCGGCCGCGGGGACGGAACACCGTCGTGCCGTCTGCGCTGCTGAACTCCGGTGCGCCCTTGGCCCAGGAGACCTTGGGCTGCCTGGACTGGCCGGATTCCAGTGCGGCCACCCGCGTTTCCAGCGCGGGCGCGGGCGGCGCGGATGGTGCGGCCGCGGTGCCCTGCCCACCCTCGACGGCGCGTAGGCGCGCTTCCAACTGCTGGATCTGCAGCGCCTGCTGCTGCACCAGGCGTGACAGCTCGGCCTGGCTCAATGGCGCGGGCGGGGATGAAACAGACTGGGCGTCGGCGTGGCCAGTGGCCAACAGCAGGCCGAGCGCGACCGGCAGCGCTGCCAGCGGCAGCACGGTGGAAGGGTTCATGGACTCTCTCTCTCCGGCCAGCCGGCCCCCTGGCCCGGCGCTGGCCTGTTGCGGTGGTGCGGGGGAAGATCGGGGGAGGAAGCTCGCGCCGCCGGATCGGACCGGCGGCGCGGCAGGCGGGCTCAGCCCGGCCCGGTCAGCTGGTGGCCTGTGCCTGGGCGTTGGGACGCCAGGTGATCAGCTTGTTCTCGACCACGTCCAGCAGGGCGTCGATGACCAGCACGAAGGCGGCCAGGATGATGATGCCGGCGAACACACCCACGGCATTGAAGTTGCCCTCGGCCTGCGCGATCAGGTAACCCAGGCCCGCCGAAGCGCCGAGGTACTCACCGATGATCGCGCCGACCACGGCGAAGCCGACCGAGGTGCGCAGCGAGGACAGGATCCAGCTGGCCGCTGCCGGGAAGTAGACATGGCGCAGCAGATCGCTGCGGCTTGCGCCCAGGATGCGGGCATTGGCCAGCACCACCGGATTCACCTCGCGCACGCCCTGCATGGCGTTGAAGAACGTGGTGAAGAACACCAGCGTGACCGCCAGCGCCACCTTCGACCACAGGCCCAGCCCCAGCCACAACACGAAAATCGGCGCCAGCACTACGCGCGGAATCGCGTTGAAGCCTTTGATGAAGGGATCGAGGATGCGCGCCGAACGGCGGCTCAGGCCCAGCCAGACACCGCCGGCCACGCCCAGGCCGGTGCCGATGATGTAGCCCAGCGCGGTTTCAGTAAGGGTGATGTAGACATGCTGGTAGAACGAGGTATCGGACAACCAGGTCCAGGCCTGCTGCACGATGGCCGTTGGCGAAGGGAAGAAGAACGGATCGATCACGCCCAGCGCGATACCGCCTTCCCAGCCGCCGAAAACGGCGACTACCAAGGCGAGCTGGATGAATTTGTCAGTCTTGGCGTGCATAGCTCTTCTCCACTTCGCCGCGCAGGCAGGCCCAGATGTCGCGGTACAGGTCGGTGAAACGGTCATCCAGCTTGATCTCGGCCACGTTGCGCGGACGTTCCAGATCCACGTCGAAGCTACGCACCACGCGGCTGGCCGGGCCGGAGGACAGCACCACCACGCGATCTCCCAGCGCGATCGCTTCTTCCAGGTCATGGGTGATCAGGATCACCGAGCGCCGGTCCTCCTGCCAAAGACGCAGCAGCTCGTTCTGCATCAGGTGGCGGGTGTGGATGTCCAGCGCCGAGAACGGCTCGTCCATCAGGATCACCTTCGGCTCGACGATCAGCGCCTGCGCCATCTGCACACGCTTGCGCTGGCCACCGGACAACTGGTGCGGATAGCGATGCTCGAAACCGGCCAGGCCGACCTTGGCCAGCCACGCGTTGGCCTTGGCCTTGCGTTCGGCTTCGGGCACGCCGCGGAAGCGCAGGCCCAGCTCGACGTTCTGGAAAGCTGTCTTCCACGGCAGCAGGGCGTCCTGCTGGAACAGGTAGCCGACCGACTCCTGCACGCCGCTGACCGTGCGGCCATCGATGGCCACGTCGCCCGAGGATGGCTTCAGCAGGCCCGCCACGGAATTGAGGATGGTGCTCTTGCCGCAGCCGGTGGGCCCGACGATGGCGAGGAACTCGCCGTCACCCACCTGGATGTCGACATCGCGAACGGCGGTGAACTCGCCGAAGGACATGGTCACCTTGTTGATGGCGACCATGGTCTGTGCAGGCTCCAGCTGCGGCGCGCCGTTGAGTTGGCGCACGGTGGCATTGAGGGCCATGGGGTTACCTCCGCTTACGGTTGGGCAGCCGGCGCCGCAGCGTTGGCACGCTCGACGAAGGCATTGGTGTAGGTCCTGGACAGATCGATGTTGGCCTTGGCCACATCGGTATTGAACTCACGCAGCACCTTCAACGGCGTCTCCAGGTCGGCCGGCGTGAAGCGTCCATCGCGGGTGAAGATCGCGCGCGCGTTCTCCACCGCGCGGGCATAGGTAGCGCGGTCGCCGGAGACATAGCTGTCCGGCAGCGCGGCAACGATCTCCTCGGCACTGTTGTCGGCGATGAACTTCAGCGCCATCTGTTCGGCACGGGCGATCTTCTCGGCCGCTTCGGGGCGCTTGTCCAGGAAGCTCTGGTTGGCATACATCACCGAGGTCGGGTACAGCCCGCCATAGACCTGGCGGGCGCCTTCGTCGCTGCGCGCGTCGAGGATGATCTTGCCGACCTTGCGTTCGGAAATCAGGGTGGCGGCGGGATCATAGTTGACCAGCAGGTCGATCTTGCCCTGCTCCAGCGCGGCGACCGCTGCGGCGCCCGAGCCGACGCCGATCAGCGAGATGCTGTCAGCCGGAATATCGTGCTGGGCGAGGAAGTGGCGGACGAAGAAGTCGGACGAGGAGCCCGGTGCGGTGATGCCGACCTTCTGGCCCTTGATGGACTCCGGTCGCGCAGGATCAAACGTGGCATCTTCGCGCCCCGCCATCACCAGGCCGGAATTGCGCGAGAGCAGAACAAAGGCCACCACATCCTTGCCCTTGGCCTGCATCTGGATGGTGTGGTCGTAGAAACCGACCGCCACGTCGGTGGAATTCGCCACCAGGGCCTGCAGCACCTTCGAGCCACCCTGGGCGAAGTTCTCGGTTTTTACGTCCAGGCCGACGTCCTTGAAGTAGCCCTTGGCATCGGCAATGAAGAACGGAAGATTGTTGAGGTTGTAGGAGCCGACGCTGATGCGCACGGGTGCATCGTCACCGGTGCCGGTGGATGCGCCTTCCGCGCGCCCGCTGTTGCTGCAACCGGCCGCGGCCAGACCGGCCGCGCACAGCGCGGCCATGAAGAACTGCTTGTACATCATCCCTCCCAGGAGTGAAGCATCTACGTTGTAATGGCAGGCATGCGCGTCTGCGCCGGCCCTGCCGGGTTCAGATCATGCCGCTGACGTCCATTGGCGGGCTTGGGTGGCACTGGCCGCGGCGGGCGCGGGCGAAGTCGCGTACACGCGCCCCTCGAACAGGCGGCGTGCAGTGCGGACCACGCTGGCAATCACCGGTGCGTAATCCGAGCTGCGACTGAGGCCCACCTGCAGGTCCCCGCTCGGATGTTCGAGGGTAATGCTGCCGGGAACGGACAGGCATCCGACCAAAGTGTGGGCCAGCGTGCCCGGCGTGACGGCGGCGGTGGCCAGGCCGACCGCACCGGTGATCGCCAGTGCGGTGTGGCATTGGTGCGGCATGAAGTAACGCACCTGCAGATCGCCGCCGTGTTGCGGCGCCGACAGCAGCACCGGCTTGGGAATGACCTTGTTGCCGGCGTCGGCGATGCCCATGCGGGCGCCCGCCTCGATGCGCAGCGCTTCCAGCCGGCGCATGAACGCGGCATCCGCGTTCAGTTCGGCGGGCGATGCATCACCGCGCACGCCCAGGTCTTCGGCACGCACCAGCATCATCGGCATGGCGCAGTCCACCAGGCTGACCGGCACGCCATCGATGGTTTCCCGGGCGTGGCCGCTGGGCAGCAGCTTGCCGGTGCGGGCGCCTGCGGCATCGAGGAAGGAAAGCCTGACCGGCGCGGCCGAGCCCGGTGCGCCGGCAATGCGCGTATCACCGCGGTAGACCACATGGCCGCCCGGCGTTTCCACCGTGGCGATGATCAGCTTGCCGGTGTTGACGTTGTGGATGCGCACCTTGGTCTGCGGATCCTGAGCCTGCACCAGCCCCCGCTCGATGGCGTACGGGCCCACCGCCGCCAGCATGTTGCCGCAGTTGGGGGACGTGTCCACCACCTGCTGCTCCACCCGTACCTGGGCGAACAGATAGTCCACGTCGGCGTCTGCCCGGCTGGATCGGTCGATGATGGCCACCTTGCTGGTCAGCGCGTTGCCGCCACCGATGCCATCGATCTGCAGCGGATGGCCCGACCCCATTACTTCCACCAGCAGGCGATCGCGTTCAGCAATGTCCACCGGAAGATCGCTGGCCAGGAAGAACGGGCCCTTGGATGTACCACCGCGCATGAGTACGCAGGGAATGCTGAGCAGATCGTTGGACATACGTGTGCTAGATTGATGCGTATAGGGGATGAATGACCCCTCTGTGATTCGATACTGGCATGACTCCAATTGATCTGTGAATTGCTGTTTTTTTGATGATTGATACCCAATGAGCATCAATTGCGAAATCCTGGATCTACGCGCATTCCTGCTGGTGTCGGAGACGCGCAGCTTCCACCGCGCCGCGGAGATCCTGCACGTCTCCCAGCCGGCACTCAGCCGACGGATACAGAAGCTTGAGCAGGCTGTGGGTTCGCCACTGCTGGAGCGCACCACGCGCAGCGTCAGCACCACCGCCGTCGGCGAGAACCTGCTGCCGTTGGTGCGTCGCATGCTGGAGGAATTCGATGGGTCACTGTTCTCACTGCGGGGCCGGGACGATACGCGGGGCGCTACCGTCACCATCGCCTGCCTGCCCACGGCGGCGTTCTACTTCCTGCCCAGCGTGATGGCGCGTTTCCACGAAGCGCATCCCAACGTGCGCTTCCGGATCCTGGATATCCCGGCCACCGAAGGCCTGCAGGCGGTAGAGCGTGGCGAAGTCGAGTTCGGCATCAACTTCATGGGCGCCAACGATCCGAATCTCGATTTCGACGTGCTGGCCGAAGATCCCTTCGTGCTGGCCTGCCGACGCGGTCATCCGCTGGCCCGCAAGCGCAAGGTGGAATGGGCCGATCTGGCCGAGCACCAGCTGATCACCGTGCATCGCACCAGCGGCAACCGCACGCTGCTGGATGGTGCCCTGGCGCGCGAGAACCTCAAGTTGAGCTGGCACTACGAAGTGACCCACCTGTCGACGTCACTGGGCATGGTCGAGGCCGGCATCGGCGTGTCGGTCCTGCCGAAGATGGCCACGCCGGACGGAGATCATCCGACCTTGGTGACGCGCACGATTGGCAACCCCGTGGTGTCGCGCACGATCGGGATCGTCCGTCGCCGGGGCGCCCTGCTCTCGCCTACTGCGGAACGCTTTCTGCAGATGTTGATGAGCCAGTGGCGCGGGGAGACCTGAGCATCGTTTGCTGGACAGGCCGCCCCCGGATCTGGCCGAGGGTGATGGCCGGGCATGGCTCGGCCCTACAGAGGAGCCAGCTCGCGCGCAAGGAAAGGCGCTGTCCTGCTTCCCCGTGCGCGGGCCACCTGTTGCGGCGTTCCCTTCGCCACGATGGTGCCACCCGCGCTGCCTGCGCCCGGCCCGACGTCAATCACCCAGTCCGCCTGGGCGACCGCCCGCATGTCATGCTCGATCATCACCACCGTATTTCCTGCGTCGACCAGCCGCTGCAGCTGAACCAGCAGCCTGTCCGCATCCGACGCGTGCAGGCCGGTGGTGGGTTCGTCCAGCACGTAAAGCGTGCGCCCGCGCTGGCTGCGCTGCAGCTCAGTGGCCAGCTTGATGCGCTGGGCCTCGCCGCCTGAAAGCTCCGTGGCCGGCTGGCCCAGCCTCAGGTAACCCAGACCGATGTCCTGCAGCAGCTGCAACGGCCGGGCAATGACCTCTTCCGCCATGAAGAATGCATGCGCCTGGTCTACGGTCATCTGCAGGACCTCGGCGATGTTGCGGTCATTCCATAGCACCTTCAGCGTGGCCTCGTTGTAGCGGGCGCCGTGGCAGGTGGGGCATGGGGCATAGACGCTGGGCATGAACAGCAGTTCGACACTCACGAAACCCTCGCCTTCGCAGGTTTCGCATCGGCCCTTGGCTACGTTGAACGAGAAACGACCCGCATCGAAGCGACGACGACGTGCGGCGGGCGTCGCCGCGAACAGTTTGCGCACGTGATCGAACAGCCCGGTATAGGTGGCCAGGTTGGAGCGTGGCGTGCGGCCGATCGGCTTCTGGTCGACCTGCACGACCCGCTGGATGGCGTCCACATCACCGGCCAACTGGCCACGGGTGGTTTCCATCACCGTCGGCCCGTCGTCCGGCGACGCCTCGGCGCCATCGTCCGCGGGTTCATGCCCCAGGTGCAGCAGCATCAGCTCGGGCAAGGCCTGTGCCATCAGGCTGGACTTGCCCGACCCCGAAATGCCGGTCACCGCCGTCAGCAATCCCAGCGGCACCTGCGCGTCCACACCGTGCAGGTTGTGGCGATGGATGCCCTTCAGTTCCAGCCAGTTCGCGGCGCTTCGCTGGCGGCTGGCAGGCGCAGGCACCTGGTCGAACAGATACCGGGCCGTGCGCGAATCCTGCACCTGGCGCAGGCCATCGGGCTCGCCGCTGTAGAGCACGCGCCCTCCCCGCTCGCCGGCCTCCGGGCCCACGTCCACCAGCCACTGCGCGCGGCGCATCAGCTCCAGATCGTGCTCGACCACGAACACCGAATTTCCGCCATCACGCAGCCGGTCCAATGCGTCGTACAGCGCCTGGCTGTCGGCGGGATGCAGTCCGGCCGAAGGCTCGTCGAGCACGTACAGCACACCAAACAGCAACGAGCTGAGCTGCGTGGCCAGCCGCAGGCGCTGCAGTTCGCCGGCGGATAGCGTGGGCGTGGCGCGGTCCAGCGAGAGATAGCCCAGGCCAAGCTCGCGCAGTTGCCGTACCCGCCCCATGACTCCGCCCGCCAGCCGCTGTGCGGCCAGCCGCTTCTCTTCGGACAGGGCCGAGGTCAGGCGCACGTCGGGGGCACCCTCGTGCGTCGCGCGGCCACTCGCGGCGCGCCGGGCACGATCGCGGGGTGTCGCATGCCTGCTGATAGGTGCACCCTTGCTGTGTGCGCCGAAATCACCTTCCGCGATGGGCTCCAGCAGATCCGCCAGTTGATCCAGGGGCAACCGCATGAACTCACCGATATCCACGCCCGCGAAGGTGACCGAGAGCGCTTCCGGCTTCAGGCGCTTTCCGTGGCAGACCGGGCACAGCTTGCCTTCCATGTAGCGGGAAACCCGTTTGCGCATCAGCGCGCTCTGAGTGTTGGCGAAGGTATGCAGCACATAGCGACGCGCGCCGGTGTATTTACCCATGTAGCTCGGCTCGAGCTTTCGCTTGAGCGCAGCCCGGGTCTCGGCAGGCGTGAAGCCTGCATAGACCGGCACGGTGGGCGTTTCCTCCGTGAACAGGATCCACTCCCGATCCTTCTTCGGCAGCTTCTTCCACGGTACGTCGATGTCGTAGCCGAGCGTGACCAGGATGTCGCGCAGGTTCTGGCCATGCCAGGCCGGCGGCCAGGAGGCGATGGCGCGCTCGCGGATGCTCAGCGACGGATCCGGCACCATCAAGGCTTCCGTCACCTCGTAGACGTGCCCCAGCCCGTGACAGGTGCTGCAGGCGCCCTGCGGGGTATTGGGCGAAAAGTCCTCGGCGTAAAGCATCGGCTGGTTGGCCGGGTATGCACCTGCACGCGAATACATCATGCGCACCAGGCTGGACAGCGTAGTGACGCTGCCCACCGATGAGCGCGCGTTGCTGGCGCCGCGCTGCTGCTGCAGGGCCACTGCGGGCGGCAACCCGTCGATGGCGTCCACATCGGGCACGCCGGCCTGGTCGATCAGACGCCGTGCATACGGCGCAACTGACTCAAAGTAGCGCCGCTGCGCCTCCGCGAAGATCGTGCCGAACGCCAGCGATGACTTGCCGGAGCCCGAAACACCGGAAAACACCACCAATGCGTTGCGCGGGATGGAGACGTCGACATTCCTGAGGTTGTGCTCGCGCGCGCCGCGCACCTCGACGCAACCGCTGGCAGCGGCGGCACATGACGATTCACCAAAGGGGGGATTGGACATCTTCGCGATCCTGCGGGCAGTGAGCGGCGCGCGTAGGGGCGCGCCCGATGGTGCATTTTCGCTGCTGCGGGGTGAATGCGAGTGATGGCGCGGTCACACCATGGTGCGCCGATACGACTGATCGAGCGTAACGGTGCGAACCAGGCGGCCGCGATTGTAGAAATGCAGCACCGGCTCACTCAACGTCACGTCAGCCGGAACCAGGTTCATGCCTTCGTAGCCGACCACGACCGGCTCCCCATCGTCCGACGGGAACAACCCGCGATGCCATCCGCATATCAGCCAGGCATCCTGACCCGATGCCTGTGGCGTTACCCGCGTTGAATTGACGGCTGGATCCGAATCGGTACAGAGATTTCGCGTGGAGGAGCATGCCGTGAACCTTTCTGGCGGCGGCAGCGGGGAATCGGCAAGCGCCGGGCCCGCAGCAAATGGGGCGATGAGCGTAATGAAAGCCTTCATGTCGCTGCACATCTAAAAGGAGCGGCCGCCGAACCGCAAACTAAGCGGCGTGCACGTGGGGCTCAACCGCAGCGGCCAGCACATCAATACCCCACGCGGAACCCGCAATCTCCTCGGGCTGGCTTCTCTTGAAGCGTGACCAGTCGGCCCTGGCAAGTCGGCCGACCAGAAGCTGGTCGGCAGGAAGCTGGTGCATCGACCAATAGGGGAACTGCCGGGTAGAGACACGCCCCCGGGCCAGCTCCACCACATCCGTGTGGCTGGTCGATTGCAGCACCCGCTCGTAGACGCTGGCCACCCCATCTTCCGGCCCTTCGAAGTACTGCACGAATCGCGTGCCGTCATGCAGCAGCACGCCTGTCACCCCTGCAAGCTTGTTGAACCTCGCAGCATCGGTGACGAGTGCTTCCAGGCGGTCAATCGAAAGGCCTTCAACGGCCTGGCTTGCGTATACAACGGCCCGGATGGGCATGGACTTCGCCTTGAATGCAGGGCCACGTCGGCACCTATTCACACTCTAGCACCCGGCGCAAGTCCGGGCCGTGATGCGTATTCTTAATTCTTCAGAATACGGTTCGCGCCTAGCAGCGCGACAGGCGGCATGATGAACGCCCCCGTACGTTCAGGGCTTTATTCATCTTCATGCGCGACATCGGACAGTTCTATGTAAACAGCGTCGAAGGAGTGGCGCGTGAGGATGGCACCCTGCTGCAGGTCACCCGGATCGATTGTTCCTGCCTGAAGTGTTCAAGGCAGTTCCGCGCCATTCCTGATCATGGCCTCGTCGACCTCAACGGCGCTGCTTCGCTCAGTTGCCCAGGCTGTGGCAACCACCAGTCCGTCAGCCGGGCGCGGCTGGAGGAGTTCGTGCTGCGTAGTGATCCATGAGCTGAAGCGCGCCGTTTCTCGACACTGTGCCAACCCTGTCGACACCTTCGCCTCGCATCTTCCCGTAGTGCACCCACAACGGCGTTCCAATGAGTCATACCGGCCTATTCAAGATCAGGGACCTCACCTACACGCCAGGCGCGGAGGGCGACCTGGCCCGTGCCCTGCAGATCGAAGCCACCTGCACGGCCTGCGGCGCAACCAGCGTCTGGGCCGAGCAGGAAATGGAGCATGTGCGAGGAGGAACCGTGCTTGCGTGCCGGACGTGCGGTACGCGCCAGGCCATCAGCAATGCGGGCCTGATCAGTACCCCGTCAGGGATACGCCACCGCCGGGGCTGAGCGGGGCGGCACCGGGCCATGCGCTGCCCGGCAGGCACGATTGATGGCCTGTCAGCGGCGGGCAACCGATGGCAGCGCCCGATGCTGTTTGATCCAGTCCAACGACTGGGCAATTCCACCGAACGGAAAGAAGTGCGGGCTGACCAACCCGTGGGCATCAGTCAAACCGCCCGCCAGACGGTCCACGAACACCTCCGGGCCCGCGCTGCCCAGCAACCGGCCGATCGAGATGCCATACCGGGACAGCATCAATGCACTGGCCCCCACCCCACACATTGCGGCGTAACGTACCAGCCGCGCGATGCTTGCCGGGCCCGGCACGCCGACCAGCACCGGAACGTGGATGCCACGGGCGCGCAGCGCGTGCAACCAGGCCAGGACGATGTCGGCATCGAAGGCGAACTGCGTGATGATCATTGGCGCCATGCCGCGCGCTTCGATGGACTGGCACTTGTGTTCCAGTACCTGCCAGCACGCGCCACTGCCCAGGACCGAATGGCCATCGGGGTGACCGCCGATGGCGACGACCTTGATACCGGCCCTCTCCAGAAGGCCGCTCTCGATGATCGAAGCGCTGTCAGCAAACGGTCCGGCGGGCGTGGCCCGGTCGCCGGCGATCACCAAGCACTGGGCGACACCTGCCTCGTTGGCGGCACGCTGCAGGAAGCGCTCAAGCACCGCACGCGACCCGATGCGCCGCGCCGAGAGATGCGGCATCGGCTCGAAGCCCAGTTCACGCACCCTGCGCGCCGCTGCCAGGCGTGCGTCGTCGTCCTCGCTGGCCAGCCAGGGAATGGAGATCGTGGTGCCACGCGGAATGCGGGTGGCTTCGGCACCCAGCGCCGGCATGGCCCTGGCGCTCACCTCCAGCGAAAAAGCATCAAGGAAGGCCTGCACCCGCGGCGACGTAGGCGCGGGCATCACGCGCCCACGCCTGCATTGCTGGCCAGGGGCGAACTGTTCCGCGCCAGTTCGATGAAGGCCTGCAGATAGTCGATGCTGGTATCGGCTTCGCGCGCACCCAGATAGATCTGCTTGGGAATGCCTTTCGCACCGAGGCGCACCGGCACCACGTCCATGCGGGTGGCGTACTCTTCCACCAGCCAGCGCGGCATGGCGGCCACGCCACGACCGCTGGCCACCATCTGCATCATGATGTCGGTGGTTTCAATGGCCTTGTGCCGTCGCGGCGTGATGCCGGCCGGCAGCAGGAACTGGTTGTAGATGTCCAGGCGCTCGAACGGCACCGGATAGCTGATCAGCACTTCCTGGCCGAGCTGGCGCGGCTTCACGTAATCCACCTTGGCAAGGGCGTGGTTCCTGGCCACCACCAGCACCTGCTCGTAGTCGAACACGGGAATGAACTTGAGGCCTGGCTTCAGCAGTGGATCGGGGGTAACCAGCAGGTCGATCTCGTAGCCGAACAGCGCGCCGATGCCGCCGAACTGGAATTTCTGCTTGACGTCCACATCCACATCCGGCCACGCGGCCAGGTACGGCGAGACGATCTTCAGCAGCCACTGGTAGCAGGGATGGCATTCCATGCCGATGCGCAGCGCGCCGCGCTCGCCCTGTGCGAACTGGCCCAACCGCTCCTCGGCCAGATCCAGCTGCGGCAGCACGCGGTTGGCGACGGCCAGCAGGTATTGCCCGGCCTGGGTCAGGCGCAGGCTGCGGCCTTCGCGCAGCCATACATCAGTGCCCAGCTGCTGCTCCAGCTTCTTCATGCTGTGGCTCAGGGCCGACTGGGTCAGGTTGAGTACGCCGGCGGCCGCGGTAAGCGAGCCCTGCTGCTCGACCTGCTGCACGATGCTGAGGTGGATCCGCTCCAGCATGACGATGAATCCTGCTCATGGATAGGTGAAGTAATACCATTTTACGTCATGGAAGGGCATGGCTAGCATCGGGTCATGCTTTCACCTGCCCGCCCCCTTCGAATCGTCGCCGTGTCCGGCGGATTGCAGCGCCCCTCCAAGGCCGCCACCCTGGCCGAGCATCTGATGGGCCTGATCGGCGAGGACATCCACAGCGAGCAGCACCTGGTCGAACTGGGCGCACTGGCCCCGCAGCTGGCCGGTGCGCTCTGGCGTTCGCAGTTGCCCGACACCGTGGAACGCCAGTTGACCACCGTCGAGCAGGCCGATGTGCTGGTGGTGAGCACGCCGGTCTATCGCGGCTCGTACACAGGGCTGTTCAAGCATTTCTTCGACTTCGTCCACCAGGACGCACTGGTCGACACCCCCATCCTGCTGGCCGCGACCGGCGGCAGCGAGCGCCATTCGCTGGTGATCGACCATCAGCTGCGCCCGCTCTTCAGCTTCTTCCAGGCGCGCACCCTGCCGCTGGGCGTCTACGCCACCGACCGCGATTTCGCCGACGGTCGCGTGCACAACGACGCCCTGGTCGAGCGCGCACGGCTGGCGGTGCGGCGGGCCATGCCGCTGCTGGACCTGCCTCGCCAGCGCGCCGCCGACCTGGAAGCGGCCGCAGCACTTTGAATGCCGGATGCCCTCGCCCGCATCCGGATGTCACCCCGCACTACGGAACGCCACCCATGACGACCGACACCTTCACCTTCAGCATCACGCAGATCCCCTTCAACGAGGATTACCAGCCTGCCGACGGGACGCGCATCACCACCAATTTCGCCAACCTGGCCCGCGGCGCGTCCCGCCAGGAAAACCTGCGCAACACGATCAGCATGATCAACAACCGCTTCAACGATCTGGCGCACTGGGACAACCCCAGCGCGGATCGCTACGCGGTCGAGCTGGACATCATCTCGGTGGAGATGCACATCGGCAACGGCGATGGCGGCGATCCGTTCCCGCTGATCGAAGTGCTGCGCCCGACCATCGTCGACACCCGCACCGGCGCGCGTACCGAAGGCATCGTCGGCAACAATTTCTCGTCCTACGTGCGCGACTACGACTTCAGCGTGGTGCTGCCGGCCAGCAACGAAGGGAAGGCCACCTTTGGCATTCCGGAGGGCTTTGGCGACCTGCATGGCAAGCTGTTCAAGCATTTCCTGGAGTCCGAGGCCTACCGCGCCAACTTCAGCAAGGGGCCGGTAATCTGCATCAGCGTATCCAGCAGCAAGACCTACCACCGCACCGAGAACCACCATCCGATCCTGGGTGTGGAGTATCGCCAGGGCGAGTTCTCTCCCACTGACCAGTACTTCGACAAGATGGGCCTGCAGGTGCGCTACTTCATGCCGCCGGGCAGCGTCGCACCGCTGGCGTTCTACTTCCAGGGCGACCTGCTGGGCGACTACTCGAACCTGGAGCTGATCGGCACCATCAGCACGATGGAGGCCTTCCAGAAGATCTACCGCCCGGAGATCTACAACGCCAATTCCGTGGCCGGCAAGGTCTACCAGCCCAGCCTGAAGCACCAGGATTACTCCTCCACCCGCATCGTCTACGACCGCGAAGAGCGCAGCCAGCTGGCGGTCAAGCAGGGCCGGTTCACCGAAGAACACTTCATCAAGCCGTACCGCGCCGTGCTTGAGCAGTGGGCTGCCCGCTGATCCATTGATTCCCCATTCGCCCCCAGGAAACCAGACGCAATGTCGACGAAGAAACTGCTTCCCACCTCCACCGCAGGCAGCCTGCCCAAGCCCTCCTGGCTGGCCGAGCCCGAGAAGCTCTGGTCACCCTGGAAGCTGCAGGACGACGGCCTGACTGAAGGCAAGCAGGATGCACTGCGCCTGTCCCTGCAGGAGCAGCAGCACGCCGGCATCGACATCGTCAGCGACGGCGAACAGACCCGGCAGCACTTCGTCACCACTTTCATCGAGCACCTCAGCGGTGTCGATTTCGAGAAGCGCGAAACGGTCCGCATCCGCAACCGCTACGATGCCAGCGTGCCGACCGTGGTCGGCGCCGTGAGCCGTCCGAAGCCGGTGTTCGTCGAGGATGCGAAGTTCCTGCGCCGCCAGACCACGCAGCCGATCAAGTGGGCCCTGCCCGGCCCGATGACCATGATCGATACGCTGTACGACGCGCACTACAAGAGCCGCGAAAAGCTGGCCTGGGAGTTCGCGAAGATCCTCAACGAGGAAGCGAAGGAGCTGGAAGCCGCTGGCGTCGACATCATCCAGTTCGATGAGCCGGCCTTCAACGTGTTCTTCGACGAAGTGAACGACTGGGGCGTGGCCGCGCTGGAGCGTGCGGTTGAGGGCCTGAAGTGCCAGACGGCGGTGCACATCTGCTACGGCTATGGCATCAAGGCCAACACCGACTGGAAGCAGACACTGGGCTCGGAATGGCGGCAGTATGAAGAATCGTTCCCCAAGCTGCAGACCTCAAGCATCGACATCATCTCGCTGGAATGCCAGAACTCGCACGTACCGATCGACCTGATCGAACTGGTGCGCGGCAAGACGGTGATGGTGGGCGCCATCGACGTAGCCTCCAATACGGTGGAAACGCCGGAAGACGTGGCCAACACCCTGCGCAGGGCGCTGCAGTTCGTGGATGCCGACAAGCTCTACCCGAGCACCAACTGCGGCATGGCGCCGCTTGCGCGGGAAGTGGCACGCGGCAAGCTGCGCGCGCTCAGCGAAGGGGCCAGGATCGTGCGTGAGGAGCTTTCGGCGTAATCCTGGCTGGGGAGGTGTTCCCGTTTCGGTGCGGCCAGGATGGATTCTGGCCGGGTACAGACCAGGTTCCACCTCGTCCCTGCACCTCGGGTCTGGCGGCCATCACGCGCGGCCGTGGCGCCAGCGCTTCCTTGATCCGCCCCATCTCGCTTGCGCCGGCCTCGGCCAGGCGCCGGGCCTGCTGCCGCTGCTTCCGCGTCAGTGGCGGCGCGGACACGGCGCCCGATTCGGGCGCGCTCTGCACCAGTCGGGCGACGGCGTCACGCAGTGGCAGTTGTGGGCAGAGCCGCGCCGCGCACCAGCGCTCGGCGTAGCGCTTCGCCTGGCGGGCGCTGGCGACGGACACGACCTTGCTCTGTGACATCCTGCGTGCGTCCAGTTTCAGGCGGAACCCGAGCACGGCATGCGGCACGATACTGGCCACCGAACGGCCGTTCCACCACAGATCCCAGCGCTCACCGCTCTGCACCCAGCCGGACGGCCGGGTGACGATCATGAAATCTGGACGGTGAAATGATGAGCCCATGATGGGAAGCATACGAACGCCCGTCGCACCGGCTGAGATCAGGGCAACGCCCCCCCTGCACTGCTACGCCTCCACGAAAAGCAATCAATGTGACGCGTCACGGCTGATGCTTTCGATCCAGTCGATGTAGCGCGATACGCGAACGTTGTAGACCACCTGGCCATAGAACCCCGCCTCGAACGCATGCTCTGGAACCGCAGTGATCCACGAACCAAGCCCCACCAGCTGCGGCGTTCCGTGATCATCAATCACCAGCGGACCGCCGCTGTCACCGTTGCCGAGAACCCCCTCCAGCGGCAGGGCCTGCGGTGGCGGATCGAACCGGTACCAGAGATACCGTTCGTTGCCGCCGGTAATCGCGTTGAATGCCCGCCGCAGGGTCGTGCGATGCGGGCCGCCCGGCACCAGCCCTACGACGCCATTGCCGGTAGCCCCCTTTCCTATCAGGGCCGCGATCTGCGCGACTTCGGCAGCACCGCGATAGAGCGCTACGGGCTGTACATCCTTTACAGCAGTCGCAAGCCTGATCAGTGCGATGTCATCCGATGCTGCCAGGAACGCGTGGATCCTGGAGGGATTTCCTGTCGCCAGCGCCTCCTTGCCCAGGGCCTCCGGCATTCTTCTGAAACCGGGATGCACGAAGACGCGCTCGACCGCATAGGCGCGTCCATTGATGGAGATGGATTCTTCCATCCCTTCCATGGGTGCCGCATGCGCTGCGGTCAGTACCCAGCGCGGGGCGATGAGAACGCCATGTCCTTCACCCGGCATGTCAGCCAGCGCCGGGAAGACAGAGGCATCGATCTGATACCGGGCGTCGTCAACGTCATCACGGATGACCACGGCACCGGCAGTGAACGGGAGCGCAGCAAGCGCCAGGAAAAGCCAGCGGTTCATGGGGTCGTCATCCCTGCGGTCGATCGCTATAGCCTAGCCGAGGGCATTGCCGCGGCGCAGACCATGCGACCAACGATGATATCCAGCGACGAACGCCAGGAATGCGAGCGCAAAGCCCTGCGGCCGACAGCCGCCGGGGCCGAGCAGTCTGTCCAGATCGGTTCCAGGCTTGTCCGACACGTCGTCCTGCGAAGCCACATTGGTGCACGGACCGGGCCGCGTGGGCCCGAGCCTCAGCGGGCGGTTCAACGCGCCGCGATTCTCCCGACCAGGGTATCGATCGCCGCCTCCATGGCACGCGCGGTCCGGTCGCCGCTCTGGTTGGTGATCACGAAGATGCCCAGATCGTGCTCAGGCATGATGTAGATGTAGCACTGCGAGCGTGGAACGCCACCGTGGTGGGCGTAATAGACACCCTTCTGGCGATCGCCAGCGACGATGTTCCAGAAATAGCCGATGCTGAACTCGTCGTCGAATCTGGCCAGAGTGCGATGCGATTCCTGCACCACCGGGCCGTTGGCCAGCTGGAACTGAAGGTATTTCACCATGTCGGGCACTGTTGCCTTGACGTTGCCGGAAGCGCCCCATGGCAACTGTGGCATCGGCGAGGTCGGCACCGGATTGTCGCTGTGGTAGCCGATGGCAAGACGGTCTTTTTCCGCATTCCCCAGCTTGATCCCGATGCTGGTCATTGCTGCGGCGTCGCTGAAGAAGCCACGCAGCAATGACGTGTAGTCGGTCTTGTAGACGCCTTCCAGAATGTGGGCCGTCAGCTCCGTCCCAGCACTGGAGTAGGCGTACTCTTTCCCGGGCATCCGTGGGATCCGCACGGCGTGCAGATCCCGCAGGAAATCCGGCTTGCCGTAATGCGCATAGAGGGCACTGAGTTCACCGGGCACGCGGTGATCGGTGAAGTCCTCCAACACGGTGTTCGCCCGCTCCGGCAGCATGTTCGGCAGGCCACTGGTGTGTGACAGCAGGTGACGGACCCGTATGGGCTGGCCCTGGTACTGCAGGTTCGGATAGTCGCCCTGCAGGTAGCTGCGAACGTCATCCTCCAGGCCCACCCTGCCCTCAAGCACCGCACGGGCCATCAACGTGCCCGCCAGGGTCTTGCTCAGCGAGCCGATCTCATACAGCGTTGCGTCGGTCGGAACATCGGGCTTGCCGGCTACCATCTCGCCGCGGTGACGGATGAAGGTCTTGCCCCGGTACACCACGCCGATGGAGGCCGAGTGCAGCAAAGGCTGTTCAATCAGGGCATGGGCCGCCTCGTCGACCGCCGCCCCCACATCGTTCGGCGGTGCCTTCCTGCCCTCGCAGCCGACGGCAAGGAGCACTGCGGATAGCACGACGGCATTGAGCCATTGCCGGTTTCGGGCAGTCGTTGACATGGATTCCATGCGCCGGCGCTTGAAGGTCGTGGGAACGGGCGCTCACGATAATCGATTGCCATGAGCGGCTGAAGGTGCCATCCGGCACCTCCAGTCGCGCCCCTCCCTGGAAGGCCCCCTGCCCCCCGTCAGCGCTGGTAGTCCTTCAGGAACAACCAGGTGATCAGCGTGGCGTCCGGCCCCTTCGGGTCGGTGAATGGCAGGCCCGACTGGCTGCCGCTCCAGGCATGCCCCATGCCCTGCACCACGTAGTGCTGGACCAGCGTCCTGCCACCGTAGGCGTAGGTGTCGACGGTATACCCGCGGCCGCCCGGCACCTGTCCGTGATAGGTGCTGGTCGGCACGTACTTCACCGAGTCGTTGTCCAGGCCGTCGTCGGCCAGGTCATTGGTCTGCAGGAACTGGCGCACGGCCTGCTGGCCGTTCACCGGATTGACGGTGAGATCGGCGCTGCCATGGAACACCAGCACCGGCAGCGGTCGCGGCGACGGCGAACCCGAGCACTGCCACGCCAGGCGGCCATTGCTGTCCGGCGAATAGATGCTGCCGGCCAGCAGTGCGTAGGCGCTGCCGGAAATCGTGGTCGCGCCCTTGAACATGCCACCGGAGTGGATGGCACCGGCAGCGAACACATCCGAATAGCAGGCCAGCATGATCGAGGTCATCGCACCACCTGCCGAAATGCCGGTGACATAGACCCGGCGCGGATCCACGCTGTAGTCCGCTTTCACCTTGTCCACGATGCCGGCCAGGATCGACGCTTCGCCGCTGTCGCGGGCCTGGTTGGTCGGCAGCTGCCAGTTCCAGCAGCGGGCCGGATTGGAGGTGACGTTCTGCCGGGGGTAGACCACGATGAACCCTTCGGTGTCGGCCACATCATTGAAGCCTGACGCCTCCCCCATCAGGTTGGGCCCGTTGACGCAGCCGTGCAGCACCAGCAGCAACGGTAGCGGCTGCTGGTCGTCGTAGCCCGCCGGCACCCACACCTGGTACTCGCGGGCGCCGAACAGATTGCCGTACAGGCCAATGTCCCAATGCCCGGCCGGGCCTGCGGCAAGGGCACTGCCCGCCATCGCCAGCCAACTGCACAGCACCAGCAGTACAACCTTGATCGAATCGATTCCGGATTTCATGGCCAGATCCTCATGCGTGAGTCGTGGATGAAGTGGTACCGGGACGCGCTTCCGGCTGGGGGCGCGCCCAGTATCCGCATCCAGCGGCCGCTGCCGACTGGACCTAGGTCCACTCGCCGCTGCGTGATGACACCGCTAGCCTTGGCTGCAGGATGGCAATGGGCCATCTGCAAGCAGCTGCCTGGGGGAGGACCGAATGAAACGGAATTGCCTGAGTCTCATGATCGGCGCATTGCTGGCCTCCGGGCCGGTACTGGCACAGGAAACGCCCCAGGCCACGCCGACGGCGGCCAGGACTGCATCACCCACCAACCTGGACAGCATCAAGGTCACCGCGCGCAAGCGCGAGGAAACCCTGCAGGAGGTCCCGGTAGCGGTTACCGCATTTACCTCCGAAGCGCTGGACAAGATGAATGTCCAGGACATCAGCGACCTGGATGCGCAGGTGCCCAACCTGACCATCTACGCCGCCCGCGGTGCCAGCAGCACGGTCACCGCCTACATCCGTGGCATCGGCCAGTCCGACCCCACCTGGGGCGCCGATCCGGGCGTGGGCATCTACCTGGATGACGTCTACATCGCGCGCCCGCAGGGTGCGCTGCTGGATGTGTTCGATGTCTCGCGCATCGAGGTGCTGCGCGGCCCGCAGGGCACGCTCTACGGCAAGAACACCATCGGCGGCGCGATCAAGTACATCTCGCGCGGCCTGCCGACCCAGACCGAGGGCTTCGCCCAGGTCACCGTGGGCAACTACAGCCAGTTGGATGCCAAGGCAGCCATCGGCGGTCCGATCGGCGGTGCTGACAGCGGCCTGCGCGCCCGCGTGGCGGTGGCCAGCATGAACCACGACGGGTTTGGCGAGAGCACTTTCAACGGCCAGCCGGTCAGTGACAAGCAGATCAACGCGGCACGCCTGAACCTGGGCGCGTATGCGGGCGACGACTTCGACGTGCAGTTCGCACTGGACTGGATCGACGATCAGTCCGGCATGCGCGGCTCGAAGATGCTGGCACCCAATCCGTTCCTGCGCGCCTACCCACCGATGGACAGCCGCTATGACATCCGCTCGGGCATGCGCAACCTCAACAACGTGGAGAGCAAGGGCGCCTCGGCCACGGTGAACTGGCGGCCGAACGAAGACATCGCGCTGAAATACGTGGTCGCCAAGCGTGAGTCGGACAGCGAGGCCAACATCGACTTCGATACCGCCCCGGTCAAGCTCGCCGACGTGGGTGGCACCTACCACGACGACCAGGTCAGCAACGAAGTGCAGTTGAACTACGATGCCGGCGGCCGGGTGCGCGGTGTGGTCGGCCTGTACCAGTTCAGTGGCGAGGCTGGCGGGCAGATCCAGAACAACTACTTCAGTGCCCAGTTCGCCGACAACCAGGGCAAGGTGCTGACCGACAGCATCGCGCTGTACGCGGACTGGACCTTCGACCTGACCAGCAGACTGAAGCTCGATGTCGGCGCCCGCTACACCGACGAGGACAAGCGCGCGATCGTGCTCAACCGCCTCTACGCCGACCCGGGCTTCAGCCGGCCGGTGGCGGTGACCGCCGATTTCGACAAGAAGACCAATTTCAGGAACGTCTCGCCCAAGGTCTCGCTGGACTACCAGATCACTCCGGACATCATGGTCTATGGCCTGGCGACGCGTGGCTTCAAGTCCGGCGGTTACAACATCCGCGCCAATGCGGTGGCGGTACCGCGCTCGGCGGAGCCGTTCGATGACGAGACCGTGGACAGCTATGAGGTCGGCAGCAAGATGGCCTTTCTCGACCAGCGCCTGTTCCTGAACCTGTCAGCGTTCTACAACAAGTACAAGGACATCCAGCTGTCGGTGTTCACCGGCCTGGATACCAATGGCGATGGCATCGATGATTCCTTCTTCGGCGATTTCACCAATGCCGGGGCCGGTACCGTCAAAGGCCTGGAGGTCGAGTATCAGTACCTGCCCAGCCAGCACTGGCTGATTTCCGGCAACCTGGCGTGGCTGGATACCAGATACGACGAGTACATCGACCGCGGCATCAACGTGGCCAGGCAGATGAAGTTCACCAATGCCCCGGAGTTCTCCGGTGCGTTCAACGTGGAATACCGCACCGACCTGGCCAACGGCAGCAACCTGTCGGCACGGGTGAGCTACAGCTACCAGAGCGAAGTGTGGCCGACCACCGACCTCAGCCCGGTGATCCGCCAGCAGGGTTACGGGCTGGTCAATGCCGGCGTCATCTGGCGCCTGGATGATGCGTGGACCTTCTCGCTGCAGGGCACCAACCTGGCCGACAAGGAATACCGCACTACTGGCTACAACATTCCTGCAGTCGGCACGCTGATTGGCTTCTATGGTCCGCCCCGCCAATATAGCCTCAGCGTCCGTTACGATTTCTAGCGCATCCGTTACGATCTTCAGGAAGCTTCTGCATGACGCAGTCTTACGACGACCTGTACTGGAACAGCGACGATGGCCTGCGCCTGCACGCGCGCGACCATGCAGCGGACGCCCGGCAGGCGCCCCGCGGCACCGTGGTCTGCATTCCCGGCCTGACCCGCAATGGTGCCGATTTCGATGCACTGGCCGAAACACTCACCGCCGAGGGATGGCGCGTGATCGCCGTCGACCTGCGTGGCCGCGCCGGTTCAGAACGTGCGCATGATCCGTCCAGCTACAACCCGCGCACCTACGCAGATGACATGGTCGCGCTGCTGCGCGCGCAGAACATCGACAAGGCGATGTTCGTCGGCACCTCACTGGGCGTGCTGGTGACCATCACCCTCGCTTCGCGCGCGCCGGAGCGGATCGCGGGCGCGGTGCTCAACGATGCCGGCCCCAGGGTGCCGCGTGAGGCGCTGGCACGGATCGGCAAGTACGCCGGCAAGCCGATACCGCCGATGGACCTGGTGCAGGCCACGGCCTACGTGGAATCCATCGGCAAGGCTGCGTTCCCGCGCTTCAGCGCCGACGACTGGCGGCAGATGGCGGTGCGCACCTTCCGCCCGCGCAGCGATGGCCTGCTGGAACTGGACTACGACCCGGCAGTGATCCGCACCACCCGGCCATGGCTGCTGTGGCTGTTGCGTCCCCTGCTGTGGCGTGCGGTTCGCGGGCTGACCGCCCGGGTGCCGGTGCTGGTGGTACGCGGTGCGCTGTCCGACATCCTGCCGGCCGATGTCGCTCGGCAGATGGCGGCCACCTCGGAAAGTGCCCGTCTGGTGGAGGTGCCCGATGTCGGCCACGCTCCGATGCTGTCCGAACCAGAGGCGCGTGACGCGATCCTTGCCTTGCTGGAGCGTGTGGTGTGAGTGCGGACAGCGAGCTGCCTCCCGCCCTGCAGGCGGTGCAGCAGTGGGCCGCCAGTGAGCGGCTGAGTGGCGTGACCTGCCTGGACCAGGCGCGCATCGATGCCTTTGCCGACGCCACCGGCGACCACAACTGGATCCATGTCGATCCAGCGCGGGCGCAGGCGCAGATGCCGGGCGGCCGTACCATCGCACACGGCTTCCTGCTGCTCTCGCTGACGGTGGAGGACGATGTGGCCGCCCTGGCCGGCTTCCCCGGCATCGCCCATGTGCTCAACTACGGCTTGAACAAGGTCCGCTTCCTGGCGCCGGTGCCGAGCGGGTCCGAGGTGCGGGTACGCTCGCAGTTGGTATCACTGGATGCGCGCCAGCCCGGCCAGTGGCTGCTGATCCAGCGCAAGGCCGTCGAGCGGGTCGCCGATGGCGAGCTGGCACTGGTCGCTGAGCAGCTGTCACTGATCGTGATCACGCCCTAGCACCACCCCGCCCGATTCTCTCCCTACACTGGAGCGATGTTGACGCCCTCCATCGTCCTCTTCGCCTGCATTGCATGGACCGCACTGCTGTTTGGCGTGGCGCTGTGGGGCGAGCGCCGGGGGCACCGGCTTTCGAAGGCATGGCCGCTCATCTATGCACTGTCGCTGGCCGTGCACTGCACCGCGTGGACCTACTACGGTGCGGCCTCGCAGGGGCGGCAATGGGGTTTCCCCATTCCACCAACCCTGGCCGGCATGGCGCTGATCTTCGCGTTCGGCCTGCCGTTCCTGCTCCGCCTCGGGCGGCTGGCCAAGCAGCACAACAGTGCCACCATCGCCGATCTGGTCGTTGCACGACTGCGTGCCGATCGCGGCCTCGGCTTCACCATCACCCTGGTGGCGCTGTTCGGCATCATCCCGTACATCGCACTGCAGCTGAAAGCCGTCAGCCAGGGGCTGGGCACCCTGCTGGGTGATGGGTTCGCGCCTGCCGGTGCGCAGCTGGACATGTCGTTCTGGTTCGCGCTGACGATGGCCGCGTTCACCCTGCTGTTCGGTGCACGCAAGGCCTCGGCCACCGAGCCCAACCGCGGCATCGTGGTCGCGCTGGGCCTGGAGTCCGTATTGAAGCTGGTGGCGCTGCTGGCCATTGGCCTGTATGCGGCGTTGTCCGTACACAAGGCCGGCACACCGCTGCTGGAGAAGATGGCGCAGCTGCCACCACCGGCCATCGTGCCGGACTATCTCACCATGGTCGCGCTGGGGGCGATCTCCGCGTTCACCCTGCCGCACCAGTTCCATGTTGGCGTGGTCGAGCTTCGCCAGACATCGGACCTGAAGACGGCACGCTGGATGTTCCCGGTCTACCTGCTGCTGATCGGCCTGCCGTCGGTGCCGATGGCATTGGCCGGCGCCGCGCAGCTGCCGGCCTCGGTATCGCCTGACCTGTACGTGCTGGCGCTGCCGCAGGCCGGCGGCCATCATCTGCTGGCGCTGCTGGCCTATCTGGGCAGCCTGAGCGCGGCCACCGGCATGATGATCCTGTCCGGGCTGACGCTGTCGATCATGCTTGGCAACCATGGATTCGGTTCGCGCCTGCTCGGTGGCATCGGGGGCGGCGTGGCCAATGCCGATCTGCGCCCGCGCGTGCTGGCGTGCCGCCGTGCCGGCATCCTCGCCGTGTTCCTGATGTCGTGGCTGTACAGCCGCGCGATGAGCGACACCGAGGCACTCAGCGATTTCGGCCTGATGTCCTTCACCGCCCTCTCGCAGCTGGCACCGGCTGTGCTGCTGGCGGTGTATCGCCCACGTACGCCCTCCGCGGCCATCATAGCCGGCATCGTGCTGGGCTCATTGGCCTGGCTGTGGCTGGTACTGCTGCCGATGGTGATCCCGGCCGCGACGCCGTCGGTCAGCGCCGACGGGCTGCACTGGTTGGCGGTGGTCTCGCTGCGCGTGCAGCCGGGGCATATCGCCATCAGCATGGGGGCCAGCCTGGCGGTCAACCTGCTGACCGTGGCCCTGGTGTCGCGGGCCGTGCGTCCGTCATTGCCGCGGAGGCGGGATGCGGTGGCTGCGGCGTCCCTGCGCAGGACCGCCGGACGCTTCCTTGGCCAGGAGCGTGCGCGCCAGCTGCTCGAGGGCCACGCCGGGCAGATGCTGGATGACGACCGGGTCACCGCCGTCGAGCGTGAGCTGACGGCCGTGGTGGGCGCAGGCATGGCACGGCTGCTGGTCGAAGCCGCACGCGAGGGCGGCGCCGCGCCGCTGGATGCGGTGACCCGCGCCGTCGGCGAAGCTACCCAGGTGCTGCGCTTCAACCAGCGACTGCTCGAAGCCGCGCTGGAGAACATGAGCCAGGGCATCAGCGTGGTCGATGCGCAGCTGCAGCTGGTGGCCTGGAACAGCCGCTACGCCGCGCTGTTCAAGTTCCCGCCGGAGCTGCTGCAGGTCGGGCAGCCGGTGGTCAACCTCACGGCGTGGGCACTGGGGCAGCTGAAGATCGGCGATGGCCCCGGCGACACGCCCACCAGGGCGTTGCAGCGCCGCGTCGCGCACATGCGCCGTGGCACGCCGCACCTGTCGGAACGGATATTTCCCGATGACACCATCGTCGAGATCCGCGGCAACCCGATGCCGGGCGGTGGCTACGTGGCCACCTTCACCGATGTCACGGCGTTCCGCCGCGCGGAGGATGCGCTCAAGAGCAGCAATGAAACGCTGGAACGCCGCGTACAGGACCGCACCGCGAGGCTGCAGCAGGCGGTCCAGGAGGCCGAGCGCGCGAACGCGGCGAAAACCCGCTTCCTGACGGCGGTCGGCCATGACCTCATCCAGCCCCTGCATGCGGCCCAGCTGCTGACCGAGGCGATGTCGCAGCACATCGAATCCGAGTTCCTCGACAGTTTCCTGCAGCAGATCCGCGGCGCACTGGATTCCACCGATGACCTGCTGTCCGGCCTGCTCGATATCTCGCGACTGGAAGCCGGTGGGTTGGTGGCCGATCCGCGCCCGTTCGCGCTGTCGACAGTGCTGGATCCGCTCGCGCAGGAGTTCGCGGTGCTGGCGGCGGCGCGCGGCCTGCAGTTCCGCCATGTGCGGAGCCAGGCCTGGGTCCATAGCGATCCCCTGCTGATGCGCCGGGTGCTGCAGAACTTCCTGGCCAATGCCATCCGCTACACCCGCCATGGCGGTGTGTTGCTGGGTGTGCGCCGCCAGGGGCAGGCACTGATGATCGGCGTGCATGACACCGGCCCCGGCATTGCTCCGGAGCAGCACGCGGTGGTGTTCGAGGAGTTCCACCGGGTCGATCGCAGCAACGGCCAGGGGCTGGGACTGGGCTTGACCATCGCCCACCGCATCGCCGATCTGCTGCATGCACCCTTGCACCTGCGCAGCGTGCCCGGGCACGGCTCGGCCTTCTCGATCAGCGTGCAACGCGCAGCACCGCCTGTGGCCCCGCGCAGTTCGGCACCGACGGGTGGCAGCAACGCCCTCAAGGGTTTCCGCGTACTGGCAGTGGACAATGACCCGGACGCGCTGGAGGCGATGCGGCAACTGCTGCGTTCCTGGGGCTGCGACGTCATCGCGGCAGGCAGCGCCGATGCCATCGGGCCCTCAGCGCACGAGGCGGCGCTGTGGCTGTTCGACTATCACCTGGATGACGGCGATACCGGTGTTGCGCTGTGGCAGCGGCTGGCGGACATGCATGGACCGCGACCGACGGTGATCCTCAGTGCGGATACCGGCAGCGATACACGCGAGGCGGTGCGCGGCGCTGGGCTGTCCCTGCTCAACAAGCCGTTCAAGCCGTTGGCGCTGCGCTGGGCGATCAACCACCTGCTGGCGGCCACTGCCACGCGCTGACCGTTCAGGGCTCGGGCAGCTCTTCGATCTGCCGCGACGGATCGGCCAACCCCATTTCGTGCAGCACGCGGATGGCCTGCGCACGGTTGCGCACGCCCAGCCGCTCCATGATGCGTGTCATGTGCGCCTTGACCGTGCGCAGCTGTACGCCCAGCCGGTCGGCAATCTGCTTGTTGAGCAGGCCCTCGGCCACCAGCCCCAGCACTTTGTATTGATGTGCGGACAGGCTGGCCAGGCGTGCGGCCAGGTCGGCATCCCTGCTGAACGGCGCTACCCGCGCCACCGGCTCGCGCAGCAGCGCCGGGATCCAGCGTTCGCCCTCCAGCACGGACTGCAGCGCGGACTGCAGCTCGTTCAAACCCGAGCTCTTGGGCAGGTAGCCCGCGGCGCCGAGGTCGATGGCGCGCCGGATCACCTGCGGCTCCTCGTTGGCGGAGACGATGATGATCGCCAGGCCCGGCTGCAGCGCACGAATGGTCGCCAGCCCGGCCAGCCCATGGTTGCCCGGCATGTGCAGGTCCAGCAGCATCAGGTCGATCGACTGGTTCTCGATCGCCTCCAGCACGCTGTCCAGTGAATCCGCCTCGCTGATCTGCAGATCGGCGACCGCCTCTTCCGCCGCGCGATGCAGTGCCGCACGGAACAAGGGGTGATCGTCGGCGATGAGCAGGGTTGGCATGTCCTGGCGAGATTATCAAATCGGCTGCGCGCGGGAACAGGTACCTAGGTACGCTGGTACAGCAGGAAGGGCTTGATAGTGTGGTGCGGAGAAGGCCGGCGACCGCAACGCCGCCCACGAGGAAATGCCATGTCATCCGCCCCCACTCCCGATGCCCATGCCTATCCACTGCTGATCAAGCAGCTGCTGCTGATGCCGCTGGCGGTGAGTCCTGAACAGGAAGTCGTCTATGGCGATAGGGTCCGATTCGATTACCGCACCCTGCAGGCGCGCATCGGCCAGCTGGCCGGCCTGTTGACCTCGTTGGGCGTCGGCCACGGCGACACGGTGGCGGTGATGGACTGGGACAGCAACCGCTACCTGGAGGCCTACTTCGCGGTTCCGATGATCGGTGCGGTGCTGATGATGGTGAATGTGCGCCTGGCCCCCGAGCAGATCGCGTACACGCTGAACCACAGCGGCGCGCGGGTGATCCTGGCCAACCGCGAGTTCCTGCCGCTGCTGGACGCCATCGACGAGCAGCTGCCGGACCTGCGCACGCGCATCCTGCTGGACGATGCCGGTGGCCCGCTGCCGCCAGGCTTCGCCACCGAGTACGAAGCGGGGTTGCGCGGTGCCACGCCGGTCGGCCGCTTCCCGGACTTCGACGAGAATGCCCGTGCCACGGTGTTCTACACCACCGGAACCACCGGATTGCCCAAGGGGGTCTATTTCAGCCACCGGCAGCTGGTGCTGCATTCGCTGGCGGCGATGGCCGCGCTCGGCGGCGCACCTCGCCAGGGCCGCCTGCATCGTGACGATGTCTACATGCCCATCACCCCGATGTTCCATGTGCACGCGTGGGGCCTGCCCTACGTGGCTACCGCGATGGGCATCAGGCAGGTCTATCCGGGGCGCTACCTGCCTGCGAAACTGCTGGCGTTGATCGCCCGCGAAAAGGTGACCTTCTCGCACTGCGTGCCAACCATCCTGCACATGCTGCTGGAGCACCCGGACGCCGCGCAGACCGACCTGGAGGGCTGGAAGGTGATCATCGGCGGTGCCGCGCTGCCCCGTGCCCTGGCGCAGCGCGCACTGGCGCGGGGCATCGACATCTTCGGCGGCTATGGCATGTCCGAGACCTGCCCTCTGCTCACCATCGCCCAGATCGACGTGGACAGCGTGACCGATGCCGACGAGGTGCTGTCACTGCGCACCAAGGCCGGCATTCCGGTGCCGCTGGTGGACCTGCGCATCGTCGACCCGGACATGGGCGATGTCGTCCACGATGGCGTCGCCACCGGTGAGGTGGTGGCGCGCGCCCCCTGGCTGACCCAGGGCTACCTGCACGATCCCGAGGCTTCGGCAACGCTGTGGGCGGGCGGCTACCTGCACACCGGCGACATCGGCAACATCGACGAAGCTGGCTACCTGCGTGTCACCGACCGCATCAAGGACGTGATCAAGACCGGGGGCGAATGGATCTCCTCGCTCGCGCTGGAAGACATCATCGCACTGCACCCGGCGGTCAGCGAGGTCGCGGTGATCGGTATCGCCGACACGAAATGGGGCGAGCGGCCATTGCCACTGGTGGTCAGGAAGCCGGGAAGCCATGTGGCCGAAGCGGAGATCATCGAACTGGTCGCGGCGCGCAGCCGTTCCGGAGACATCTCACGCTATGCGATCCCGGAGCGCGTGAGCTTCGTGGATGCAATCGAGCGGACCAGCGTGGGCAAGATCAACAAGAAGAAGCTGCGCGGGCTGCATGATCCGGTCCTTGGCACCGGCGGGCGATGACGGCCTCTGCCGGCACCGCTCAACCGCGCGACGACCCACCCTGCAGCAGCTGGACCCAGCTCTGGAATCCCTCCAGGAAGCGCTGCAGGCGCTTGCGCGTCGCCGCGTCGAAATCTTCCGCGTCATCGTCGTAGGCGGCCGCTGCTTCGGCCACATAGAGCTGTGGCGAGGCCATGGTCAATGCGCCCATGGCGGTCAGTGTATGGCGCAGCTGCGACTGTGCCAGTTTGGTGCCCCAGCGGCCCGGCGTAGCGCCGATGATCGCCACCGGCTTGGCCGAAAGTACCGTGCGGTACTCGGCATCGTCGCGGGACAGCCAATCGAGCGTGTTCTTGAGTACGCCGGGCAGTGACTGGCTGTACTCCGGCGTGGCGATCAGCACGCCGTCAGCGGCCGCAATCGCCGCGCGCAGGCGCTTGACCCCGGCAGGGCCGGCCGGGTCGGCGGCTTCCAGGTCTTCGTCGAACAGCGGAATATCGGCGATGGTGTCATGCACGGTCAGCAGCAGGCCCGCAGGCGCGGCGCCTGCTGCTGCCCTGACCAGGCGCCGGTTGTAACTGTTGCTGCGCAGGCTGCCGGCAAACGCCAGGATGTTCAGCGGTGGAGGGGTGTCGGACATGCGGGATTCCTCGGATGCGTCGGTGCGGGGTCACGGGACAGACACCGACAGCACGGGTGGGCCAGGGCCAGACTGGATCTGCAGAGGATCACGGTTCCGGCGGTGTAGTGCCTTCGTCCTTGCTGCTCCCTTTTCCAGGGCGAACAGGGCGCGGCGGGGCAATCCAGCACGTGCCACTGCCCGCGTTGCGGCCCCTGTCCTGCCACATCGTACGCCTACTGCACGGGCTGGCTGGCTTCAGTGATGGACACAGGTCGTGCCATGCTGTCGAACGTATTGACCTTCCAGATGTAGCGTACGCCATCCTGCTCGATGACCTTCTGCAGCAACGGTATCTGCTTGGCTGCGATGATTCCGCTGGCACGCTGATATGCCGGTCGCCCGGCCAATGCCGGATAGCTGCCGGAAGCGTCAAGCTGATAGCTGAGGGTGGTGGCGCGGCCCGGCTGGACCGAGGAAAGCAGATAGCCTTCGTCCACATTGAATCGATTGCCAAAGGTGTGCCGGGTGGTGACGCCCTCTGCATCCTTGACGTCCACCCACTTCGTGGCCGGCGAATTGGCCTGGCACAGTTCCTTGCTGCCGTCGGCATAGCACCCGTTGGCCGGGCCGTAACTGTAGGCCCACGTATAAGGCTGGTCGATGCCCGGCCCGGTGACTGTCCTGGAAACCAGCGACCACGTGTAGTACCTGGCGGGCGTGTATTCGATCGAGTCGAGGAACCCGCTACCGGTGCTGTCGGCCATATTGCAGCCATAACGCGCCCACGAGCGGCCATGCAGCGTCGGCTCGAAGCGATACTTCGCCACTGCACCACTGGGATGGCGGATCGAACCGGAATGGCCGTAGGTCACCACACCCGGATTCCGGCAGAAACCCCGCTCTGCGGGAACGGCACCGGCAGCCATGGTGCCTACGTTGAACCCCGTAGTCTGCCAGTAGGACTGGTCCGGGAAGGTGACCTTGTAGCCACCCACCACGGTACCGTAGGTCCACGTCCTCCCACCCGCACGGACCGCGCTCACTTCGCTTGGCAGCGTGCTGGGCGATCCAGCCGTCCACTCGAGATCGACGGTGCGGCCATCGTTGGCTGCGATGCGCAGCAACTGCCGTGGATTTGCCGGATCCCACGTGTAGGTCACCGAATTTCCAAACCGGTCTCGGGCACTGGTCGGAAGAATATGGAACTCCTGCCGGAAAAGAACGAACTCGAACTCCGTAACCGAGCCGAAGTTTCCCCGCGAGTATCCCTTCTTGATCAATGGCGGTCCGCTGCCAAGGCTGGCCATATGATTGAGCGTGTAGGTGATGCCGGCAGGCGTCGTGACTTCGAAGCCCTCACCTGCCCCATCGTCCATGGCGACGCAGCGGATGACATTGCCGCTCTTGGTTCGCATCGGGTACGCATGCCCTGTACTCGGCACCGGCCATTCGTTGCTTTGCGCGAGCAGATCCTCGTCACCGGTCTCTGGCAGGTAGAGCTGCGTTCCATGCCAGAACTCGTCGGAGTTGAAGTACTCGGTGAATGTCCTGGCCCGGTCGGCGTCTGTGCCTTCACCGTGACGATCTCGGTTGGAGGCGGGGTGAACTTCGAACAGCGGTTGAGCGGCTCGGCCACCACGTAATTCTTCCATCCACCCTGGGTGCTGAACGTCCCATGCACCCTGGGCAGGGCCAGGTCCCACACCCCGAACATGCCCAATCCCTGCCGGCCCTGCGCACCTGCCACCAAGCGCCGCTTGATGCCCACCTCCAGCGCACTGTTGCCCGGCAGGTCGACGTCGGTCTGCAGGAATTCCACCGAGCCGGTAAACAGCCCGATCCTTTCCCCGAACATGTCACCGGTATCCAACTGCAGAATCTGCCCGCGGGCATTCAGCGCCGCCGCGTAATCCTCCATCACCGTCGAGCCGCGGTTGGCGCTCGACGCAGGCAGGGCCGTCATACACAGCAGCGCAGCTGCCGCGATCCTTGCGTACATGGTGTCCCCCTCGTCGACGAAGCAGAGCTTACTTCGCGCTCGTCGGCACCGGCAAGGATGATTCCCCGCACGTCACAGCGTCCTGACCCGCCCCGGCGGCCCTGGAAACGCCGTTACTCAGATACGCGTCGTGGCCATGAACCGTTCGCGGTCCTGCTGCGTGCGGCGGCGGATCTCCTCCAGCGCCTGGCTTTCGGTCGCCTGCAGCATGGCTTCGAACAGACGCTGGAAATGATGGCGCATGGCATTGCGCGCGGCCACCGGATCGCGTGCGCGCAGTGCTTCGAAGATGGCCATGTGTTCGTCGGCACGGCTGGCGCCATCATCATGGCAGACCCGCGAATAGACCTCGGTCACCCGCGGCAGTTCGCTGCGCATGCGCCAGATCTGCTGCACGAAGTACTCCACCACCGGATTGCCTGAGAGGCGGGCAATGGTCAGATGGAAACGGCGATCGTACTCGCCGGCTTCCGCGTCGCTCAGGTCGCGACGGCACAGCGCTTCGGCCAGCACCCGCAGTTCGGCGATGCCGGCATCGTCCAGATTGCTTGCCGCCAGAGCGGCGGCCTCGGCCTCGAATACCGCGCGGGCAGCGGTGAGGTCGAAGGCGCTGACATCCGGCAGCCCGCCGGACGCCTGCGTCGGGCGCGGCTTCACATGCACGCCCGATCCGATGCGGATCGCAATCCAGCCCTGTGCTTCCAGTGCAATCTCGGCTTCGCGGATGGTGACCCGGCTGACACCGAACCGTTCGGCCAGTTCACGCTCGCCCGGCAGCCGCGAGCCTGGCGGAAATTCGCCGTCCTCGATCAGCTTGCGGAGCTTGGCAGCGATGGTCTGGTAAAGGCGGTTGGCGGACATGCGGCTGACCCTTGGCGATTCCTTCCCGGTCCCTGCCCTGCCACCGCGGCCGGCAAGGGTCCGGTTGGAGCGACGGCGCGACCGCTGGCCACGCCGCCCTGTTCAGAACTTGTATCGTACACCGAAATACGCACGCCGCCCGTAGGTCACCACTTCGCGGAAGTTCCCATAAAGCGGCTGGTAGGCCACGCGCGGCTCGTTGGTCAGGTTCATCATCTCCAGCGACAGCGACAACTGCTTGTTCACCCGGTAGCGCAGGCGCAGGTCCACGCTGGTGTTGTCATCGTAGTAGCGGTTCTGCTGCGCGGTATTGCCGGTGAAGTCCTGGTAGTAGTGCGAGCGGAACTTGCCGATGGCCTGGATGTTGAAACGTCCGACGTCCCAGTAGATCGAACCTGACAGGACGTGCCGCGAGAAGCCACTGAGACCCGCCGGCGGCACGATCGCCGGAAGGATCGTGCCGTCACTGGCCAGCTGCTCGCCCAGTCGCGAGTCCTGGGTCCGGTAGTCGGCATCGGCGTAGTTGTAACTGACCTTGAAGCCCAGTCCGTCGAACGGCTTGGGCAGGTACGACAGTCGATGGGTGGCGGTCAGCTCGAAGCCGGTCAGCGTGCTGTCCTCGTCGGTGGTTACCTGCTGGCGTACCGGCACGGTCACGCTCTGGCCGTCGATGGTGTAGGTCTCCGGCACCAGCGCAGTGGCGGTGCCGCCGTTGAACTGCTTCCAGTACACCGCGCCGGCCAGCATCGTGTCCGGGTTCGGGTACCACTCCAGTGACAGGTCGCCGTTCCAGGACATCAGCGGCTGCGCGGCGGGGTTGCCGCTGGCGCTGATGTCATCCAGCGCGTCGGCCAGATTGCCGTAGGTGGCATCACTGCTCACGTTGATGGTGCGCCCGGCACCCAGCGCGGCGATGTCCGGTCGCGACATCGCGCGGTATGCACCGACCCGCAGCAACACGTCCGGGCGCAGTGCGAAGACCGCGTTGAGGCTAGGCAGCAGCTTGTCGTTGCCCGCCTTGAACACCTGCGTGCTGTACGCACCGGTGGGTTGCAGGCGGATCGTGCCGTCACCATTGTCCTCGATACGCAGCCCGGTACGCACGCCTTCGGAGCGAACATCGGTCTTGACCCAGCGCAGGCCGAGGTTGCCGGTCACCGGCAAGCCGAACAGGCTGCTGCTGAACTCCCCCATCAGATAGAGCGCGCGTGTCTTCTCGGTGATATCGACATTGTTCGGATCCTGGAAACCCGGATCCAACCCACTGTCGAGGCTGCCACGGAACGACTGGTACAGGCAGTTCGGATCGAAGTACGCCCACGAGGAGATCGTGTTGCCGCTGGCGGCATCCATGAAGTCATCCTGTGGGAACGGCGCGCGGCAGGCCTGGTTGGCGGCGATGATCTTCGCCTTGTCGGCCGCCACGCGCTGGTCGTAATCGCTTACCAGGGTGTTGTCGCGCAGGCGGTAGTCCGCCTGGCTGGCACGCACGCCACCCTTGATACGGGTGAAGAAACCGGACTCGGGCATGAAGCTGGCGTCGAAGCGGCCGGCCTTGATCCTGTGGTCGTTCTCCGTTGCGCTGGAGGTGACGCGCGCCGCGCCGGTGTAGGCGTCCCAGTTGTTGGGGTCGAAGTTCGGCGCCAGCGCGACACTGGGCACTTCGCCGTGCCAGTCCCAGTCATAGTCCACGTAGCCGGTGGCACCACTGCTGATGCCCGGCACGATGGCATTGTTGACGTCGCGCTGGTTGGCACGAAGGCGGGTCATGCGCTCGCTGTCGAGGCGATTGGTGTGCGAGTACGAAAGATCGGTGGACAGTTCCCAGGCCGGGGTCGGTCGCAGGATCAGGTTCAGGCCACCCCCGGTGTACTCCTCGCCACGCCAGTAGCGGTTTGAGGTGGAATCAATCGAGGTGCTGCCATGCAGGTGGCGCACGATGCCGTCCTCGTCCACCTCGCGCCGGGTGATGCCACGGCGGGCGTTGGACAGGCTCAGGTCGCTGCGGTTCTCGTACCAGTTGCGCTCGGTGTGTTCGAAGTCGAGGTTCACTTCAACCACGTCATTGGGCCGCCACTGCAATGCGGCGAACTCGCTCTGCCGGTCGTTACGCTCCTGCTTGAGCCGGTAGATGCGGCTGCTTGGCACAAGGTAGTACGGCGCGCCGTTGGCGATGGCCTTCGCGGACACTTCATTGCAGTTGGCATTGCCCACGTTCTGCGTGCCATCGCAGGCATACCAGGTGGAACCGCTGGTGATGCTCTCTTCCGGGTCGGTGCCGTCCAGGCGCTGGAAGCCCAGCGAGATGCCCAGCTTCTGCCCGTTGCCGAACTCGAACTGGTCGATGTAGCTGGCGGTGCCGCGATGGCCGATGCCGTCGTCGTCGCGGTACTTCTTGTCATACTCGGCCCAGCTGCCGCGCAGGTCCAGCTGCGCCGCACGCTTGCCGTACTCCAGTGGGCGCACTGTTTCCAGGCCGATAGTGCCAGCCACGCCGCCTTCGATGATGTCGGCGCGCTGGGTCTTGTAGATGGCCACCGTATTGATCAGCTCGGCGGGGAACATGTTGAAGTTCACCGAGCGGTCGCCGCTGCCGTTGGTGATCTCGCGGCCATTGAAGTTGGTGCTGCTGAGGAAGGCGCCCAGGCCACGGATGGAGATTTCCGAGGCGCCGGTCTTGTCGCGGGTCGAAGCGGCGCCGGTCAGGGTCTCGATCGCATCGGCCAGCGAGGGCGCCGGCAGGTCGCCGATGTCATCGGCCGAGAGCACGTCGGCAATGACCGTGTCATCGCGCTTCCTGTTGATCGAACTCTGCATCGATTCGCGGATGCCGGTGACCTGCACCTGGTCCAGCGTGGTGGGATCCTGCCCTGCCGCGTCCTTGCCGGATTGCGCCTGGGCCGTGGGCAGCCCCGCCAGCACGGCGAGCAGCGCCACGATCAGGGGTGTGGGGGACAACGAGATGCTGTGCACTGCTCCGGCGGGTCGCCGCATGGTTTCCTCCTCCCAAAGGATCGCCTGCATGCCAGGCGTGGGACGCAGCTTCGGCACGGCGACATGAAAATGTCAACCAATTGGTATGCGATTGTTCAAATGCCTTTGATCCATACCACTTGATCGCAATTTAATGTGCTCATGCAGCATGACTTTGCGCGAAAGCTGGCTTACAACAGACCCGAAAGTGGTATGCAGGCCCACCCTGAAACGACGGCCCGGCCGCCCCTGGAAGGATTTCATGCGCATTCACTCGCTGGCGCGTCACCGATCCAATGATTCATGGCTGTTTTGCCTGACCACTGGCCTGGCAATGTGCCTGACCACTTCAGCAGCGAGTGCAGCCAGCTGGCTCGTCCACGATGTCGCGGAGTTCACTACCGCCGCCTCGGCGCTGCAGCCTGGCGATGAGATCGTGCTGGCTGACGGCACCTGGACCGATGCCCGGCTGCTGCTTAAGGGTCAGGGCACGGCAGCCGCACCGATCGTGCTGCGCGCGCAGACCGCCGGCAAGGTCGTCCTCAGCGGGCGCTCGGACCTGCGCCTGGCCGGGAGCTACCTGCAGGTGTCCAACCTGGTGTTCCGCAACGGCTATGCGCCGGGTGATGCGGTGGTGGCGTTCCGCGAGTCGAGCAAGGCCGTCGCCAGCAACAGCCGCGTCACCGGCCTGGTGATCGATGACTACGCCAACCCGGATGCCAGCGACCAGGACTACTGGGTATCGCTGTATGGCAGCAACAACCGGTTGGATCACAGCCAGCTGCGCGGCAAGACCAACGCCGGGCCGACCGTGGTGGTGGTGCGCGATGCCACCCAGGGCCTGGACAACCAGCACCGTATCGACCACAACTGGTTCGGGCCGCGCCCGGCGCTGGGCGTCAACGGGGGCGAAACGATCCGCGTCGGCACCAGCGACAGCTCACTGAGCGATTCCAACAGCACGGTGGAGAACAACTGGTTCGAAGGCTGCGACGGCGAGACCGAGATCATCAGCAACAAGTCCGGCGGCAACACCTACCGCGGCAACGTGTTCTACCGTTCGGCCGGCGCGTTGACCCTGCGCCATGGCAACGGCAACCGGGTGATCGACAACGTCTTCCTCGGCGATGACAAGGCCGGCACCGGCGGCGTACGCATCATCAACGCCGACCAGACCGTCAGCAACAACTACTTCGAGCGGCTGGCCGGGTCCAGCAACCGTTCGGCGTTGGCGGTGATGGATGCGCAGGCCAGTCCTCCGCTGTCCGGCTATGCGCCGGTGGTGAATGCCACGATCAATCGCAACACCTTCGTGGACGTGGCGAAGATCAGTTTCGGCGTCGGCCACGATGAAGCCAAAGGCATCGTGGTCGCCGCCAGCAGCAGCCGCTTCACCGGCAACCTGATCGTCAACCGCAACAGCAGCAACCCGCCAACTGCCGCCAGTTCGCTGACCGGCATCGACTTCAGCGGCAACGTGCAGTCGCCGGCAGCCAGCACCGTGTTCCCGGGTGGCGTAGAAGGCCGTGGCGTCAGCCTGCAGCAGGCTGCCAGCGGATTGTGGGTGGCCACGCCTGCCCTGCCCGCCGTGGGCGCCGATCCTGCCCTAGCGATGACCGCGCGCGAGGCGACCGGCGTCGCCTGGTATCCCAAGGTGGGCGAAGTTGCCCTGTCACGCACCCGCAATGGAGTTGATCGATGAGGTTGCAGCCGCTGTTCGTTTCCCTGGCCCTGGCCGCCCCCTTCGCCCTGCTGCCGACCGCGTCGCTGCTCGCAGCGCCCGCTGCCGCTGCGCGGCAGGCCGACACCGCGCCGGTGCTGGTCACCGCTGCGCACTGGCAGCAGATGGCCAGCGAAGGCCGCCGCTACCCGTGGTTCGCCAAGGAGCAGGCGCGCACCGAGGCAACACTGAAGAAGATGATGAAGGCCGGCATCGACGTGCCGGTGCCCAGGGACAAGGGCGGCGGGCGCACCCATGAACAGCACAAGCGCAACTACCAGGCACTGTTGGCGGCGGGCACGCTGTACCGGTTGACCGGCGACAGGACCTACGTGGATTACGCGCGCGACATGCTGCTGCAGTATGCCGAGCTGTACCCGACGCTCGGCCCGCACCCGGAAGGCAGGGGCCAGATTCCCGGCCGCGTGTTCTGGCAGGTGCTCAACGATTCGGTATGGCTGGTCAACGCCATTCAGGGCTATGACGCGATCCGTGACGCGCTGTCCGCCGAGGACCGCGACACCATCGAATCGAAGGTGTTCCGGCCGATGGCCGAGTTCCTCGTCAGCGAACCGAAGAACTACGACCAGATCCATAACCACGCCACGTGGGCGGTGGCCGCCACCGGCATGACCGGCTACGTGCTGCGCGACCAGGAACTGGTGGAGAAGTCCCTGCGCGGCAGCCAGAAGGACGACAAGTTCGGCTTCCTGCGGCAGATCGACCTGCTGTTCTCGCCCGATGGCTACTACGAGGAAGGCCCCTACTACCAGCGCTATGCACTGGCGCCGTTCCTGCTGTTCGCCAGCGCCATCGAACGCAATGAGCCGCAGCGGAAGATCTTCGCGCGTCGCGATGGCGTGCTGCTGAAGGCGGTGGATGTGCTGGTGCAGTCCAGCTATGGCGGCCTGTTCTTCCCGATCAACGATGCGATTCTGGACAAGGGCATCGACACCGAAGAGCTGGTGGCCGGCATCGGCATCGCCTATGCGCGCACCGGTGATGACCGCCTGTTGTCGGTGGCCCAGCAGCAGAAGCGCCTGCTGTTGTCACCCGAAGGCCTGCAGGTGGCGCAGGCACTGGCCGCCAACAAGGCCAAGCCCTTCGACTACCGCCCGATGCTGCTGCGCGATGGCCCCGACGGCGACCGCGGCGGCCTGGCGATTCTGCGCATGAACGGCGAACGCGGCCAGGCACTGGTGCAGAAGGACACGATGCAGGGCATGGGCCACGGCCACTTCGACAAGCTCAACTGGCTGTTCTACGACAACGGCAACCCGGTGGTGACCGATTACGGCGCCGCCCGCTTCCTCAACGTGGAAGCCAAGCGCGGTGGCATCTACCTGGCCGAGAACCGCAGTTGGGCCAAGCAGACCGTGGCCCACAACACCCTGGTGGTGGACGAGCAGAGCCACTTCAACGGCGACTGGAAGCGTGGCGAGGCGCATGCCCCGCAGGTGCGCTTCTTCCAGGCCGATGCCGATACCCAGATTGCCTCGGCAACGATGCGCGATGCCTATCCCGGCGTGGCGTTCACCCGCACCCAGGCGCTGCTGCGCCACCCCGACCTGGGCCTGCCGGTGGTGCTGGACCTGCTGCAGGTGCACGGCGACAAGGCCGCGCGCTACGACCTGCCGCTGCACTTCAACGGCCACATCGTCACCACCGGCTTCGAGGCCGAGCACTTCCCCAGCCAGCGCCCGGTGCTGGGCAGGGACAACGGCTACCAGCACCTGTGGCTGGATGCACGCAGCAAACCCGGCAGCGAGCCGCGGTCGCTGGCGTGGCTGCTGGACGGGCGCTTCTACACCTACCGCTTCGGCAGCAGTGCGCCGGCGCAGGCGCTGCTGGTGGAAAGCGGCGCGAACGATCCGGAATTCAACCTGCGCCGTGAGCCTGCCCTGCTGCAGCGCGTGGACGGCCACAAGGACGTCACCTTCTTCAGCGTGCTGGAGCCGCATGGCGAGTACAACGGCACCGCCGAGTACGTGCACGGCGCCGACAGCCGCATCAGGGAGATCGTGCGTACCCGCGGCAGCGATGCCGAGGTGATCGAGCTGCGCCTGGCCAGCGGTGCACGCATCGCCCTGGGCGTGGCCGACGACAGCAGCGCCAAGGGCGAGCACAGCGTGACCGTCGACGGCCACGTCTACCGCTGGAACGGCAGCCATGCGCGCCTGGACCGCAGCAAGGGTGACGGCAAATGAACGGCCCTGCGGTGGTGGCCAAGCTGAGCAAGGTGCCGGTGCGTTCAGCCGTGCGCTGGCTGATCGTGGGCCTGATTGCCGTGGCCACGGTCATCAACTACATCGACCGCAACGCACTGGCGGTGATGTGGCCGGAAATCGCCAGGGAAGTGGGCGCGACCAAGGATGACTACGCCCTGCTGGTGACGGTGTTCATGCTGTTCTACGCCGCCGGCCAGTTCCTGTTCGGCCGCCTGTTCGACATGATCGGCACGCGCCTGGGTTTCGCCCTGTCGATCAGCGTGTGGTCGATCTCCATCGCCCTGCACTCGATCACCCATTCGATGCTGTCCTTCAGCCTGGTGCGGGCGATGCTGGGCATCAGCGAAGCAGGCGCGTGGCCGGGCGCGGTGAAGGCCAATGCCGAGTGGTTCCCGGCGCGCGAGCGCGCACTGGCGCAAGGCGTGTTCAACGCCGGCGCGTCGATCGGCGCGATCGTTTCCGCGCCGGCCATCGCCGGCCTGTACCTGTGGCTGGGCTGGCGCGGTACCTTCGTGCTGGTCGGTGCCATAGGTTTCCTGTGGCTGCTGCCGTGGCTGTTTGTCTACCGCGCCGGGCCGGACAAGCATCCGTGGGTGAGCGATGCCGAGCGCCGGCTGATTCAGGAAGACCAGGCCGGGCAACAGGCGGTGGTGGCGCCGAAGGCCAGCGTTCGTGAGCTGCTGGCCCACCGGCAGAGCTGGGGCATGCTCGCCTGCCGCTTCCTGCTGGACCCGATCTGGTGGCTGTTCGTGTCCTGGCTGCCGATCTACCTGGCTGAAACCTTCGGCTTCGACATCAAGCAGATCGGCCTGTTCGCCTGGGTGCCGTTTGTCGGCGCGATGCTGGGCAGCCTCAGCGGCGGCTGGCTCTCCGGGCGCCTGATCCGCGCCGGGCACAGCGTGGACCGCGCCCGCAAGCTGTCCATAACGCTGGGCTGCGTGGTCATGGCTCCTGCCCTGCTGGGTGCCGTGCTGGCCAACCATCCGCTGCTGGCGGTGCTGGCGATCGCTGCGGTGCTGTTCGGCTTCCAGGTGGCCATCGGCAACATCCAGACCCTTCCCGGCGATCTGTTCGACGGCCGCTCGGTGGGCACGCTGGCGGGCCTGGGTGGCCTGGCCGCCGTGGCCGGCACCTTGATCACCACCTGGCTGGTGCCGGTGCTGACCCGCCACTCCTATGCCCCGATCTTCATCCTCGTTGCCGCCCTGGTGCCGCTGTCGCTGGCCGCGCTGTGGTGGTGGACCGGACCTATCCACAAGCTCGACCGCCGCGGCGGTTGAGCCCACGCTTTTCATTCCCCCGCAAATCAAGGAGTTTTCCGCATGTCGTTCCAGGACAAGGTGGCCATTGTCACCGGCGGTGGCCGCGATATCGGCCGCGCCGTTTCGATCAAGCTGGCTGCCGCCGGTGCACGCGTCTGCATCAACTACGCCAATGATGAGGCCAGTGCCCAGGAAACGCTGGCACGGATCCAGGCGGCCGGTGGCCAGGCCATCGTGCATCGCGCCGACGTCACCGATGCCACGGCCGTCGCCGGCCTGGTCGCTGCGGCACAGGCCGCGTTCGGCGAGCGCATCGACCTGCTGGTGAACGTGGCCGGTGGCATGGTGCAGCGCCGGCCGCTGGCCGACATCGACCCGGTGTTCTTCCACACCGTGATGGACCTGAACCTGACCTCGACCTACCTCACCACCCACGCGGTGGTGCCGCACATGCGCGAAGGCGCGGCCATCGTCAACTTCGCCTCGCAGGCAGGCCGTGATGGCGGCGGCCCGGGCGCATCGATCTACGCCACCGCCAAGGCGGCAGTGATGACCTTCACCCGTGCCATGGCCAAGGAGCTGGGACCGAAGGGAATCCGCGTGAACGCGCTGTGCTGCGGCATGATCGCCACCCGCTTCCACGACGAATTCACCAAGCCGGAAGTACGCACAGCCGTTGCCGGCGCCACCCCGTTGCGCCGCCAGGGCGCGCCGGACGAAGCCGCCGACGCTGCGGTGTTCCTGGCCTCGGATGCGGCGGCGTTCATCACCGGCGCGAATCTGGACGTCAACGGCGGCACCTACTTCTCCTGACACCTGACCGGACTCCTGCCCATGCAGCGCTGGACACTTCTGTTTTCATTGACGCTCTGCTCCGCCATGACGGCGCCCGCCGTGTGGGCCGCACCCGTGTGGGTCACTGCCTGGACGGCCGCGCCCGCGCCCGACCGCAAGGACGGAACGTCCGATGCGCCGGTACAGTTCGCCGCACAGACCGTGCGCCAGGACATGCGTATCGGCAGCCGTGGCGATGCGCTGCGGCTGCGCATCAGCAACGAGCTCGGCACGGCGCCCTTGCGGGTCGAGGACCTGCGTGTGGGAGTGAAGAACGGCAAGGCCGCACCGCTGCGGGTAACGGTGGATGGCCGCGCGGTCATCGAGGTGCCGGTCGGAGCCGCGCTGCTGAGCGACCCGGTGCGGATGCCGGTGGCGGCGCTGCAGGAGATCAGCGTGAGTGCCTATTTCCCGCAGCCCACCCGCCCCGCCGTGCGCCGCACCGAGCTGCGGGTCGCAGATGGCAGGCAGACAGCCGTCGCCGACAGCGTGCGGCTGAGCTACCAGCAGAACGTGTTCTCGGCAGTGATGGTGCAGCGTGATGATCGTCCCCAGGTAATCGTGGCGCTGGGCGATTCCATCACGGAAGGCGCCACCGCACGCCGCGGCACCTTCAACCAGTGGCCGGAGCGGTTGGCGCAGCGCCTGCAGCAGGCCTGCCCGAACCGGTTCGTGGTACTCAACCAGGGCATCAGCGGCAACAAGCTGCTTGATCATGGCCGCAGCCACAGTGCGCTGTCACGATTGGATCGCGACGTGATCGCAGTGGCCGACGCCGATCAGGTGATCCTGTTCGAAGGCATCAATGACATCCGCCACGGCGGTGGCGCGCAGCCGCTGCCTGGACGCAATGCGGCGGACATGCTGCTGGGCTATCAACAGGTTGCGGCGCGGCTGCATGCGCACGGCATCCGCGCCTGGCTGGGCACGCTGACCCCATTCGGCGGTTCCGAGCGCTACGAGCCGGTATCGGCCGCCACCCGCACCACGATCAACCAATGGGCACGCAGCGGCAACAGCGGCTTCGATGGCATCATCGATTTCGATACCGCGCTGCGTGACCCGAAGGCAGCCGAATCGTTGCCCAACGACATCACCCGCGACCATCTGCATCCCAACGACGAAGGCTACCGGCGCATGGCCGATGCCATCGATCTGCGCATGCTGGGCTGCACCGCCCCCGAGTGAGAGAGAACCGATGAGCCGTGTCGTTTGTTTCGGTGAGTTGCTGCTGCGCCTGGGCGCGCCCGGTCGTGAACTGCTGCTGCAGACGCCGCAACTGCAGGTTCATGTGGGAGGCGCCGAGGCCAATGTGGCGGTCTCGCTGGCCTGCCTGGGCCACGATGTGCAGATGGTCAGCACGGTACCCGGTAACGCGCTGGGCCGGCATGCCGTGGCCGAGCTGCGGCGGCATGGCGTGGGCGTGGCCGCCGTGCGTGAAGTGGAGGGTGACCGCATGGGCCTGTACTTCCTGGCGACCGGTGCGGTGCAGCGCGCCAGTGAAGTGGTGTATGACCGGGCCGGTTCTGCATTCGCAAACAGCAGCGCCGAGGATCATGCGTGGCCCGCCGTGCTGTCCGGCGCGTACCTGCTGCATGTCTCGGGCGTCAGCCCGGCGCTGGGCGCCAACGTGGCCGAGTCGGTGCTGGGTGCCGTGCGTGCGGCTCGCGCGGCCGGTGTGCAGGTGTCTTTCGACGGCAATTACCGTCCCTCACTGTGGCGACGCTGGGATGGCGACGCAGCGGCGATCCTGCGTGAGCTGTTCGCCGAGGCCGACATTGTCTTTGCCGATCATCGGGACATCGAACTGGTGCTGGGGCTGCACTTCGCGCAGGACGATGCGGTCGCCCGAACCGAGGCCGCTGCGGCCGCTGCCTTTGCCGCGTTCCCGCACCTGCGGTGGCTGTCCTGCACCCAGCGCGAGGTGATCAGCGCCGACCATCACGTGCTCGGCGCTCTGCTGCTGGGACGCGATGGAACCCGCGCGCAGGCTGCTCCCAGGCCGCTGCCCGGCATCGTTGATCGCATCGGCGGTGGCGATGCCTTTGCCGCCGGCATCCTGCACGGATTGCTGTCCGGGCTCGACGCAGAAAGCACCGTCCGCTTCGGACTGGCCGCGGGCGCGTTGAAGCACGCCATTCCCGGCGACTTCAGCCCTGCCCGCGACGCTGAAGTCCGGGCGCTGATGGAGAGCCACCCGTTCGACGTTCGTCGCTGATCTCCCCCCGGGAGAATCCCGCTAGAATCCAACGGGCGCTGGAATCGCGCAGGGATCGCCCATGGATTACACCGGATACACGCACAAGTTTCCCAACAACCGCCCACTGGATGCGTTTGATCGCGAGCACCGCCTGCTGCAGAAGAAGCGGCTGGATGTCGTGCCGCTGGCACAGCTGTGCGTGGTGAAGATGAATTCGAACGGCCTGGTTTCGGTGGATCGCTGGTTCGCCGCGCGTGGCTTTGCAGCCCTGCTGGGCGCGATCGGCATTGCCTTCGGGCTGGGCGGCGTGCTGATGCTGCTCTGGTTGCTGATCGTGAACAGGCTACCCAACGAAAACGGCCTGTGGGAGGCGATATTCATCGGCATGGCGATGCTGGCCGCCTTCACTGCAGCGAGCATCTGGGTGGCTTGCCTCGAGCTGTTCCGCTGGACCTACTATCCGATCGCGCTCGATCGCAAGCACCGGCAGATACACGTGTTCCGGCTGGATGGCACCATCCTCAGCGTGCCCTGGGACCAGGTCTATTTCACGCTTGGCCGCGGAACGGGAACCTTCGGATGGTACAACTGGGATGTCCGCGGACTGATCCTGGACGCGGATGGCGTCACAGTACGGGAGACGTTCGCGTTCTGCATCGCGACCTCTCGCATCGAGAACGCACATGCCCACTGGGAGTTCCTGCGGCGCTACATGGAAGAAGGACCGGCAGCCGTCGTGGACGCGGTGCACTGCTGCATGCCGCTGGACGGCAAGCGCGAGAGCTTCGCGTCCGGCAAGGAGCGCATCTTCGCCGAAGACGCGCAGCTCCCGGGTTTCATGTGGCTCACGATGCTGCCACTCAACTACCTGCACACGATCATGCGCTGGGTGGTGATGCAGACCAGCAGGATTCCGCAGTTTCCACCGGACATCGAGGCGCGCCTGACACCGGACGCCGGTGATCCCTGTGTCCGCGACGCTTCGATGAATCCACCGGACCTGCGCTGACCCAGCGTTGCGTCCGGCAACGGCACGTGGGAATCCCGCGTCATGGGCAGGTGCGTCCTCACAGCGCCAGCAGCCACGCTTCCAGTGCGCGTGTGTCCCGCATGTCGCCGTCATAGCGACGATCCGGCACATGCGGTTCATTCGAACCACGCATCCGCCCCCGGAAAACCTTCATCGGTACGGAAATCCTGGCCAGTCCGCTCGGCAGCCGCTCCGGCCTGACATCCATGTAGAGGCTGTCGGCCGAAGTCTCGACGCCGACCTGCATCGCGCCCAGCCGCTTCCACAGATCCAGTGCATCGAGGCAGGCCGAGCCGCAGGAGGCATCGGCCACGACCACCACCCTGCCCTTGCGCAGCGGTGCGGCCGGGCCCGCGATTGATGCTGTATCTGCCCTGGCCTCGGATGGCTCGCGCCACACTGCCTCACCCCGGCCGCGTGCCCGTGCCATGCCCGTCGTCACCGATTCCAGCATGCGACGCAGCTCTGGCGACGCGTCGGGCGCCTGCACCAGCTTCTGCAGGAAGCCGCGCAACTGGGCGATGTTGGCCTCGGAGGTCCGCCACTCCACCCAGCTGGGATCGGACAGCGCGTCCACGGCGGCACGGCCCCAGATCAATCGCGCCAGTTCGATGCTCCACTGCGAAGCACCGCCACTGTTGCCACGCACATCCAGCACGACCGACCGTGCCTGCTGCAGTGCTTCGGCTTTTGGAGCAAGCTGCTCGAGCAGCGCGGTCAGTTCCTTGAAGTTCTGCTCCGTAGGGTCGGCATTGAAGCTGCTGGTGGTGATCCAGTAGCCACCGCCTGGCACCGTGTGCCAACCATTGGCCGGGCGGAAGCTGCGCCGAGTATCGGCCAGGCGATCCTTGCGCTGTGCCGCCTGCAGTGGCTGCCACTGCAGCGCGTAGGGCTTCTCGCGTCCATCCACCTGAAAAACGCAGCTGCGCAGCGTGGGCACGAACGGATTGCCCTGCTCCAGTAGCACTTCGCCGCCACCCTGGATGCGGCTGGCCTGCAGGTTCCAGCGCCCGCTGAAGTCACCCACCCGGCGCGCAGCCAGTGTCTGCGCATCGATGCCGTCACAGGACAGCAATCGAGCCCCCAGCGGCGGATGGCCCGGACCACCGTCCACGGTCATGACCACCTGCGCATCACCGTCGAAACCGGTCAGGAACCCGGGCCACTGAGTCGGAAGATCGGGAGCGCCGGCAAGCGCGTTGAGGCTGACGTGGCCGTCATTGAAGGAGGCCGCGTAACCCTTCATCGCCCACCAGTAGCCTGCGAAGCTGTCGACGTTGGCCGTGCGCGAGCGGGCAAGCGCCGAGGCGGCCTCCAGCTGCGGAACGAAACCCGGATTCCGCAGATCCGCGGCGCCCGGATGGCTGCCGCGCATGGCGGCGTCGGCAGCGTCCAGCTCCTTCAACAGCGTGTCCGACCAATCGCTCGGCGCGCCTTCCGCGGTGGGCGCCGCAAGCACCGCACCGAGCAGCAGCCCTGCAATGACCATGGATTCATCCCTTTGCCGGAACAACGCCAGTCTCGCAGTTTTCCAGCCTGGCGTACCGCACCCACCGCAACGGGCGCGGCCTTCCATCAATGCAGCGGCACCTTCAGCACCGAAGGCGCGTTGGCAGGCGAACTGAAGGTCACCGTACCTCCCAACTGGCTGATACCCGAGTAGCGCAGATCCACCGTATCAACCACCAGGGTCAGGCGGCTGCCAGCCGGAATGTTCCAGCTGCTGGCTTCCAGCCGCAGGTCGAGCGTTTTCGCCTGGCCCGGCGTAGCACCGCGCAAGGTGTACGGCTTATGGCTGATCAACTGACCATTGCCCAGCACATCCTCGGCGTACAGGTAGGCGTACAGCGTGGTGTTGGCACGGCTGGGCGTGACCGTCAGGCGCACTTCCGGCGCACCGTCCAGGCGTTTGGCGCTCCACTGGATCGGCCCTTGCCAGACACCGGCGGCACTGCGGCCAACAAACGGCACGTAGGCACCCGGCGGCAGGTTGATCATCTGCAGCGCGCCGGAGGCCATCGCCACGCCGGAATTGGCCGCAGTCAGCAAACCGCTGCCGATGCGGTAGTTCCAGCCGGTGCCGCCACCGTGCTCGGCCAGGCCGCCGGTCGGCAGCAGCAAACCAGAGGGTGCGGTCAGGCCGTAGCTGACCGCACCCATGCTGGTCGCCTGCCAGTCCGGGTAGCGGCTCCAGCTGCCGGCCTGTGACTTCAGCTGCACCGCCGGCTGGCGGTCGATGCCGTTGGCCACTGCCTTCAGATAGTGATCGAACCAGTCACCCACCTGGTCATAGACTTCGTTGGGAATGCCCAGTGCACCGAGCGCTTCGTTGAGCGCGTGGTCACCGTGCCGCAGCTGCAGCTGCTTCGGGCCTTTCAGCCGGTTGAAGAAATCAACCAGCTGGCCCGGCGGGAACAGGCTGTCGTTGAAGGCGTTGGCCAGAAACACCGCCGGCTGGTTGGCGTTGATCTCGTCGATGCTGGCCGCGGGACTGCGCTGCGCCGCCACCGGCAACAGCGAATCCACCGCGCCCTGGTAGTTGCCGGCCAGAACATTGCGGTTGATCGTGGCCAGCTCCGCGCCTGGACGTCCGGTCACCAGGCCGGCCGCAACCAGCAGTGCGATGCCCTGCGCGCTCGGGGTGTCGTTGCTGTACAGCGAGGCCTGCAGATCGGCCCAGCCACTGAGCGCGGCCACGGCCTTGATGCGCGGATCGCGTGCCGCCGCCAGCAGGCTGGTGCCCGCACCGTAGGAGATGCCCGAAACGCCGATCCGGTCCGGGTCAGCGCGGGTGTTGTCCAGCGCCCAGTCGATCAGCGCGCTGACATCCTCCACCGTGGAGGGCCCGGCGATGTCGATGCTGCCGCCGGATTCCCAGAAGCCACGCGAGCTGTAGCTGATCACCACATAGCCGCGCTGTGCCAGCGACTGCGCTACCCCCACGTACTCCACGCTGGGCACCGCCCAGCTGCTGGGCATCACCAGCAGCGGATAGCGCCCGCCGCCCGCATCCTGCGGTTCGATGACGAAGGCCCCGAGAGGCGTTCCATCCCAGCCGGGAATGGTGCGATGGGTGGTCTTGACCGTCGTAGCCCAGGCAGTGGGCGCCAGGCCGGTCAGCAGGATCAACAGCAGCAATACCTTGCGCATCGTCGTCTCTCCCCGTCGGTGGTGGTGCAACGGATCGGACCGTACCAGTGCGAATGGTGGGTGGCACCTTGCGACGCAGCATGGCGCTTTCGAAGCCGGCGGCCGGCTGGATCGATGCAGGATCACATTCAGGCGCGGTGAATCACCCACGCCACCACGCCCGCAAGTGGCATCAATGCAAGTGCGGCAACGACGCCCAGGCATCCAGACGCCCCGCGGTGCGGCGCGGACGCCTGCGGATGCGATCGCAGCCAGGTGGCATGACACGCCCTGCAGTAGAAGCGCTGCTTCCCGGCGCGCCAGGCGCCACTGGTACGTTCGTCATGGAGGGCAGCGTTGCCGCAGCGCCCACACTTGAAGCTGCGATGGGGCGGGCGTCTCTGTCGACGCAGCGCAGCCACGATTGCAACCCCGATCAGGGCAGCCGCAGCGCCCCCTGCAAGCAGTTCACTGTGGATCATTCGCCTTGCTCGATCCTGCGGTTTCCGGTCCTGCTGCGCAGGATATCGAGTCGTACACCCCCTGCGCTACGACGCCCTAGCACGCGCGCATGTCACCCACGCGGCGCATGATCTGACACCTCTCCAGTGCTTGCGCGCTGTCACAGCTTCGCCTTTTCGTCGTTGACCGAAAGGCGACAGCTTGTGACGCTTGCGACACCGCAGGGCCTGCATGGCCCCACCGTGCGGTCAGGTCCCACCGCAATCCGTAGCACCCGTCTCCGCAACGCCCTCCCATGACTTCGCCTCGGCCTGGTCGTGGCGGACGGCTGCGCCCTGAACTTCTGCTGGAGAACCTCAATGCGCCTTGCAAGCTTCTTCTTCGCGTTCGTCCTCAGTGCCTTCGCCGGCGCTGCCCAGGCCCAGGTCGTCACCCTCAACAAGGGCGGCTTCGTGCTCACCTACGACTGCAGCATCCACAGCGCCACCCGCTACGAATACACCCTGACCGCAGACGCCGGTTCGGCCGCGCGGCCGTCCAGCTTCTACAAGGACCCCGACCTGCCGGTCGGCTGCCTCGGCCAGACCAGCACCGCTTCCTACGCCAGCATCAGATCCGGCTATGACCGCGGTCATCTGGTGACCTCCAACCACATGGACTACAACGCGACCTACATCCGCCGCGCCAACTACATGACCAACATCGTTCCGCAGGTATCCAGCTTCAACCAGGGCATCTGGGTGAAGGCCGAGAACGTGGCCGAGTGCTACCGCGACATCGCGCCGGTGGATGTCTATGGTGGCGTGGTCTACGGCGACGCCTCCAACGACTACTTCCTCTCCAGTCACGGCATCCCGACGCCGGAGTTCTTCTGGAAGACCATCATCACCCGTGACCCGAACACCGGCACGGCCAAGGCGATCAGCTGGATCATTCCCAACGAAGCCAATCTCGGCAGCCTCGACAGCTACCTGGTGACCATCGCCGATCTGGAAGAGCTGCTGGGTGCCAGCTACGTGGCGATCAACGCACCGGCCTCGCTGAAGAACATGCTGCCGGCCAGCACCTGGCCGCAGCCGGCGGGTTGTGATCTGGGCTGACCGGCCTGCCGGGAATGGGTGGCACCCGCTCCGGGTGCCACGCAAGGTTGGCTGTGGGAAAATGGCGGGCAATTGCACCACCGCATTGCCCCCTGGAGCTGTAGATGTCCCGTTTCCCGTTTGATGCCGTGCTGTTCGACTGCGACGGCGTACTCGTCGATTCAGAGCCGCTGGTCGCCCGCGTTCTCTCGGAAATGCTGACCGCACGCGGCTGGCCGCTGACCCCGGCGCAGGCGGGTGAAGTCTTCCTCGGCCAGTCCGTGGCCCATCTGGCAGGCCTGATCGAGGAGCGCACCGGCAAGCCGTTCACCGAGGAATGGCTGGAGGAGTTCCGCCAGCAGCGCAACCGGGCACTGGAACGTGACCTTGAAGCGATCCAGGGGGCACCCGAGGCCGTGCGTGCGATCGCTGCGGCCACCGGCGGGCGGATTGCCTGCGCTTCCGGTGCGGACCTGTTCAAGGTGAAGCTGCAGCTGGGCAAGGTCGGCATCCTCGATGCCTTCGGCGACCACGTCTTCAGCGGCCAGGACATGCCACGCACCAAGCCGCACCCGGACGTGTATCTGGCTGCTGCCGCAGCACTGGGCGTGGACCCGACGCGCTGTGCAGTCATCGAGGACACCGTCACCGGCGCCACCGCCGGCGTCGCGGCGGGTGCGACCGTGTTTGGTTTCAGCGAGGGCGGCCCGCACCACAGCACGCCGGAAGCCCTGCGTGCTGCGGGTGCGAAGGTGATCTTCCAGCGCATGGACCAGCTGCCTGCATTGCTTGCGGCCTACGCCGCCGACGCAGCCGCCTGAGGCGGCCTCAGCCCGCAGTGCCCAGTGCGGCGCTGCGGCGCTTTCCGGCGTAGTGCAGCGCGAACAGGTACAGGCCGGTGAACAGTTGCAGGAACAGCGGCGGCAGCGGCGAATAGGTGATCCACGCTGCAGGTTCGCCCTGCCCCAGCCCGCGAACGGCGAAGTTGGCGATCACCGCCAGGGTGAACACGATCGAGGTCCAACGATGCACGGGCCGTGCCCAGCCACCGCGGCTCATTGCCGGCGCCTCGCTTCGGAACGGGCTTCGATCATCTTCCAGCCATTGCCTGATGGGTCACGGAATCCGGCGTCGACGGCGCCATAGCGCTCGATCGGCTCCTGGGTGAACTCCACGCCCTGTGCCAGCCATTGCGTGTAGCGCGCCTGGCAGTCATCCACGGCCAGCACCAGCGGCGGCATTGCGCCCTTGGCCACCAGCTGCTGCAGCGAAAGCGCGGTAGCGGCGTCGTGGGTGGGCGGGCCTGGCACGAACAGGCCCAGCTGGAAACCGTCCTGGCCCGGACTGCGTACCGTCAGCCATCGGTAGCTGCCATTGCGTACGTCGGTATGCACTTCGAAGCCGAGCTTGCCGACGTAGAACGCCAGCGCCTCATCCTGGTCGCGCACATACAGGCCGACCGTGTTCACAGTGTTCGTCATGGGACCTCCCTCAGGTAGGGTCCACGTTAGCAACCGCCTCGCGGCGGCGCTTCTCCAAAACTGCGATCTTCAGGTCCGGGCGCTGCGCGGCGCGTGCATGGCATTCCGGCACGCTGGCCGACGCCGCCCGGCCCGCACGCTCACGCACATTGCCCGGGCTGTCACCGGTGATGTCACGGAAGATGCGGCCGAAGGTACCCAGGCTGCTCCACCCGGTCTGCGCGGCGATTTCGGTGACCGGCAACTCGGTGTCACGCAACATCGCCACGGCCCGTTCGATGCGCCGGCTGAGGAGATAGCGGTGCGGTGGCAGCCCGAAGGCCTGCTTGAACGAGCGGGCGAAGTGCGCCGGCGACACCGCACTGACCACGGCCAGGCGCGCGACCGGCCATTCCTCATGGCTGGCGCGGTCCATCCGGTCCTTGGCACGCAGCAGGCGCCGCAGCAGTTCGGGGCTCTGGTTCATGGCACCACCGCCTGGGCCAGGTAGTGGCGTGCCGCGTGCCGCGCCTCAGCGGCCTGCTCGACCAGCCAGTCACGCAATGCAATGACCTTGGCACTGCCATTTCGCGCCGTGGGTGCCACGAACCAGAAGCTGCGACCGTCGCTGGCGACACCCGGATGCGCCTGCACCAGCCGCCCGCTGTCCAGCTCGGCCTGGAACAGGATCGGCGAACCAATGGCGATGCCTTGCCCGGCGATCGCGGCGCCGATATCCAGATGTTCGACAGCAAAGGGCGCGACGACACTCTCCGGTGCCGGCGGTGGAATGTGCCCGTGCGCGGCAAACCACAGGGCCCACCAGTCCGGCCGCCCGAGCAGAGGAATCTCCAGCGCGCTGCTGCCCATCCCACGCGCCTCGTGCAGCAGCGCCGGCGCACACAACGGTGTGAACACGCTGGGAAACAAGGGAGTTGCCTGAAGACCCGGCCATTCGCCCTGGCCATTGCGGATGGCGGCATCGAAGTGACCGGCGGCCAGATCCTGCGGCGCTGCCGACAGGTCCAGTTCCAGCACGAACTGCCGGTGGCGGGCGCGGAACGTGCCCAGCCGCGGCGTCAGCCAACTGGTGCCCAGGGTCGGCAGCACGGACAGGCGCAGTCGCGCCGCATCCCTGTCAGCGGCGCGCATGAAGCTCGCGCGCAGTGCATCGAATGCCCGGGTCGCCTCCTGGGCGACGCTGGCACCCGCCACCGTCAGTTCCACGTGCTGTGCGTGGCGCAGGAACAGGCAGATCCCGGTCTGGGCCTCCAGCCGCCGCACGTGGTAGCTCACCGACGCCGCACTGGTGTCGAGCTCCTCGGCGGCACGCGCGAAGCTGCCCAGCCGCGCCGCCGCCTCGAAGGCACGGATGGCGGCAAGCGATGGCAGCTGACGTTGGGTGACCATAAGTGTGACTTAGCCTGAGCCCCGATATCTGCGTGGTCAATCCCCCTGGTACGCGCAACGATGGAGGCACCTTCGACAGGGGATCACGCACATGGATCGACGGCAGTTCCTGGCCACCCTGGCCGCCACGGCGGCATCTACGGCGCTGCCCCCCGGGTGGGCCCTGCCCAGCCACAGCGAAGACTGGCAATGGTTGCAGGGCAACTGGCAGGTCCGGCACCGACGCCTGAAGGACCGCCTGGTCGGCGATACCCGTTGGGAGTCCTTCACCGGTTCCAGCGCGGTCTGGCTCACCCTGGGCGGACTCGGCACCATCGATGACAACGTCATGGCGCTGCCTTCGGGCCCCTACAGGGGCCTGGGCGTGCGTGCATTCGATCCGGTGTCTTCCACGTGGTCGATCTGGTGGATCGATGGCCGCAACCCTGCCCATATCGAAGCCCCTGTGCGCGGCGCTTTCAAGGGCGATGCCGGCAGCTTCCGCGGCACCGACCGGATCGACGGGCGCCCCATCGAGGTCTGGTTCCGTTGGCACGACATCCACGGCGAGGAGCCGTGGTGGGAACAGGCGTTCTCCGACGATGCCGGTGCGCACTGGGAAGTGAACTGGCGCAACTGGTTCCGCCGCACTGCTGCGGTCCCCTCTCCGCTTCCGAAGCTGCCGGATGCACCGGGCGATTTTGATTTCCTGGTGGGCCATTGGAACGTGCGCCATCGCCGCCTGCGCGCTCGGCTGGCAGGCAGCGATGCATGGGACGCGTTCAACGGCACCCTGCACAACTGGCCGGTCCTGGGGGGATTCGGCAACGTGGGTGACAACCTGATGCACATGCCTGGAGCGCCGCTGCGCGGCATGGGCATCCGCGCCTGGAATGCGGCGGAGCGGCACTGGCTGAGCTGGTGGCTGGATGGCCGGGAGCCAACCCGGATCGGCGCGCCACTGCGCGGAGGTTTCCAGGCCGGTGTCGGCCGCTTCTTCGGCGAAGACCAGCACGACGGTCGAACAATCCAGACACGGGTGATCTGGTCACGCGTCACCCCGCGTTCGGCGCGCTGGGAACAGGCGGCCTCGACCGATGGTGGACGCAGTTGGGAAACCAACTGGGTCAGCGACTTCGAGCGACAAGCATGAAGGCGCTGCTGGCCGTGATGCTGCTGGTTGCTGCGTCGGCTCCCGCGCCTCCATCCAGGGTGCTGCAGATCGTCGGCCCGGCCGAGCGCTTTGCCCCGGGCGTTGCATCCACGCAGTACGACGAGATTCGACTGACCTTGAGCCCGGACGGAAAAACCGCACTGTGGTTCAGCCGCAACCGGCCCGGCGGTCCGGGCGGGTATGACATCTGGGTCTCCCGCAACGATGGGCAGCGCTGGCGGCCGGCGACGCCGGTGCCGTTCAACACGCCGGGGCGCGACTTCGATCCCGCCTTTTCCGCCGATGGCCGCGTGGTGTATTTCTGTTCGGATCGCGCAGGCGGCCAGGGCGGCGACGATCTGTACCGGGTCAGCATGGGGAGCGACGGTCGATTCGGGGAGCCGGTCAATCTTGGCCCATCAGTGAACAGCGCGGCCGATGAATTCGCGCCGATGCTCTCGCCCGACGCAGCCACGCTGCTGTTCTCCAGCGATCGCGCAGGCGGTGCGGGTGGCCATGACCTCTACGTCGCAGCGATGGTCCGTGGCATGGCGCAGCCGGCACGGCCGCTGCCGGGAGACCTCAATACCGCAGCGCAGGAGTTCGATGCCACCTTCCTGGGCGACGGCCGGACGCTGGTGTTTGCCCGCGCCCTGGACTTCGGCAGTGCACCGGTACGCCAGTTCATTGCCTACGCGCGTGGAGACCGTTATGACGCGGGGCTTGCATTGCCCTCCCCCTTGAACGAGGCCTCCGGCGACAGCTACGGCGCGATGCTGGATGGCTCGCAACCCGACACCTTGACCTATTCGGCGCGGCGCGCGGACGGCGCAGGGTTGGATCTGTACCGCATCCGCTATCGGATGATGCGCCCTTGAAGGCAGATGTTGTAGATTTTCGGCGCCCCGGTTCGTCGAGAGGATGACTACCCCAGGAGAAAACGCAGATGGCCTCACACCAGTCCCTTGCCTGCGCCTGCGGCCAGGTGCGCCTGACCGCCACGGGCCAACCCATCGCCACCGTCGAATGCTGCTGCGACAGCTGCCGCAAGGCCGGCGCCATGCTGCAGTCGATGCCCCGAGCACCGGACGTACTGGGCCCGCACGGCCAGACGCTCTTCCTAATGCACCGCAAGGATCGCGTCAGCATCGATGCCGGACATTCCATGCTGCGCGTGTTGCGGTTGTCCAGCAGGGGCGGCAGCCGCCGCGTCGTGGCGGGCTGCTGCAATACACCGCTGTTCCTGGAGTTCAGCGGTGGCCATTGGCTGAGCCTGTATGGCCTGTTGTGGCCGGCGTCGGCAAGACCCGCCGTGGAGATGCGGACCATGGTCCGTGATCTTCCTGACCCGTCTGTCCTTCCAGACGATGTGCCGAACCTGAAGACCCACTCGCTGCGGTTCTACGCCCGCCTGATGAAGGCGTGGATCGCCATGGGCTTCCGCAGCCCGCGCATCGAAGTCGCGGGAGATACCCATGTCTGAGCCCGAGCGGATCGAGATCGAGAGCATCACCACGCCCGGGCACATCCAGCGCGTGGATCGGGCCAAGTATCTCGCCATGCGCCACGCCTTGCTGTGGGTCCTGCCTGCGCAACCGCCCGGCCTGACCGTTGCGCAGGCAAAACAGGCACTGCTGCCACATCTGCCCGCCACCCTGTTCCCGGCAGGTGCCACCGCTGGCTGGTGGTTGAAGGCCGTGCAGCTGGACCTGGAAGCCAAGGGCGTGATCGAGCGTGTCGCGGGCAAGCCGTTGCGCCTGTTCAAGCACCTCGCGGCCGGCTGATCAGCGCTGCGCAGGCAGCTCCAGCCGGTGCTTGCGGCACAGGCGATACACCGTCACCCGCGATATCTGCATCTGCCGCGCACACTCGGATACGTTGTAGCCGGTCTGGCGCAGGGTCTGCAGCAGCACATCGCGCTCGGCCTGCCCCCGTGCATCGTGCAGCATCGCCGCCGGCAGGACCGCCGCCGATGCGCCCAGCTCCAGGTCACGCTCACTGATCAGCTCGCCTTCGGCCATGATCGCTGCACGCTGCACACGGTTGAGAAGTTCGCGCACGTTTCCGGGCCAGTCGAAGCGCCGCATGGCCTGTACTGCGGCCGGTGCGAAGCCGCGTGCACGCACGCTGTGGCGCAACCGGAAGCAGCGCAGGAAGTGCTCGGCCAGCAGCTGCACGTCGGCGCCGCGCTCGCGCAGCGGTGGCATCAACAGGCGCAGCACATTCAGGCGGTAGTAGAGATCGCTGCGGAACCGCCCCTGCGCTACCGCGTGTTCCAGTTCGACGTGGGTCGCGGCAAGCACACGCACGTCTGCGCGCAGCGGCTGGCTGCTGCCCACGCGCTCGAAGGTTCCCTCCTGCAACACACGCAGCAGACTGGTCTGTGCCTCTGCCGGCAGATCGCCCACCTCATCAAGAAACACCGTTCCGCCATGGGCCGATTCGAAAACGCCGATCTGCCGCTTGTCGGCACCGGTGAACGAGCCACGCTCGTGGCCGAACAGCTCCGACTGCACCAGGTTGGCCGGAATCGCACCGCAGTTCACTGCAATGAAAGGCTTGCCGGCACGCCCCGACAGCGCATGCAGCGCGTGTGCGGCCAGTTCCTTGCCGGTACCGGTTTCACCTGTGACCAGCACCGGCAGCTCCACCGGCGCAAACTTGTGCAGCACCGTGCGCACCGCATGCAACGCGGCACTTTCGCCAATCAGCGCGTGCGGTCCGTGCCCACCGCAGGTTGCGTCGACAGGCGGATCATCCGCGTCGAACTGCTGGCGCATTGCGCACACCAGGTCCTGCAGGCCGAACGGCAGCGTGAAGCGCGCGCAGCATCGCTGCAGCAACGGCAGCCAAGCCGGTGATGTGGGTCCGGCACCCGGTGGCAGTACCGCGAGCCAGGGTAGATGCTGGTGCTGCTCGATCCACGGCGCAAGCAGCTGCAGCGCGACCGCATCGAGATGGCGCAGATCGAGCACGGCGAGCAAACGATCGCGCCCGCGCAGGCCAATCGCCATGGCGGGATCGGGATGGATGCTGCGCACATACCAGCCCGCTGCCGCCAGCGCACTGCGCTCGTTTGCCAGCGGCTCGCCAAACCAGAGCACGCAACGTGACGTAGAAGCCTCCGGGACCGCTGCCATGCTTCCCCCAGCATCCGGACACCGTCGGCGGACTGTCAGGCAATCACCGGCGTGCCGCCCCCCGCCGGGACCTCTACGGCCACCGGGGTGGCCTTTGTTGGGCGGATCCTAGCGCTTCCCTAAACGGCGGCGCAATGAGCAGTGCGTCAAGAAATTCGAGGCTGAAGCGGCACCGTTGCAGACGGCGACGCCACCTGTAACACCGATGCGACAGTCGCCCGCCGCCCTTGCCCTGCGGTGCCTGGGGCTTCGAAACCCCAACAATTCCGCGACGTGCGTGTAACAGCATGGCAGCAGCCCGGTCAGGTGCTGCACGGTCACCCTGTTGGCGCGTGGGCACTTCGAAGTTGGCACGGTTGATGCGTGGTTCCGCCGCACCCATCGCGGGAGATCGGCATGGACGGCACCACCCTGATTCGCGGCTTGGCCGCAGCGCTGGCAATAGCTCTGCTGTCGGTTGGCGCCGACGCGTCCGCGTCGGGCGCCCGCCAGGGCGTGAAGGCACAACCGGGCGAAATCGTCTTGTTGCGGGACGTCTCCGCGCGGCCGGCCTATCGCATGGCACCACCGGGCATGGCGCTGATAGCCGACCCGAAGCCGCAGCGCGAGATCGCCGCCGCATTGGGGGGCGGCGGCACGACGACCGGCATGGACGAGTTGAGCGATGAGGACTATGCCGGCATGGGCGCCGGCCAGGCCGCGTCCATCGCGGCGCCGGGCGGAACCACCGTTGAACGGGTCACTCAGCAGGCCTTGGGCGGCACGCTGGGCCGCAGTGGCGACGGCATGGTCGGCAGCAGCCTGGGGGGCGCCATGAGTGGGCCGCTCGGTGCGGTCGGCAGCAGCACCCGCGGTATCGCCGATACCGTGCGCGGCGCACTGGCCCAGTTCCCGCTGCAGGGCACGGCCCCGGCAGGTGGAAAATGAAGCCTCTGCACGGCGTACTTCTGCTGCTCGCTGCTGCACCCTGGGCGACGCGGGCCGATGACTACAGCGGCATGCTCGCATATCTCGACGTGGCCCGGATCGACGGCCGCGCGCTGGCCGGGGCGAATGGCGCCATCGCCGTGAACCAGGCCGCCGGCGACCTCAATGTGCAGGCCAACCTGCGGGGTATCGCCAAGGGCGATCGCGCCGACGTAGCGATCAATACGCGGCAACTGCAGCAGGGCAGCCGCGTGCTGTCCGGGTCGCTGCAGGCCACTGCATTCATTGGCGGTGACGCACTGGCCGGTGCCAGTGGCATCGCATCCATCAACCAGGCCAGCGGCATCGCCAACACGACGCTCAACGTCGTCAGGGCGACGCTGGCCCGACAGGGCATACGCGAAACCGACGATACGGCCTTGGCCGCCGAGGGTTCCGCGTTGGCAGGGGGGCGGGACGACACCGGTCGCGGCGTCGCGACGGGCACCCGCAGCGCCGGTGTAGCCAGCACCGCGCTGCGGGGATTCGACGGGGTCCTGCAACTCAATCAGATCGCGGGCAACGGCAACGATACGGCCAACGTGCTGGGCCTGGTCGTGCAGGACCGCCCGTGACAACCACCCAACCGATGCACCACCTGATGAGAGAGAGGGCACCATGAAAGCGACCGTCAAACAGACCATGCTCGCCATGGCGATTGCCACTGCCTCGACCGCCGCTGCGGCCAATGGCTGGGACAACCAGAACGCCAACGCGAACATCAACCACAACCACACCGTCAGCGAAACCCGCAACGATACGCACAACCACACCGACAACGACGTGCGCAACCGCACCGTCAACGTCAATGTGCAGAAGCACAGCAACATCCAGGCCGACGAACGCAAGGAGAAGAACAACCACGGCGTCGACGTGAACCTGGAGAAGGACCTGCGGCTGAGCACCGACATCAATTTCTCCGGCGATCCGAACATCACCGGCGACATCGACCTCGACTCGGCGGCCATTGCCGTGATCGACAACCGCCAGTCGATCAGCAACAACGCCACCAGCAACAGCCTGGTCACCAACAGTGCGTCCATCGGTGACAGCGTGGGTGCCGGCGCATCGGGCAATCTCGGCTTCAACGTGGTCTCCGGCGACAACAATGCCCAGGACAATGCCGCGTCGTTGTCCGCTGCCGATGCGTCCTTCAGCTTCGGCATGGCTGACGCCGAGGTGTTCGTCAACCAGGCCGGCTTCGGCAACGCGACCATGAACTCCGGCGTCACCAACGCCGCAGGTCTTGGTGGCAACGCTTTCGGCGGCGCGTCCGGCAACATCGGCGTGAACATCGCCTCGGGCAACAACAACGAGCAGAAGAACGCGCTCGCGGCCTCGGTCGCGACCACCGCGGTGGCCCAGTCGAGCATCAGCTCCAACCAGGTCTCCACCGGCAACACGGTCAGCAACGCCGGCTTCGTGCAGTCCTACACCGATACCGTGCAGGTCGGCATGCGTGGCGGCGTCAGTGGCCTGACCCTGGCCTATGGCGCGGGCACCTACCGCGGTACCGGCAACGCCTACCAGATGGCCAACTACTACCTGGATACGTGGAGTGGCGAGCTGCCACACCCGGGTGGCAACAGCACCGGCCACATCGACCTGGACAACCAGATCCAGAACGCCACGATGAACCCCAACCGGCCGGGGGTGGGCGGCCTGGGCTTCGATACGCGTGAGAGTGGCACCAGCCAGTTCGTCGAACTGGGCGTGGCCGACCTGTATGCCAGCCTCAGCGGCACGGTCAGCACCACGCGCTGGGTGAACGTCAACGCCACCAACACCTCGGCATTGTCCGGCAGCGCCTTCTCCGGCGCCTCCGGCAACATCGGCGTGAACGTGGCTGCAGGCACCGGCAACCTGCAGGCCAACAGCCTGGCCCTGGCAGTCGCCCAGCCCAGCACCGGCGGCGGCGGTGGCAACGGCGAGTAAGCGCACCACCCCGGCCGTCCGCCAATGGCCGGGTTCCCGGGAGCCCCTGTCCCTCCTCCCCCTTGGGGCAGGGGCTCCCCCCTGCTGCCGGAGACTGTGATGATCCGTTGCCGTCTTTCGATGTGCCTGCTGGCCTGCCTGTTGCTGCTGGCCACTGTTCCTGCGTGGGCGGGCGACGTGCGCTTCAGTGGCGTACTGCCCAATGGAGCGCTGCTGCAGCAGAAGGTGGAGAGCATGCAGGAGCGGCGCTACCGCAACGTGGTACGCCAGCACACCGACTACAGCTGCGGGGCTGCGGCGCTGGCGACCATCCTGCGCCACGCCTACCACCTGCAGACCGACGAGGCGACGGTGATTGAAGGGATGATGGGGGTGTCCGATCCAGCGCTGGTAGCCGAACGCGGCTTCTCCCTGCTCGACATCAAGCGCTACGTGGAGTCGCTGGGCATGCGTGGCCGGGGTTACCGCATCGACGAAACACGACTGCGCACCCTTCGCGTGCCGGGACTGGTGCTGATGGACGTGCGTGGTTTCCGCCATTTCGTCGTGCTCAAGCAGGTGCGCAACGGCATCGTGGAAGTGGCTGACCCGATCCTCGGCAACCGCAGCCTGGCGCTGCCGGAGTTCCTGGCCGCCTGGCCATCGCGCGCGGTCTTCGTGGTGATCGGCAGCGACTTCGATCGCAACACCGCTCTTCTGCAACCCAGCGAACGGCCCAGTGCCCGCGCGCTCTTCGCGCGGCAAGGGCCGATCACCGATGCCGAACTGGTCGACTTCGGCTTCAGCCACGCCGACCTGTTCTGAGGAGGTACGACCATGTTCCGCCGACACGTATGGATGGCTCTGCTGCTGATGGCCCCTGTCCTGCCCCTGCAGGCCGCCGACGGCAGGACCGGGCGTGGCCTCACGGAAATCCCCGATCCGGAGCTGAGCCTGATGCGGGGGCGCTACACCGTGGGCGGTAACAACGTCGCCTGGTTCGGGGTCACCATGGTGTCGCAGTGGCAGGCCAGCAACGGCACGACCCTGCAGGGCAGCCTGACCCTGGGCATGGACTTCCGTGGCGGTGGCGCGCCGAAACTCAGCTTCCAGCCCAGCGTGCATGTCACGGCAGCCGATGCGCCGCTGCCCGATACCCACGGACGCAGGATCGACAGCAGCGGCCTGGCCAACGCCAGCGGTCTGGTGCAGAGCGTGCAGGTGGCCGGCGATGGCAATCTCGCGCGCAACGTCACCACGCTGACGGTTCGCGAGGGTGGCGTGCCGGCAGCTCTTTCTGATGGCGCAGGTAATGTCAGCGCGCAGCAGGGCGGCGCCAGCGCGACGGCGGTGCTGGAAGGCAACCAGGCACGCCTGCTGCTGCAGGTGGACGGCCAGGGATTGGTACAGCAGTGGATCCGCAATGGCAGCGTCGGCCAGGGCATCGCCCTCGCCGGTGACGGCCAGATCGCCAGCAACCAGTTGCGGCTGGAGCTGGTGCGCAACGCCGTGGGCGGCAATCTGCCGTTGAGCCAGAACGTGGCCCAGGCGATTGCGTTGAACCGCGGCATGGGGCCGGGCCAGTAGCAGGGCCTGGCATTGGGGGAAACGCTCCACAACGCAGGACACGGACATGCACACCCTGATGAGGATCACCCCGTTGGCGCTGGCGGCGCTGGCGGGCACCGCCCTTGCCGCACCGACGACGCCGGACGATGGCGCTGACGTGCAGGCCCTGGCCAACCAGCTGGAACAGCTGAAGGCCAACTACGCACAGGAAGTGCGGCGGTTGCGCGAACTGGACATGCAGGTGCAGGCCATGCAGGCGCGCCTGGGCGGGCGGGTTGGCCCAGCCTCGACCCCACCGGCCGCGCCATTGTCGCAGGCAGCGGCCGCCGCGGCTCCACCGAGCAGCGAGGGTTACGCCAGTACCGCCGCAGAAGCACAACAGGCCAGGCAGGAGTCGCGCCGCAGCGTGGACGATGTGAAGCAGCAGCAATCGGCCCTGTTCTCGCGCCGCTTCACCATCGAGAACAGCCTCACCTACGCACGCTACGACCGCAAGCAGCTCACCCTCAACGGCTTCCTCGCGTTGGACGCCATCTTCCTCGGCAATATCGCCATCGAGAACGTGGAGTCCGACTCGCTGACCTACAACGTGGCGGCCCGCTGGGGCGTCAGCCCGAACCTGACGCTCAACCTGGATGTGCCCTACCTGGCGCGGCGCACCGTGTACCAGAAAGGCGGCGCCGGCGGTGCAGCAGCCGCCATCGCGCAGGAGCAGACCAACGGCAACGGCCTGGGCGACATTGGCCTGAGCGCGAACTACCGGCTGTTCGGCGAACGCGGCTGGCGCCCGGAGACCGTGCTCACGGCCGGCGTCACCGCCCCCACCGGGCGCGCACCCTACGGCCTGGACTGGAAGGTGATCGAGCGCGATGACGATGACTACATCCGCTTCGCCGTGCCGCGCGAGCAGCCCACCGGCAACGGCGTATGGCAGGCCAACCTCGGCCTGTCGATGGTGAAGACCGCCGACCCGGCCATCCTGTTCGCCAATATCGGCTATGTGCACTCCATCCCGCGCGGATTCAACGACATCGACAGCAATCCGGACACGGTCAATCCGGGCGACGTGAAGCTGGGTGGCTCGGTGTACTTCGGCGCAGGCGTGGCCTTTGCGTTCAACGAGCGGACCAGCCTGAGCCTGTCCTTCAGTGACCGCATCAGCGCCCGCGCCTCCACCCGCTTCCAGGGCGGCAAGTGGATGAAGGTGATCGGCAGTGATGCCAATGCGGCATCCCTGAACCTGGGCGTGACATATGCGTTGAACCAGCACACCACGCTGGTGACGCTGCTGGGCATCGGGCTGACCCCGGATGCACCGGACTTCACGCTGGCGTTCAAGATTCCGTACATGTTGTAAGGGCGCACTTGAAGTGTCACGGACCTGTGGGCAGGCATATCTGCGCATGTTCCACGTGGGTACAGCCACATCGAGGTGGAGCTGCGAGCAAAGGTATGTACTTATGCCCGTGCTGCTTCTGGCATCTGCTGCAATAGGAGCGCCAATTGGTCTGTGTCACGATCCAGCCAGCCAATTGAGCTTCTGACGATGATTGGGAGGATGGATTGCCGGGATACGCACCATTGAATGTTGAAAATACCATTCGACCTGGGCCGACCCCTGCTGGCGTGCTGTTCGCAGTAACCTCACCGCCGTGGTGAGGAGCTACCATTCCGGTGAGATCCTGCTTGGCAGATGACGGAATGGATGGATAGTCAGCGTCACCGGTCAGCAGAACGCGCGCATGATCGGATTCCACTCTTAGCGCCAGGGAAGTGTTGTTCTTCAGATATGCAGGCGTGTTGGGCGTATTCGGGCCCGGATTGCATCGATGGATCACCACAGAGCCAACACTGATATCCGGCCAATTACTGTTCCAGATGTGAAGCGCGCTCGCCCCTCCAGCCAGTTTCCTGCTTTTGAGAGACAAAAGAAGGTGGAGGTGACTTGCACCCAGGGCCACCGTCGATGGCGGCAAGCGGACAACCCATGGCCTTTCCCGAGCCGTACGACGGTATACAGGATTCACTATCCAGGCACCCTTGCTCTTGTCCCAGCGAGCCACACCAGACTTGAATGCGAAGTGCCAATGATCCTGATCCAAATGAGACAGGACCACTGGCTCGTTGGATTTCCACGACTTGCTGAAGACCAGAGGATTGAAGTTATCCAATGCTGGAGAGCTGAAGCCTTTTATGTATATGGGCCGGCCAAAATCAAAGAACAGACGAGGATGTTCGTATTGATCCACAAGGGCATTGAAGTTGGCCTGCCCGACGTCGTAGACCGCAACGCCATGCAGCGACACATCGACGCTACGAAGCGCTGCCTCGACCTGCGACGTCTCGGCAGCCTCACTCAGAAAGGAGCGCAGGTTATTGCTCGAGGTCGCCGCGCGTCCTGTCTCGTCCTTCTGCACGGACATGTAGAGTCTTTCAGGCCTACTTCCCTCACCAGAGCCATCACCAATTGGAAGTGTCCGCACAGAGATGGCGCCGGCGAAGTTGCGGTTGGAAAGAGTGATTAGGCACCAAGCGTCTTCGCCACGCGCATACTCTTCATCGCTCAGCTCGTAGTCTTCAACCTCACGCGCGTCGACGCTCAGCAGAAGAAAGTCGACGTTATCCGGCGCCTCGTCCATCGTGGCAAATGACTCGGCCGATGCGACGGGAATCGCATCAATCAGAACCGGAGCGTCAAGGTTCCAGCGCCCATTTTCCAGAATGTCAGTCGGCTCGAAGAGTGCGTAGTACTGTGCACTGCGTTCCTCGGATTTGTAGCGCGGCATGCTCTGCACCCTCCTTGGCCAGGCCCGACACAGCGTCGGCTGGGACGTCATTGCCCCTCCTCCGATTAGGCCCGGAGTCGGCGGCGGAATCAACGTCCGGACTATTACCGGGGCCCCGTGGCGCCCATTCACCTGCCGGCACCACAGCCGCCCCCGGCCACTGCTATATTCAGCCAAGCTCGGCAGGCATGGTGCCTGCCCTCGAATCACAGGGAGTTGGACATGGGTCTGGTACAGGCGGTGAAGGGTGCGGTTGGCGGTGTGCTGGCCGACCAGTGGAAGGACTTCTACACCGTGCCGGCGGGCCTGCCGTCCACGGCCGCCCTGTTCGCGGCGGTGCCGCAGGGCACCAATGCCGGCCGCGGCTCCAACACCAGCGGCTCGTCCAACATCATCACCAACGGCTCGAAAATCATCGTGCCCGAAGGTTACGGCCTGCTGCTGTTCCAGGACGGCGCGATCACCGCATTCGTCGCCGAACCGGGTGGCTACGAATGGCGTTCGGACGACCTGAACTCGCAGTCGATCTTCGCCGGCGACGGCCTGGTCAGCACCTTCATCAAGCAGAGCTGGGAACGCTTCAAGTTCGGCGGCCAGCCGGGCGCGCAGCAGGCGGCCTACTTCGTCTCGCTGAAGGAACTGCCGGACAACCGCTTCGGCACCCAGTCGGAAATCTACTGGGACGACGGTTTCCTCAATACCCAGGTCGGTGCGATCACCCGCGGCTCGTACACGCTGAAGATCGTCGACCCGATCCTGTTCGTGAAGAACTTCGTACCGGCCAGCTACCTGCGGCCGGGCCAGGTGTTCGACTTCACCGATCTGGACAACGCCGCTGCCAGCCAGCTGTTCAATGAAGTGGTCGGTTCGCTGGCCCCGGCCTTCAGCCTGTATACTAACGATCCGGGCAAGGGCAACCGCATCACTAAGCTGCAGCAGGACTCGCTGGGCTTCGCGCAGAGCCTGTCGGCCGCCGTCGAGCAGGGTTACCAGTGGAAGTCCGACCGCGGCCTGGCCATCGTCAAGACCGCCATCGTCTCGATCGAGTACGACGCCAACACCCGCGAACTGCTGAAGACCGTGCAGCGCGCCGATGCGCTGTCCGGTTCGCGCGGCAATTCCAACCTGCAGGCCAGCGTCGCCCAGGGCATCCAGTCGGCCGGCGAGAACGGCGGTGCGGCGGGCCTGGTCGGTGTCGGCATGGCCTCGGGCATGTTCGGTGTCGGCGGCATGCAGCAGCCGGCCACCCCGGCTGCCGACGATCCGGTCGCCAAGCTGAAGAAGGCCAAGGAAATGCTGGACCTGGGCTTGATCACCCAGAGCGATTACGACGCGCTCAAGGCCAAGGCACTGGGCCTGTAACAGCAGGACGCACAACCGACATGTCCGATCCCCGAAACGGCCCACCGCCGCTGCCCGGATCCGCGCCCGCGACGCCGCCGCCCTTGCCGGCGGCGTCGTTGGATGGGCCCGGTTCGCCGCAGGACGTCCCTCCCCTGCCCGGCAGCTTCCCGCTGGACACCTCGAAGCTGCCGCAGGCCATCCGCGATGAAGTGGAAGCGCCCGATCCCGTGGCCATCGATACCTCGGCCAACGAGCTGAAGGACGGCCTCAACCGCTGCCCGAAGTGCGGCGCCACCGACATCCGGCCCAAGGCCGGCACCGACATCCTCGTCTGCCTGTACTGCCGTCACGAATGGCATGGCGCGCGGGTCGAGGAGGAATTCGGGCTGGGCGAAGCCATCGACCAGCTGCGCGGCACCGTCATCGCGTCCGGCGCACGCGACATCGATGCCGACACCTCGGCGTTGATGACGTTCAAGTGCACCGGCTGCGGCGCCGAAGTCACGGTCAATACCGAAAGCACGATGACGGCGCGCTGCCACTGGTGCCGCCACGTATTCGGCGTCAACGAACAGATCAGCAATGGCGCGGTGCCTGATGCAGTGCTGCCCTTCCATATCAAGAAGGACGACGCGGTCGCGCGCATCCGCCAGTTCGTCGACAAACGCCGCATGTTCGCGCTGAAGGCCTTCAAGGACCAGTTCACCCCGGAAAACGTGGTGGGCGTGTTCCTGCCCTACATGATCGTCGACAGCAATGTCAGCGCGGCCGTGGCCGGCAAGGGCGAGATCAAGACGCGCGAGTACACGGTGGGCAGCGAGAAGAACAAGCGCACCCTGTACGATGCCGATGTCTACCAGGTGGAGCGCCAGGTGGATTTCACCGTTGATGACCTGCCGCTGGAATCCTCGGCCGAGCGCGGCAATCTGGACACCCGCGCCAACACCAACAACATCATCAACACCATCCTGCCGTTCGATACCAAGAACGCGGTGAAGTGGAACGCGTCCTATCTGGCCGGCTTTACTTCGGAGAAGCGCAACCTGGATGTGGAAAAGCTGCGGCCGCGGCTGGAAGACCAGCTGCTGTCGATTGCCCGCGCGCAGGTGGAAGGTTCGGTGAAGCGCTACAACCGTGGCGTGCGCTGGGAGCAGGAACAGCTGGAGGTGCATGGCACCCGCTGGGTGTCGATGTACCTGCCGGTGTGGTTGTACTCGTACCACCAGCCCGGAAAGAACGGCGGCATGCTGCACTACATCGCGGTGAACGGCCGTACCGGCGAAACCATGGGCAGCGTGCCCGTGCAGCAATGGAAGATGCTGCTGGCGGCACTGGCCACCGGCACCGTCATTGAAGCCCTCGCAATTGCCTTCCTAGTGGCATCGACATGAGCGACGACAGTGGCCTCTGGCTGTTGGCGGCAGGTCCAGCCGGCGCAACCGCGCTGTACTGGGCGCTGTACCGCTATTACCGCAACACCGACAAATCACATTCCTTCGAGCACGAGACCGAAATCGAGGCGCAGCCCGTGACCGGTTCGGACCAGCAGGTGGGCCGGGTCACCGGCACCGAGGAAAAGCGCATCCGCGGTGACAACGTGTACGAGTACCGGAAACGGGTGGTGAGGGTGAAGCCGGACGGGGATTGAAAAACCTCGGACAGCGGTTCCGCGCTGCGCTACGCTGTTGCACAACCCAACAAGGAAGCAGGTTCATGCAGCGCATTAGGAGAGTAGTTGCGGGACTTCTGGTCGCCATGGCGGCAGCCTCCACGACGGGCCCCGCCCATGCCCAGAAGGTGTGCAACGTCATCGGAAAAGTCGCGGGCCTGATTCCGTCGCAGGGCGTCGCCGGCTTCGGCATGACAGTGCCGCTGACCGGCTGCTCCTGCGATCACGCCATGATCTGGATTGATACCGCTACAGAAGGTGGAAAAGCCATGTACGCGGCGGTTCTTGCAGCAAAATTGAATGGCAGCCTGGTGCAGGCGACCTTCCAGGATGGCCAGGGAGCCAGCTCGCCGGGAAATGCCTCGATCGCGTTCCGCTATTTGGCCACCTGCAAACTGGCAGCGTTCGAAATGATGTAGCTGGTGTGGGCCTCGGTCCACGACCGGTCGAGACCGATGTGGAACCCGTGGACCCACCTGCGGATCGCTGCGTGGGCGCCCTCCTGGCCACGGCCCGCCTCAGCCGGCCTGCCCCAGCCGCACCTTCAGCTGCTGGATCTCCTGTTCGCTGACCCCGATCGACTTCAGGTAGCCCTCCGCACCACCGTACTGGTTGTGCAGCGCTGCCAGGAACTGCTCCATGTTGTCCGGCGCGGTACCGGCCATGCCCGCCATCTTGCGACCGATCTCCGGGTTCTGCTTGACCAGCGCCATGATCTGCGCGTTCATCGCGCTGTCCTTCGGCTGCCCTTCCAGATAATGCGCGGAGATCGCGTAGTTGTGCACGATCTCGGCCTTGGGCACGCCGGCCAGGTCCAGCAGCAGCCCGGCGATGATGCCGGTGCGGTCCTTGCCGGCCGTGCAATGGAACAGAACCGCACCGTCCTGCTGCGCGGCAATGCGCTGGAACACCTGCTTGAACTGCGGCTGGCTGTGGCCCAGCCACTGCACGTAGGCTTCGCCCAGCGAATCGGGGAAGCTGGTCATCATCTTCTGCAGGTCCATCTTCTCGGTACCCATCAGCGAGATGCGCTGATAGTCGAAGCGGTCGTCCCTGGCCAGCAGGTCCGGCGACTGTGCTTCCTCATCGGCGGTGCGCAGATCGATGTCCAGCTTCACGCCAGCGGCAGCCAAAGCGTCACGGTCGGCTTCGGTCAGGCGCCCAAGATCAGCGGTACGCACGAACGCATCGGCTGGAATCGGGCCGTGGCGACCTTGCAGGCGGGCGAACGTACGCACGTTCCACGCGCCCTGCAGCGGAATCACACGCTGCGCATCGGCAGCGACCGGCTTCACGTTGGCAGCGGCGGGCGCCTTCGCGGCGACGGCCTGCGGCGCATCAGCGGCAACAGCCGTCGCGGCCAGCGGCAGGCTCAGCATCAGGGCCAGGGCGAGTTCGGTATGGCGGGTCTTCATGGGGTTCTCCGTTCGAATCAGAAGTTGACGGCCACATCCAGGCCGAAGGTGCGCGGGTCGTTGAAGATGCCGCTCTGGCCCAGCGCCGCGCTGTTGATCTTGTAGAACAGGTGCTGCTCATCCAGCAGGTTGCGTGCCCACAGCGAGAACGACATCGTGGTGCCGGTGCCGTTGACCGGCACATCCACCAATGCCACCCGTGCATTCACCACGAACGAGCTGTCGGTGAGTATCTGGTCGTACTCGCTGGTGTAGTAGCCGTCGGACCAGTTGCCGTCCACATGGAACTTCAGTGCAGAGAAGTTGGCGAACGGCACCAGATAGTCGGCCGACAGGCTGCCCGCGTTCTTCGGTGCCAGCAGCGGCTGCACGGTCACCTGCACGCCAGCGCCGAACGGGTCGGTTGCTGTCTGCGCATCGATCTTCGTGTAGGCGTAGTTGAGGCCGAGGGTGAGGTTGTCCACCGGCATCACGTTGAATTCCAGCTCCGCACCCCGGGACTTGCCATCGCTCAGTGCGTTGGTGGTGACCATGGTGGTGCGTGTTTCACCGCTGTTCGGATTGAACGGCAGCGAGAAGTCCATCTGCTTGTGCGCGATGGTCGAATCGAACACGGCCAGGTTCAGGCGTGCACGGTTGTCCCAGAACTGCGATTTGAAGCCCAGCTCATAGGCCGTCACTTCCTCCGGACCGAAGGCTGCGTAATTGGTCGAACGTGAGTTGGCGCCACCCGCCTTGAAGCCGGTGCTGTACTTGGCATAGACCATGGCGTGTTCGCCAAGGTCGTAGGCAATGTTGACCATCGGGTCGAAGCGGCTCCAGCGGTCCTTGAACGCAAGATTGGTGGCGGCACCGTTGACGATGTACAGGTTGCCCTTCTTGTCATCACGTGTGTAGCGACCGCCGGCGGTCAGGTGCAGGCGCTGCAGTGCTTCCGGTGTCCACGTGGCCTGGCCGAACACGCCCAGGCTGTCGGTCCACGCCTTGCTGGCACGGTCGATACGCACCCGGGAAAGATCCAGCGGATTGGTCGCGGGGTTCACCGTGTAGCTGTTGCCACCCGGCCCCCACACCAGCATGTTCGGGGTCTGTGCATTGTCGCCAGCGGTCTCGTGGTAGTAGAACGCACCGCCAAGGAACTGCACCTGCGAGGTGTTACCGATCAGCTGGAATTCCTGGCTGTACTGGTGCTGGTAGACCTGGGCCAGGCTGTAGCGGCCGAACGGCGTGCCGGCGCCACCATAGGCCGAGATCGCATCGACCAGGCCCATGTCGAACTGGCCCTGGGTCAGCTCGCGGTAGGAACTGATCGACTTCAGCTCAAGGTTGTCATTCAATGCCCACGACAGGTTCAACAGATGGCCGCTGGTGCGGCCGATATTGTCTTCCTGCGGCCCGCCCAGGATGGCGCTGTCGCGGCGGTCCTGGCTGGCACCTGCCTTCTGCAGCGGACTGAGGTAGGCGCCCGGTACCAGGACCTGGGTGTGATACGGCGTGGTGGCATCGTAGGAGCGGTCGAAGGCGTACAGCAGCGAGAAGTCATCGCTCGGCTGCCACAGCGCGCTCAGGCGTGCGCCGCGCTTGTCGTAGCTGTTGAAGTCACGCTCGCCGCGCATCGGGTTGTCGGTGGTGCCGTCTCGCTTGGCCTGCACGGCGTCGATCTTGAAGCTGACATCGCCCACCTTGGGCAGGTCCAGGTGCAGCGCACTGTTGTACCCACTGAAGTTGGATACCCCGGCGCTGACGCTGCCGCCAAACTCGCCGGTCGGCGCCTTGGTCACGATGCTCACCGCGCCGCCTTCGGTATTGCGGCCGAACAGCGTGCCCTGCGGGCCCTTCAGCACTTCGATGCGCTCCACGTCGTAGAGCATGCTGCCCAGACCCTGCGCGCGGCCCATGAACACGCCATCGACGTAGATGCCTACGCCGGCATCACGCGCCGGCTGGTTGGCGTCGCCGGAGGCGCCGATGCCACGGATGCCGATATTCAGTGCGGAACTGCGGGTGGCGAACGGTGTGACCCGCAGCGATGGGATGGAGCCATCGGACAGGGCGCCGAGCGAGATCGCGCTACGATCCTTCAGCGCTTCGGCATCGACCACCGACACCGAGATCGGCGTCTCCTGCAGGTTGGTGGCGCGCTTCTGGGCAGTCACCATTACCTGGTCGAGGGCGACCACGGTACGTGCGGCATCGGCGGACGCGCCGGCGTCGGCGCTGGGGCTGTCTTCGGCATGGGCCAGCGTCGGCAGAGCGGCGGCGATGGCGAGGGTGAGCAGCAGGCGGTGCAGCATAGCGTGGCGCATCGGACTCATTCGCGGAAGGAGGAGGCCGGCGCAGTCTGGGAGGCGGGAATTACAAATGAATGACCGTTCATTCACACCTTTTGTGACGTACTATCCCGCCTCTGGACGCCCTGACCTCACGCAATGACGCCGAAAACCGCCGTAACCACCGCCGAAGATCCTGCTGCCGCCCATGCCGAGGCACAGCGACGGCGCATTCTGGACGCCGCCCAGAAGTGCTTCATCACTCGTGGATTCCACGCCGGGTCCATCGGCGATATCGCCGCCGAGGCCGAGATCAGCCAAGGCTTGATGTACCGCTATTTCGCCAACAAGCGCGCCCTGATCCTGGCGCTGATCGAGCGCCAGCTGCGTCACGACCAGGCCTCGATCAGCGCGATGCCGGCTGGCTCCGACCTGGTCGATGGGCTACTGGAGTGCTACCAGCAATGGGCGCGCGGTGAAGTGCTGCCGATTCACGGCAATGCGATTGCAAGCGTTGCGCTGTACGCGGAAATCAATGCCGAAGCCCATCGCGATCCGGAGCTGGCCGGTGTGCTGCGTACCCATGACAAGCAGACCAGCGCCGCCATCCAGGCCTGGCTGCGCCAGCGCGATGCCAGCCTTGGCCGGGTTCTGGACGAAGAGCAGATTGCCCGCCGCACCCTGCTGCTGCGCTTGCTGGTGGAGGGCCTGGCCATGCGTGCGGTGCGCGATCCCGACCTGCCACCGGAACGGGTACGCGCCCTGCTGGCCGATGCAATTGGGCGCGTGATGGCGGATTGAGCGGTAGTGCCGGCCGCTGGCCGGCACCCCGGGCCGAAACGACTGTATCAGATGAAGAAGCGGGCCGGCAGAACCTTCTGTGCGGCCTTCACGCTTGCCTTGAAGTACCAGGACGCCAGCGCAAGGAACCCCATGACGATCAGCAGCCCGTATCCCGGGCGCCCCCAGCTTGCGATCGGTGCTGCACCTGCCACTGCAACAAACGGGCGACCCGCAATGTACAGCAGGGTGCTGGAGATCGATGCGACGGTAGCGCAGAGCGCCAGACTGATAATGGCGTACCAGACGGGCACCTCTCCACCGTTCGAGCGGGGAGTAGGGTCAGGCATCGGCGAGGAAAGTTTGCGATTCATCGAAGTCTCTTCAGGTCATGGAAAAATAGTCGACGTCGCTTCGAACAGGATCGGCAACGACGACTGACCCAAGCGTAGGGCCTGGCGTCCGCATTCCCGTCGTCTAACCGGCTTGATCGCAGCGGCAGTTGGGCCCCTGCCCGGCCCCGGCACATCGGACACCTGCACATCCCGGGGACATGCCCGTCCGGAAGATCAGGCATCCACCTGCCCTCCCCCTTGCCTTGATGTCTGCCCCCACCGGTTCCCGTCTGGTCATCTACGCCGCCCTCGCGGGCAATCTGGCCATCGCCATCGCCAAGTTCATTGCTGCCGGCATCTCCGGCAGCTCGGCCATGCTCAGTGAGGGCGTGCATTCGCTGGTCGACACATTGAATGAACTACTGCTCTTGTACGGCCTGCGCCGCGCCGGCAAGGCGCCAGACCCCGTGCATCCGTTCGGCTACGGCCGCGAGCTGTACTTCTGGAGCTTCATCGTCGCCCTGCTGGTGTTCGCCGCCGGCGCCGGTGTTTCGGCCTACGAGGGCATCCAGCACATCCGCCGGCCGGAGCCGGCCACCAACCACGCGTTGAGCTACAGCGTGCTGGGCATCTCCATCCTGTTCGAGGGGGCTTCATGGTGGGTCGCGCTACGGGAGTTCCGGCGTACCAAGGGCAAACTGGGCTACTTCGAAGCCTTCCGTCGCAGCAAGGACCCGTCCACCTTCACCGTGCTGCTGGAAGATAGCGCGGCCCTGCTGGGCCTGGGTTTCGCACTGATCGGGCTCGTGGCCGCCCAGGCCCTGGACATGCCGGTGCTTGATGGTGTGGCGTCGCTGTGCATCGCCGGCGTGCTTGCCGCCACCGCCTTTCTTCTCGCACGCGAAACCAAGGGACTGCTGGTGGGTGAGCCGGCCCACCCGGCCGTGGCCGAGCGGATCATGGCCGTGGCGGAAACCGATCCGGACCTGCGCCGCGCAAATGGCGTGACCACCATGCAGATGGGCCCTGAACAGGTCGTGGCCATGCTCAGCGCCGAGTTCGAGGATGACCGGAAGACACCGCAGATCGAGGCGTGCATCACCCGCATTGAATCAGCCGTGAAGCGCGAGTATCCGGAACTGGTGGCACTGTTCATCAAGCCGCAGACACCCGAGGTCTATGCCTCCCGCCGCGCGGCACTGGCCGTTCCGCCTGCGCAGGAATGACAATGACACTGCGTCTGCGCCCGTTTCACCTGTCTGGTGCCACAGTGCCATCACCGTTTTCCCGAGCCTGCCTCTACCGTGCCGGATTGGTTGCCCGCCTCTCTTCAGATCCTCCCCCGCAGCTTCTATCGGCGCCCGCCCGTCGAGGTTGCGCCCGAGCTGCTCAACAAACTCCTGGTCCGTGACGATGGCCGGGCCGGTCGCATCGTTGAAGTCGAAGCCTACGCGGGCAGTGTCGATCCGGCCGCACACTCCTATCGCGGGCAGACCCCGCGCACGGCCAGCATGTTCGGCGAGGCCGGCCACCTGTATGTCTACTTCACTTACGGCATGCACTGGGGCAGCAACGTTGTCTGCGGCGAAGTGGGTGAAGGCGTGGCGGTGCTGCTGCGGGCCATCGAGCCGCTGGTGGGCCTGGAGCGCATGCGCGAACTGCGTCCCGCCGCGCGCCGCGACCACGATCTGGCCAGCGGGCCCGGCAAGCTCTCGCAGGCCTTCGGGCTGGACCGCAGCTTCGACGGCGCTGATCTGGTGACCGGCAACCACGGCATTGTCATCGCCAGCGACGGCGTGCCGCCGCCGGAGGATCCAGTGGTCGGGCCCCGCATCGGCATCACCCGCGCTGTTGATTTCCCCTGGCGTTGGCACATCCGTGATCACCGTCACGTATCGATCCAGCCACGTCGCGCTTCCGCCCCAGCGAGGAAACGATGATGACCCCGCTCGACAAACCACTGCGCCGCGAACTGCGCATCGACGGCCAACCCTACACTCTCACCGTGGCCCCTGAGGGCCTCAAGCTGGTTGAGAAGGGGCGGCGCAAGGGCATCACACTGCGCTGGCAGGACCTGGTCTCCGGAGACGCTGCACTGGCCACCGCCTTGCAGGCCTCGCTCCAACGGCACTGAGCCGGCGCGCCCACCTCACATCGGCATCACCCCGCCGTGGCGATACATAACGGCGCGCGCACTAGCGTAGCGCCAGACAGCCGCCGCAACCGCCCTCGCCACCCAGCCCTGAAAAGCGCCATGGACGAAGCCGAACGACTGCTCGAAATCGAACGACTGCACCTGTTGGATACGCCACCGGAGCCGGTATTCGATGCCATCGTCGCCGCGGCCCGCGCCGCGACCGGCCTGACCATGGGCCTGATCACCGTGGTGGCCGAAGACCGCCAATGGTTCAAGGCCAACATCGGTCTGGAGGGCGTCAGCGAGACCGCCCGCGAGATCTCCTTCTGCACCCATGCCATACGCCAGGACGAGCTGTTCGAGATACCCGATGCGCGCCAGGACCCACGCTTTTCCACCAATCCGCTGGTCACCGGTGGGCCGCGCATCCGCCACTACGCCGGCATTCCCCTGGGATCGACGCACGGCGCACGCATCGGCACGCTGTGCCTGCTCGACCCGATGCCCGGTGTGCTGTCACCCTCCCAGCGCGAACTGATGGTGCATCTGGCTCGGGTCACCACCCAGGTGCTGGAACAGCGCAGCACCCTCATGGCGCAGGTTGGCCAGGCCAAGGCGCTGCATCGCGAGCTGAAACGCAGTGAGGACTTCCTGGAGCGTACCAACCGTGCCGCACGGGTAGGCGGCTGGGAGATGGACCTGCTGACCAACGAGGTGCGCTGGACACGGGAAACCAAGCAGTTGCATGGCGTACGCAGCAACTTCACGCCCACGTTGGAGACCGCACTCTCGTTCTATCGCGAGGACAGCCGCAACATCATCCAGGCGGCGGTACAGCGCTGCATCGACGAGGGGACATCGTGGGAAGTACAGCTGCCGATGACCACGGCCGACGGGCGCGCGATCTGGACCCGGGTGGTCGGCAGCCGGCAACAGGTCGACGGCCATCCGCGCCTGGTCGGGGCGATCCAGGACATCACGGACGAACGAGCCGCGCTGGACGCGCTGGAAGCGAGCGAAACCCGCTACCGTCGGCTGTTCCACTACAGCCTGGGCCTGATCTGCACCCACACGCTGGACGGCACATTGACCTCGGTGAATCCGGCGGCGGTGCAGTCGCTGGGCTTCGAGGAAAGCCAGATGATCGGGCGCAGCCTGTGCGACCTGATGCCGCCGGAAAAACGCGAAGGCTTCAGGGCCTACCTCGCCCGGATCCAGGCAAACCACACCGACGCTGGCGTGATCGAGCTGATTGCCGCCGATGGTACGCGCCACTACTGGGCGTACCACAACGTGCTCGACAACGAAGCCAGCCCGCCCTACGTGCTGGGGCATGCACAGGACGTCACCGCGCTGAGGATGCAGGAGCAGCAGCTGCGCGACATGTCCTTCAAGGATCCGCTCACGCAGTGCTACAACCGGCGTTACCTGCACCGGCTGGATGAACTGATTGACGAGCGCTGGGCCTGCGTGATGTTCGATCTGGACCATTTCAAGCACATCAACGACACCCAGGGCCACCGCCGTGGCGATGCCGTGCTGGTCGAGTTCGCCACCTTCCTGCGCTCGCCGCTGGGCAAGGACGAGACCGTGGTACGGCTGGGGGGCGACGAGTTCATGGTAGTGCTGGTCGCGCCAGCGAATGGCCGCCTGAGCGAACTCGAGCACTGGTACCAGGACCACGCCGCGCTTTCGCCCAGCGCGTTCTCGATGGGCGCGGCCATCAACACGGCCGGTGAACCCGTGGCCGACACCATCCAGAAGGCGGACAGCCGCCTGTACCGAACCCGCGCGCGCGTGCGTCGGGAGCGACGCGAAGACCCTGCCGCGCGTTGATCACGCACGCACCGTCACCCAAGCCGGTGCGTGGTCGCTGGCCTTTTCCTGCAGCCGCACCCAACGGTCGACGCCCGCATCCTTCAGTCGTTCCGCCAGTACGGGATTCAACAGCAGATGATCGATGCGCAGCCCACGGTCGCGCTCGGCATGCTGGCGGAAATAGTCCCAGAAGGTATAGATCGTGGCGTCGCCGTGCACCTTCCGCAGCGCATCGGTCCAGCCCTGCGCGAGCAGCCGCTCGAAGGCATCGCGAACCTCGAGCTGGAACAGCGCATCGCGCCGCCAGGCCTTGGGATCATAGACATCGGCGTCAGTGGGAATCACGTTGAAATCACCCAGCAGCAGCGCCGGCTGCGGCAGCTCGACCAGGCTGCGTGCATGCCGGATCAGGCGTTCCATCCAGCGCAGCTTGTAGTCGAACTTGGGTCCGGGCTGCGGGTTGCCGTTGGGCAGGTAGAGGGCACCCACGATGACGCCGTGCACCGCCGCCTCCAGGTAGCGACTCTGCGTATCCTTGGGTTCGCCCGGCAATCGGCGGCGGCTCTCGACCGGCATGGCCCCCCGGGCCAGCAGCGCCACGCCGTTCCAGCGCGCCTCACCCTGCCAGAGCGCACCGTAGCCGGCCTCTTCCAATGCCGCAGCGGGAAACGCGGCGTCGGTGGCCTTCAGCTCCTGCAGGGCAACCACGTCCGGCGATTCCCTGTGCAGCCAGTCCAGCAGCTGCGGCAGGCGCGTGCCGATGCCGTTGACGTTGAACGTCGCAATACGAAGCGTTTTGCGGCGGGGCATGGATAAAGGCTCCTCGGCGCAGCGGGACGAGCATTCACTCTGCGCGCCCGGGCATGCATGGGCCGTGGATGCCACGTCATGATGCGGTGCCATTCGGTTCACGAACCGCTGCCACGGCGCACAGCAGGCTGGTCACCCGTGAGCAGTGCCGGAGAAGCCCCATGGCGGTGCGTCCGCTGCGCGCGATCTACCAGGTCGACCCGTATCTGTTCCGCGACAGCCAAGGCCGCGGCTGGGGCACCCTGGATGGCATCACCGAAAAGCTGGACTACCTGCAGTGGCTCGGCATCAGCCATGTGTGGCTGCTGCCGTTCTACTGCAACGCCGGCCGTGATGGCGGCTACGATGTCACCGATCACTACCGCATCGATCCACGCCTGGGCGACGAGACCGCCTTCCAGCGCCTGGTCGATGCGGCCGACGCGCGCGGCATCGGCATCATCGTCGAACTGGTGATGCAGCACACCGCCAGCGCGCACCCGTGGTTCGTCGCCGCACAGCAGGGCGACCCGGCCTGGCGCCGCTGGTACCTGTGGAGCGACCACATGCCTGACGACGGCCTGCAGCCGATGTTCCCGCCGATCGAGGCCTCTGTCTGGACATGGGATGCCACGGCCGGCGCGTTCAACCGGCACATGTTCTACCGGCACGAGCCAGACCTCGACCTGGCCCATGCGCCGGTACGCGTGGAACTGCTGCGGGTAATGACGTTCTGGCTGCAGCGCGGCGTGGCCGGCTTCCGCGTGGACGCCGTTCCGTACATAGTCGAGCGCGCCCGCCACGCCGACCCGCGCGACGATGGGTTGTGGCTGCTGGAGGCGATGCGCGCCACGGCAGACGCGCAGCAACCAGGGCTGCCACTGATCGGCGAAGCGGATGTCCGCGCGTCCCACTACGGTGACTTCCTGTGCCACGGGCGGCGGCTTTCGCACCTGCTGGATTTCCACCTCAACAATCATTTCTTCCTCGCACTGGCACGTGGCGATGCCAGCGAAGTGGCGCGGGTCATGGCCGAGTACGGCCCGCACGCGCCGCCGGACACACGCATTGCCTGGCTGCGCAACAATGATGAACTGGACCTTGAGCAGTTGGAGCCGGATGAGCGCGAAGCGGTGATGGAACGCTTCGCCCCTGAGCGTGGCATGCGCATCTATGGCCGTGGCATCCGCCGCCGGCTGGCACCGATGCTGGAGGGCGACATCGCATGGCAGGCCATGGCCTGGGCGGCGCTGCTGTCGCTGGGCCAAGTGCCGGTGATCCGCTATGGCGAAGAGATCGGCCTCGGTGATTGCCTGGAACTGCCCGAACGCAATGCCGTGCGCATGCCGATGCACTGGCATAACGGCCCAGGGGCTGGGTTCACCGACGAACCGCGGCATGCCTGGCGCGCGCCACCGGCAGACGGCCCCTACGGTTACCGCACGGTGAACGTCGAGGCGCAACGCGCGACGCCAGGTTCACTGCTGCTGCGGGTGCGCGAGCTGCTGCAGCAGCGCAATGCACATCCCGTGCTGCAGCAGGGTCCTCACACGCTCGACCCGCCCTCACCTGCGCTGCTGATGCTCCGCTACGGTGAGGCACCCCATCAGGCACTGGCACTGATCAACTTCGGCGACGAGCCGGTCGAGGTGGACGTGCCCCTGCGCGGCCCGCTGAACACGCTGGTGGGCCACGGCGCCAAACTGCAGGGTCGCCGCTGTTACCTGCAGGGTCACGGCTATACGTGGCTGGCTGCCGAAGGTGCCTGAGTGCGCAGCGCGGGCAGCACGTGTTCGGCGAAGTCGTCGATGAAGCGTTCCTGCTCGCGGTTCACGTTGTGCAGGTAGATGCGATCGAACCCCAGTCCCTGCAGCTCCTGCAGCCAGGCCCGATGCTGGCCCAGGTCTGGCGAGACATGCACGTGCTGGCGCACCACCTCGGCGCTGACCGATCGGGCCTGTGCTTCGAACTGTTCGGGCTGGTCCAGGCCTTCGGCCAGTTCCGGCGACAGCACGTTGGCACTCCACTGCTCCATCGCACCTTCCAGCGCCGCCTGTTCGGCGCGCGCGTAGGAGAGCTTGGCCTGCAGGTACATCGGCTTGCCCCTGCCACCGCCTTCCTCGAACGCCGCAACCACACGCCGCAACTGCGCCAGCGGTTGGCTGATGGTGATCAGGCCATCGGCCCAGCCCCCCATCCAGCGTGCGGTTTCCTCGGTGACGGCCGCCCCCAGCAGCGGCAGGGGAAGCGCCGGTCGGCTGTACAGGCGTGCCTTGCGCACCTGGAAGCCACCGTCGTGGTCGACCTGCTCGCCACCCCACAGCCGCCGCATCACCTCGGCCGCATCGCGCAGTGCCTTCTGCCGCTCCCACTTGGCTGGCCACGGCTGGCCGGTGATGCGCTCGTTCAGGGCCTCGCCGGTACCCAGCGCCAGCCAGATCCGTCCCGGCGCCAGCTGCTCCAGCGTCGCCGCTGCCTGTGCCACCAATGCCGGGTGCTGGCGCAGCATCGGGCAGGTCACCATGCCCAGGGTCAATGCGCTATGCACCGCCAGCGCGCCGGCCCACACCCAGCTGTGGCCGGACTGCCCTTGCGCAGTCGTCCATGGGTGGAAATGGTCCGAGCACATCACGGCCTCGAATCCCGCCTGTTCGGCGCGCAGCGCCAGGCCCAGCAAGGTGGCGGGCGGGAACTGCTCATGCGATGCGTGGTAGCCGATGGTCATCACGGATTCCGTGCGGGGACTGGACACGATGGCAACACCCCTCCAGCTAAAACGGCGTCATGGAAACGAACGCTTCCTGCATCGGGCATCGACGCTGGGCTATCGCCGAGGGCTACATTCCAGCCTGGAGCAACGGCCCGTCACCGGAGATGCAGAGTCACGAAACCTGCTGCGTACTCAATGCCGGCGACGAGCCCGCGCATGTCACGCTCACCCTCTACTTCGAAGACCGTGATCCGGTGGGCCCCTACCGGGTCACCGTGCCGGCGCGACGCACCTGTCACCTGCGCTTCAACGACCTGCAGGATCCGGCGCCGGTGCCGCGCGGCACCGGCTTTGCCACCCTCGTTGAATCCGACCAGCCGATCATCGTGCAGCACACGCGGCTGGATTCACGGCAACCGGCCAACAGCATCATGACCACGATCGCCCATCCGTTGTGAAGTCCTCCGCGCAGGCGTCCACGCTGCAACGACACCGCGCCCTCCGGCCGTTTACCCGTATAGGGGGAGACTGGCGCCGGTTTCCTTACGGAGAGTGACGATGGCCCTGCCCGACTACCCACGCCCGCCCTTCCCCGCCCAACAGCAATCCTTCCCCGGCAAGACCGCGCAGATGCAGCCGCGGCCGGACCACGGCGAGAACAGCTATCGCGGCCATGGCTTGCTGCAGGGCAAGAAGGCACTGATCACCGGCGGTGACAGCGGCATCGGCGCAGCCGTGGCCATCGCCTTTGCGCGCGAAGGCGCCGACGTTGCCATCGCGTTCCTCGATGGTGAGCAGGACGATGCCCGCCATGTGCAGCAGCAGATCGAACAGGCCGGGCGCAAGGCCGTGCTGGTGCCTTGTGACATCAGCGACCCGGCACAGGCGCGCTCGCTCGTGGACCGCGTGGCCAGCGAACTGGACGGCCTCGACATCCTGGTCAACAACGCGGCCTACCAGCGCTACTACGAGCACTTCGATGACATCACCCTGGATGACTGGAAGCGGACGTTCGATACCAATGTCCATGCCGTGTTCAATCTGACCCGGTTGTGCGTCCCGCACCTGCGCGGTGGCGGCGCGATCATCAACACCGCATCGGTCAATTCCAAGCGGCCGACCCCGAACATCCTTCCGTACTCCGCGACCAAGGGCGCGGTGGCCAACCTGACGCTGGGGCTGGCGGGCCTGCTGGCCGAGCATCAGATCCGCGTCAATGCGGTGCTGCCCGGCCCGATCTGGACGCCGTTCATTCCGGCAGGCATGGCCGCCGAGGAGGTCGAGCAGTTCGGCTCGCAGACGCCGTTCGGCCGCCCCGGGCAGCCAGCCGAACTGGCATCGGCCTATGTGATGCTGGCTTCGGACAGTGCCAGTTATACCTCTGGTGCACTGCTGACCATTTCTGGCGGCGCGGCGACGCTGTAGCCTCCATGACCGGATTGCCTGCCTGGATCGAGGACTGGCTGACCGTGGTTGTGCCGGTGGCGGAGGTGCTGGCCATTCTCGGCGTCGCATGGGTGATGGTGCGTGCGCTGGCGTGGCTGCTGGTGCAGGCCCGGCAGCGCGGCAGGCTGGCTCCAGAGCTTCATGTGGGCCTGCGCCGCGGCGGTGCCTTGCTGCTGTATCTGGCGGCCGCGCTGCTGATACTGGAGCGGTTGGGCGTTTCGCGCTCGGTGCTGTGGACCGCGCTGACCGGGTTCATGGCGGTCGGTGCGGTGGCGTTCTTCGCCGCATGGAGCGTGTTGTCCAACCTGTTCTGTTCGTTCCTGATCGTCGCCACGCGCCCGTTCCGCATCAATGACACCATCGAAGTGCTGGAAAGCGTGGACAAGCCGGGCCTGTGTGGTCAGGTGGTGGACATCAACCTGATCTACACCACGCTGAGTGATCGTGGCGAAGGCGCGCGCGGTTGCCTGCTGCGCGTGCCCAACTCGTTGTTCTTCCAGCGCATCACCCGACACTGGGGCGACAGCGGCTATTCGCAGCTGCCAGGAAGCGTGGCGATCAAAGGCAAGGCGCGCTGAGTCGCTGTAGCGCCGAACCCATGCTCGGCTCGCTGCGCGCGGCGCAGGGCGCAGCGCGGTCTGAACGGAGAGTAGCCGAGCGTGGGCTCGGCTTTACACGTGCCATAGCAGGCGAGCCTACTCCGCCGCCAATGCCTGGATCGGGTCCAGCTGTGCGGCATTGCGGGCCGGGAAGTAGCCGAAACCCAGCCCGATTGCAGACGAACATGCCAGCGCGGCGAGCACCGGCCCAGGCGTGAACAGGAACGGCACGCCCAGTGACAGCAGACTGGACAAGGCCCCTACGCCCAACGCGGACAACACGCCCAGCACCCCACCGAACAGGCAGATCAATACGGCCTCGATCAGGAACTGGCGCAGGATGTCGCCCTGCCGAGCCCCCACCGCCAACCGCACACCGATCTCGCGCACGCGCTCCTTCACCGACACCAGCATGATGTTCATCACGCCCACGCCGCCGACCACCAGCGCCACCGCCGCAATCGCCGAAACCAGTGCCGCCATCGTCTGGCTGGACTTCATCACCGCCTTGCGGATCTGGTCCGAGTTGTAGATGAAGAAATCGCGGCGCCCATGCAGCCGCTGCAGTTCCGCACCCAGCGAGGACTCAGCTGCACGGGTTGGTACGTCATCGCGCACGCGTACGGTGATGCTCTCCAGCCGCTGGCTGCCAAGCAGGCGCGAGGCCGCCGAGGTGTAAGGCACGTAGACCGTGGGCGTCGCGCCGCCTGCGAATGCACTGGCACCCACCACCCCGATCACGTCCACCGGCATGCCGCCCAGCAGCAGCGTGCCGCCGATCGGATTGCCGTTGAACAATGCCTTGGCCGCCTTCTGGTCGACCACGCCCACTGCGCGATGCGCCTCCACCTCGGCATCGGTGAAGAACCGGCCCGCCTTCAGGCGCAGCCCGCGCACTCGGGGTAGATCAGCGCCCACGCCAAGGACCTGTGTATTGGCGCGCCGGTTGCCCTGCAGAGCGGCCACCGAGCTGCTCAGGTTGGGGCTTACGCTGTCTACGTAACTCAATGCGGCCAGGTGATCGGCATCGTCCACGACCAGCGTTTCAATCTCGGCCGAGCGCGGGTCGCCGAAATCCGCACCCGGGAAGATCTCCAGCGTACTGGCACCCAGTTCGTTGATCTGTGACTCGACCTGCGCCTGTGCGCCCTTGCCCAACGCAACCACGGTCACCACCGCAGCCACGCCGATGATGATGCCCAGCATGGTCAGCAAGGTGCGCAGGCGATGGGCCAGCATCGAACGTACCGCCATCCGTGCCGCTTCCCTGGTCGCATCCAGGCGCGCGCGGCGCTCGGCGCCCGGTTCCGTGCTGCGCTCGGGCGCGACGGCCTTGCGTGCGACCGCAGGATCACCCGTACCACGGTCGGATACGACCCGGCCGTCTGCGATCTCGATCACGCGTGAAGCGTGCGCGGCAATCGCCGCATCATGGGTCACCAGGATCACGGTATGGCCTTGCGCATGCAGGCGCTTGAGTTCGACCATCACCTGCCTGCCGCTGGCATGATCCAGCGCGCCGGTCGGCTCGTCGGCCAGCACGATGGCGCCGCCGTTCATCAGCGAACGCGCAATGGAAACGCGCTGCTGCTGGCCGCCGGACAGCTGGCTGGGCCGGTTCGCGGTCCGCTCGCCCAGGCCAAGCGTTTCCAGCAGCAGGCGGGCACGCGTGGTGCGCGCATCGGCCTCCACCCCGGCATAGACGGCGGGCAGGGCCACGTTCTCGGTAGCGCTCAGGTTCTCCATCAGGTTGTAGCGCTGGAAGATGAAACCGAAATGCTCGCGACGCAGGTGCGCCAGTTCATCGGGCGACATCTGCTCGGTTGCTGCGCCCTGCACCCGGTAGCTGCCTTCGGTTGGCCGATCCAGGCAGCCCAGAATGTTCATCAGCGTGGATTTGCCCGAACCGGACGGGCCGATGATGGCGATGAACTCGCCCGCCGCGATGCGCAGCGACACGTCCTTCAACACCACCACCTCGCCCGCGGCCGAGCGGTAGGCGCGCGATACGCCATGCAGTTCCAGCAGCGCGTCGGCCATGCTCACATCCCCAGCAGGCTGGTGGGCTCGGCTTCCGCGCCACTGGGCGCCTGCCCGACCACCACGTTCTCGCCTGCCTTGAGGCCGGACAGGATCTGCACCGCAGTAGCGGTGCGCAGGCCGGTCGTCACCGCGCGCTCGCGGGCACGGCCCTTGGCGTCGATCACCTGTACGGTCGCGCGGTTGCCCGCCTTGTCATCGCTCTCGGACACTGCTGTCAACGGCACCTGCAGCGCGTTGGCGGCGCGCGCCAGCTGGATCGTCACCTTCACCGTCATCGACGGCTTCAGTTTCAGGCCCGGATTGGGTACGTCAAACAGCCCGGCGTAGTACACCGCCTTCGGCGTCTGCGCCGATCCACCGATGTTGCCGGTGGCCACATCGGCAATCGACGATGGCGCAGGTTCAAGCTGCTGCAGATGCGATTCGTAGCGGCGTCCGCCCGGCCCCAGCGTAGAGAACCACAGGGGTTGGCCAGGCGCGATCAGCTCCACGTCGGCCTCCGCGATCTCGGTGCGAACCGTCATCGTGTCCATCTGTGCCAGCATTACGATGGTCGGCGTAGTCTGCATCGAGTTCAGCGTCTGCCCGGCCTTGGTGACGATGGCCACGATGTAGCCGTCGGAAGGTGAGACGATGCGGGTGTAGCCCAGGTTGATCCGCGCCGTCTCCACCTGGGTCAGCGCCTGCTCGATCTGGGCCTGCAGCGCGGCGACGTCAGAGCGCGCCGCTTCGCGCGCCACCCGCGCGGACTCGAAACCTTCCTGCGAAACCAGCCGCGACGCCACCAGCTGCGACTGACGCTCATACGCGCGGATGGCCTGGGCATAGCGCGCCTGGCTGGCCGCATGTTGGGCACGCAGCGTGTTGGCAGCCGCTTCGGCGCTGCGCAGGGCGATGCGCTGGGGCTGCGAATCCACTTCGGCAATCAGGTCGCCAGCGTGCACACGCTGGCCCAGCACCACATGCAGGCGCTTGACCTGGCCCGATACCTGCGCACCCACCGCCACCAGTTCCTTGGGGTTGACCCGGCCAACGGCCTGCACGGTCTTTTCCAGGTCCGCCACCCTTGCCGGGGCCGTGATCAGCGCGGCATCATCACTTTCGGCGAACAGCCACACGCCGGTGCCGCCTGCCAGAAGCGCAACGATTGCGGCAATGATCCAGGTCCTGCGGTTGTTCATCGGAAGGCTCGCATGCACGCAGCCACCGGATGTGACCGCAGAATCCGCAGTCTGGTAGTTGGTGGTGGATGTTTCTTGGAGCCACTGTGGAGATTGCATGGAGGCCGCACATCCGTTCAGGCACGGGGCCCGCTCCTGAACGGCACGGATCGCGTCCACGAAATCTCGACACAATCTCGACCAAGTCTCCATCAACGGCCCCTAGCCTTGTCGGCCTCGCCGACTGCGTCCCCGCCGTGTCCTTCCCGTTTCCTGACCTGCCTCCCATCGATGTCCGCCGCGCCTACCTCGCCTGGTGCGCGCCTTCGCCGTGGCTGCTTGCACTGGTAATGGCGTCGACCAGCGCCTGGATGCTTGCCAGCGCAAACCCGGCGCCGCCCCTGCTCGCGGGCGCCGGTGCCGCCGCGCTGGTGTGCTTCCGCAGCGAAGGCCCCGCCCATTCGGCGCGCACGGGCACCCTGGCGTCGCTGGTGCTGATCGGCTTCGCGGCCTGGTCCGCCTCCAGCGCTGGCCTGAGTCTCATGCCTGCAGGGATAGCGGCGGTCCTGGTGGCTGCGTTGCTTGCCCGGCGCCTGTGGGCCCTGGTCCGCATGGCCCGCCGCTTGCAGGACCGGGTGGACGCAACGGGCATGCAATCACGGTGGAGCAAGCTGCCTGCGGCCGTATCGGCCCTGCTCGCACAGCACCTGCGCGGGACCGCAACGCTGGCGCCCGCCCTGCAGCACACGCTGGTGCTGGCCACCCTCGCCTGGGCCGCCCACGAAGAAGCACAGACCCTGGAACGGCCACGATGACACCGCCGCCGGCACTCCCCATCTCGCACTTGAAACTGCAGCGTTCAATGAAGACCGATGCACGCACGCACCAGGCGCCCCTGGTGCTGATTGCCGAGGATGAAGGCGAAATTGCTGACATTCTCGGCGCCTACCTGGCCCGCTCCGGGTTGCGCAGCGCCCGCGCCGCCGATGGCGAAGCCGCCCTCGCCAGCCACCGCCAGCTACGCCCCGACCTGGTGCTGCTGGACGTGCAGATGCCGAAGTTGGATGGCTGGCAGGTCCTGAGTGAGCTGCGCCGGCGCGGCAACACCCCGGTGATCATGCTCACCGCACTGGACCAGGACGTGGACAAGCTCACCGGCCTGCGCGTCGGCGCCGACGACTATGTGGCCAAGCCCTTCAATCCGGCCGAGATCGTCGCCCGCATCCAGGCGGTGCTGCGCCGTAGCGCAAAGCCCATGGCAGAAGAACCCAACGGGCTGATCCGGCAGGGCCCGTTCGAGATCGACCTGCGCAGCCATGAGGTCACCGTGCGCACTGATGACCATGTGCACGCTTTGAATTTCACACTCACCGAGTTCCGTCTGCTGGTGCACATGGCGCGCGCACCGCGCATGGTGCACAGCCGGCTGGATCTTCTCCAGACCTGCCTGCCGGAAGGCGATGCGCAGGAGCGCACCGTGGACAGCCACGTTAGCAAGCTGCGCCGCAAGCTGGAGGACGTCGGCATCATCGGCATTCCCGCTACCGTCCGCGGTGTCGGCTACCGCTTCCTGGACTGAACCGATGAACCGCAAAGGCAAGAGCATCGGGCGCCAGATCACGCTGTCCATCACGGTCGCGTCGCTGTGTTCAACCGTACTGTCGATCAGTGGTTTCTACCTGTTCTATTACCTGATGGAGGTGTTCTATCCCCGCTGGTATGACGAGCCGGAAACCATCATGCCGTCAGGGCTGGAGTGGCTGTGGATCGGCCTGACCGCCACTGTGGTGGTGGCACTGGCCACGTTGATCGCCTCGCGCCTGACCCGGCGCATCATCACCCCGCTGAACTCAGTGGCCGAAAGCCTGCGTCGCGTCGCCAGCGGTGATCTGGAGGCGCGTGCGCGCGGCGGCGACACCTCGATGACCGAGGCCGCCACACTGGTCAGCGACTTCAACTCCATGGCCGAGCGGCTCAGCCGGATGTCCGAGAACCGGGTGTTCTGGAATGCAGCGATCGCACACGAACTGCGCACGCCGATGACCATCCTGCGCGGCCGCCTGCAGGGCATCGCCGAAGGCGTGTTCGAGCCGGGCCCCGAGCAGTTCAACAGCATGCTCACCCAGCTGGAGGGCCTGACCCGCATCATCGAAGACCTGCGCGTGGTGAGCCTTGCCGAAAGCGGTCACCTGGATCTGCGCCTGCAGCGCAGCGATGTCCGCGTGCAGGTGGCGGCAGTGGTGGACGCGATGTCCGAGGCGCTGACCGAGAGTGGCTTCTCGGTGACATTGGAGGCACGGCCTTCACTGGCCGACTGCGATCCGGCACGCATCCGCCAGGCGGTGCTGGCGCTACTGGAGAATGCGCGGCGCCATGCGATCCCCTGCCCACTGCGGGTCCGTGTCACGCTGGCCGAAGGCCATTGCACCGTGACCGTTGAGGATGGTGGTCCCGGTGTGCCGGACGACCTTCGCGACAGCATTTTCGAAGCCTTCCAGCGCACCGATGTCTCGCGCTCGCGGCAGAGTGGTGGTTCCGGGCTTGGCCTGGCGGTGGTGCGCGCGATTGCCGTGGCCCATCACGGAACGGCGCGATGCAGGGCGACCGAACGCGGTGGTAGCGCGTTCGAGATCCGCTGGCCGGTGCACGCGCGTCGTTGAGGGCCATCGCTGCCCTGGAAAGCCCGAAATGCCGGAACTGCCTGGGTGGCGTCGACTGTCAGTCGACTTGCGCGCGCAAGCGCGGGTTCTTCCAGCAGTTCGCAAAGAGCAGTCGACCAACAGTCGACTCTACCCCCGACCCCCCCAGGGATCCCATGAAACACCCCCACGATCCAGCGGCCGCCGCCGGCAGCATCGGCCAGCAGAATGCGGCCGCCACCCTGAAGGCGATCCTGCGCACCTATCCCTGGCAGCTCACCGGCACGTTCTCGCTGGTCGCACTGGAGAACGCACTGCTGCTGGCCTATCCGCTGTTCGCCGGCTTCGCGGTAGACGCGATCATCAGCGGCAACATCGGCCATGCCATCTCCTACGCCGGCGTGGTGCTGCTGTTCTGGTTGGTCGGTGCCGCCCGCCGCGCGGTCGATACCCGGACGTTCACCCGCATCTATGCCGATCTGGCAGTGAGCGTAGTGCAGGCGCAGCGCCGGTTGGGCCAGGCGACCTCCACTTCGGCGGCACGCGTGGTGCTGGCCCGCGAGTTCGTCGACTTCTTTGAAAAGCACGTGCCGATCATCGCCACCGCACTGGTATCCATGTTTGGCGCTGCGGTCATGCTGCTCGCAATTGAACCGCTGGTCGGTGGAGCCGCTCTCCTCGCGCTGTTCGGTGCTCTCCTGCTGCTGCCGTCGTTCGCGCGTCGCAACGAGCAGTTGCATGGGCGCCTCAACAACCGCCTGGAACAGGAAATCCGACTGGTGGACCGGGTCAGTCCCTCGGTTTTGCGCCGTCACTACACCACGCTGTCACGCCTGCGCATCCTGCTCTCCGATCGCGAAGCCGGCGCCGTGCTGGCCGTCGGCGCGACGGCAGCAGCCCTGTTCGCACTGACCATCGGCCGCCTTGCCACCACCGATGGCGTTACCCCCGGTCACGTCTATGCGGTGATGACCTATCTGTGGACCTTCGCCGGCAGCCTGGACGATGCACCGTCGATGGTGGATCAGCTCGCGCGGCTGAAGGACATCGGCCGGCGAGTCAGCCCCGGCATGGACGATGCAGACCACAAGGACGCCGCTTGACCGGTAGATGCCCACCTTGGTGGGCACCGATGAAAGCCCGCGCCAACCAAGGTTGGCGACTACCGGGCGCGATGGGTACCCATGCGCCGCTTGGTGCTACAGGAACCCCGCCATGCGCTGCAGCTCGTCGTCCAGCGCACCACGAAATACCTTGTCGCGGGCCAGCGACTTGCCGGCATAACCCACGTTCGATACCAACTCACCGTCGTGCACGCTGAGATTGGCCCAGCCCACCACCTGGTCATGCCACAGCACCGGCAGTGCGTAGTACCCATATTGGCGCTTCGGTGCAGGCGTGTAGGCCTCGAACTTGTACACCCATCCCCACAACAGCTCGAAGCGGCGGCGGTCCCACACTACCGGATCGAACGGGGCGAGCAGGCGCACCTGTTCGTCCGGTGCATGGCGGCGCGAACGCGGATTCTCGTCCGGCGGCCAGTACCAGGTGGTGCCGTCCAGCATGCAGCTGGCCAGGTGCTGCTTGGCCAGCGCCAATGCCTTGCGGGTCTGCTCGGCCAGATGTGGGGCGCCATAGCCCAGCAGGCGCACCAGATAGGTCAGGCTGGCCGAAGGCAGCGGTGCGTACTTGCGCACCACCAGATCGATCAGGGCAGCGGCACGTTCGATCTGCGCCTGTTCGCTGGAATCGGGCTCGGCATGATCGGCCACCGCGTAGATGCGCGTACCGCTGTCGCGCCGCTGCACGCGCAGCAGGCCACGGTAGTGCATGCCATCCAGCAGATGCGTACTGGCGTTGCTGGTGCCGCCCCAGTAGTTGGTCACCCGCCCATGCGCGAACGCCTGGTCGACCTCGCGTGGGTGCACGCTGCCGCGCTCGCGCACGAAGGCCAGTACATCTGCTGCGCGGCGATGGGTTTCGGCATCCCACTCGCGTTTGGAGACACGCGGGTGCATCAGTGCCAGATGCTCGCGCGGCAGGAAGCCGTAATTCACCAGGCAATCCTCTTCCACCGGCAGACGCGTGTAGCGGCGCTCCAGGTCACCGGCGCGGTAGTCCTTCACCCGGTGGCGCAAGGTCAGGTCCTGCGCGCGCGCCGGTGCGCGGATCGGGTCGGCCTGCACGAAGCCCAGCCGCCGGATCGCGGTCAGCAGCGTGGTCGGCTTGAACAGGGTGCGCGCCACCGCGTAGCGGCGAAGGTCATCAAGGGTGGGCGTGGCAGGCATGGCCGCATTGTAGATCCACGCCATCCGTAGATGGGGCCGTGGCGAACCGTGCAACGGCACCCACGCATGGCGTGGATCTACCGAAGCCGCGATACTTCCAGCGAACCGATCACCAACGCCCGCATGCCCTGCTTGAACTCGGTGATCACCTGCCCCTCCTCGTCGTCCGCAATCGCATAGATCGTGTCGGCGCCGGCGATGCAGTAGAACGCGATCGTCGCCAGCAACCAGCGCGCCTTGTCCGCCGGCAGGCCGAAGACCTCGGCCACATGCGCCTGGTGCGAGGCAATTTTCTGCAGCATCGGCGTCGTGGCCACCGAACGCCGCAACAGGTAGGGCGGCAGCCCGGGATGCGCCTTCACCACCTCGCACAGTGACTCCACGAACCCCATCAGGTAGGCCTCCAGCCCACCCGGTGCGTCAATCGACGCGCGCGGAATCTGCCAGCGCTGGAACACCGCCTCCGCCACCAGGCGTTTCAACGCCTCCAGGTTGGCCACGCGCTTGTACAGCGCTGCCTGGGTCACCGCCAGTTCGGCGGCCACGTTGGCCATGGTCAGGTTGGGCAAGCCCAGGCGGATGCCGATGTCGGCCAGGCGCTCCGGGGTGATGGTGGGCGGGCGGCCACGGGTCGGCGCCGTTGGATCGGGGTGGGTGTTCATACCCTGCTGAGGGTGCCAGCAAAGGGACCCTCTTGTCCGCTTGGATTGATTTAGTTTACTTTACTCAACTAATTAGGAATGCGTCCAGCACGCTGCCCGTAATCGAGCCCATGGCTCACCTCCCGCCAGGTCCCCACCCAGCCAACAACCCTGCGCTGCGCCCTACCCCCGTGCTTGCCGTCGGCAGCGCGCCAGGCGCGCTCGCGCCTGCGATTCACAGGACTCTGGCATGACCGTTTACAACTTCACTTCTGCGCAGCTTCGCGCTGCGGCCGCATTCTCCGGCCTGATGCATCCGCCGGGCATGCCCATGCGCTACCGGATGTCAGCCCTCGCGCTGGGGCTGCTGGCCTCGTTTGCCGCGCTGGCCGACACCGCACCGTCTACCCTGCCCTCCGTGCAGGTGCAGGAACAGCGCCGGGTCACCGCAGACTATGCGGGCGGGCAAGTGGCTGCCGGCAGCCGCGTCGGCCTGCTCGGTGACAAGGACTTCATGGACATGCCGTTCAGTACGGTCAGCTACACCGAGTCCTTCATCCGTGATCGCCAGGCCAAGAACCTGACCGACGTCATCGCGGCCACCGACCCCACGGTGTTCAGCAATGGCGTCACCGGCTCCTGGAGCGAGAACTACGCGATCCGCGGCTTCGCCTCCAACACCAGCGACACCACCTTCAATGGCCTCAGCGGCATGGCGCCGTACTATCGCACCTCGCCGGAAATGTTCGAGCGCATCGAAGTGCTGAAGGGCCCCTCCGCGCTGCTCAACGGCATGCCGCCGGGTGGTTCGGTCGGTGGCAGCGTCAACCTGGTCCCCAAGCGTGCCGGCGAGCAACCGCTGCTGCGGGTCAGTGCCAACTTCGCCTCCGATGCGCAGTTCGGCACCCACGTGGATATGGGCCGTCGCCTCGGCGCCGACAAGCAGTTCGGCATCCGCTTCAACGGTGCCTACCGTGATGGTGACGGCGCCGTCGGCAAGCAGCGCAAGAAGGTACAGCTCGGTTCGCTGGCACTGGACTGGCGCGGCGAACGTGCGCGGCTGTCGGCCGATCTGTACAGCGCCGACGATCGCGTGGACGGCCCGGCACGTGGCGTCGGCCTGGCGCCGGGCGTCGCCATTCCACGTCCGCCACGCGGCGATACGCTGATCAACCCGGACTGGGCCTACGTGGACAGCCAGGACAAGGGCGCGATGCTGCGCGGAGAACTGGATGTCAACGATAGCCTGATGGCTTACCTGGCCTACGGCACCAGCAAGACCGACTACCGCTACAACGGTTCGATCAGCGCGCAGATCCTCAATCCGGCCGGCGACTTCACCACGGTGATCGGCCAGCTCGCCTTCGACATCAGGAAGCAGTCCGGAGATGCCGGCCTGCGCGGTTCCTTCCACACCGGCAGCGTCGGCCACCAGTGGGCCGCCAACGTGACCCACTACCAGCACACCCAGAACGACTACGGCCGCCGCAGCGTGCCGGGCTGGGACTGGACCACCCATCTGTACAACCCGGTGTGGGGCCCGGCCGCGCCGTTCGTGGCGCCGCACATCTCGCACACCGAGCTGCGGCTGGACAGCATCGGCGTCGCCGACACCCTCGCCTTTGCCAATGACCGCATGCAGTTGACGCTGGGTGTGCGTCGCCAACAGGTGGTCAGCGAGACCTTCAGCGTCGCTACCGGTGCACGCACCTCGCGCTACGACGAGAGCGCCACCACCCCGGCAGCAGCCCTGCTGGTGAAAGCCACCGACACGCTCTCCCTCTACACCAACTACGTCGAAGGCCTCAGCCAGGGTGCTACCGCGCCGATGACCGCCGCCAACGCCGGCGATGTGTTCGCACCGTTCCGCACCAAGCAGAAGGAGCTGGGCCTGAAGCTGGACCTGGGCAGCTTCGCGCACACCTTCAGCGTGTACGAGATCAAGCGACCGAGCAGCTACACCGATCCGGTCACGAGTATCTTCTCGTTTGGTGGCGAACAACGTAACCGCGGCGTGGAATGGGGCTTCTTCGGCGCACCGCTGGATGGCGTGCGCCTGCTCGGTGGCGTGGCCTATGTGCAGCCGAAGCTGACCCGCACGGCCGGCGGCGTGAATGAAGGACGCATCGCCACCGCCGTGGCCCAGCGGCAGGCCAAGCTGGGCATGGAATGGGATGTGCCGACCTTGCAGGGCCTCACCTTGACCGGCAATGCCACGGCGATGTCGAAGCAGTACATCAGTGCCGACAATAGTCTGTCGGTGCCGGGGCGTACGTTGTTCGATGTCGGGGCGCGCTACAGCACCACCGTGGCGGGTCGACCGCTTGCGCTGCGCGCCAGCGTGAACAACGTGACCAACAAGGCGTACTGGGGCGTGCCGTTGCTTTCAAGCCTGGCGCTGGGTGCACCGAGGACGGTGTTGCTCTCTGCGACGATGGACTTCTGAGCCGGGCGACAAACTGTCAACGGGATCCACGCATGGCGTGGATCTGCCGGAAACTGTAGAGCCAGGCCATGCCTGGCTGGTTCCATGGTGATCCGCCAAACGCATCCACGCCTGGCGTGGATCTACCGACACAAGGCACGACCACGCACGCACTGATCACGAAAGCACGCGCGCCACCACCGCCAGCACCGCCAGATGCCCCACGTAGTACCCATAGAACACCCAGCGCCAGCGCGGCAGTCGCCACGGCACCCGCGTCGCCAGCACGACCACCGGAACAGCCAGCAGTGCCCAGCCGTTGTGGTTGACCCCGCACACCGCTGCAAGCCCAACCAGCAACAGCCACCACGCCCGATGCCGGAACGCGATCCAGGCCAGCAGCACGGCGCCAACACCGGCCCACTGGTAGTCCACGAACATCGGCAGCACGCCGGCAGCCAGCAACAGCAGCACAGGCCGATTGTTCGCAAACGCATGCACGGCCACCACTGCCAAGGTGAAGGTGAGCAGGATGTTGAGCGGCAGCCAGGAACCGAACGCCAGTGCGTGCAATGGCTGCGCAATCAGCCCCCATAGCGCCAGCCGGCGGATCGATTTGCGCAGGTCGGCGCCCGGCTGGGCCAGGTTGCAGGCCATCACCAGCGCGAACAGCGGGAAGGCGATACGCCCCAGTTCGCTGACCACCGGCACGTAGCCCCCGAAGACCACCTTGGCCACGTGGTCGCCGGTCATGGCCAGCAGCGCGATCCACTTCAGCAGCTCGCGCGCGCCGCTGCCGAGGGTGAGGTTGAACGTGGACGTCCCGGTCGTGGTCGCTTGCATCGCGGAAGCTTATGCGCATCGGCCAGCGCATTTCCAGCGCCGCGCAGGAGGCCACCGCTGCAAGCCGCAGGTGGCGGCGCTATGCTGGCCACCCTGCTTGTGAGATGCCCGCCATGCGCACCCTGTACCCCGCCATCGAACCCTACCGCGAGTTCACCCTGAAGGTGAGCGATCTGCACACGCTACATGTAGAAGAGTGCGGCGCGCCCGAGGGCATTCCGGTGGTGTACCTGCACGGCGGCCCGGGCGCCGGTATCTCGCCGACCCATCGCCGCTTCTTCGACCCGACGCGCTACCGCATCGTGTTGATCGACCAGCGCGGCAGCGGCCGTTCCACGCCGTTCGGCGAGCTGCGCGACAACACCACGCAGGACCTGGTGGCCGATATCGAGAAGGTGCGTGAGCATCTGGGCATCGAACGCTGGCTGGTCTATGGCGGCTCCTGGGGTTCGACCCTGTCACTGGCCTACGCGCAGGCGCATCCCGAGCGCGCCACCGGCCTGATCGTGCGTGGCGTGTTCCTCGGCCGCGAAATGGAGAACCGCTGGTTCGCCGAGGCCGATGGGGGTGCGCGCTGGATCTTCCCGGAGCGCTGGGACCGCTATCAGGCCTATATTCCGCACGCCGAACGTGGCGACATGATTGCGGCCTACTGGACGCGCATGGATGGCCCGGATGAGGCAACCCGCATCGAAGCCGCGCAGGCCTGGCTGGGCTGGGAAGACAACGCCGCCACCCTGCAGCACGACGTGGATGCGCAATCCACCGATGATCCGCTGGATACGCTGGCCAAGGCCCGCATCGAAGCGCACTACTTCCGCAACGGCATCTTCCTGGAACCGGACCAGCTGCTGCGCAACATTGATCGCATCCGCCACCTGCCCGGCGTGATCGTGCAGGGACGCTACGACATCATCTGTCCGCCGCGCAGCGCGTGGGACCTGGCCAAGGCGTGGCCGGAAGCGCGCCTGGAGATGGTGACCTCCGGCCACAGCGCCAACGAGCCGGCCACGGTCGATGCGCTGGTGCGCGCCACGGATGCGTTTGCCGACCGGTTCGGCAACGGCACCTGATCCGCAGCGTCAACACGCCACCGTGAACCCCACCGTGGTCAGCCCGTCGCGGCTGGCCACGAACACATCGCCACCATGCAGCACGGCGATGGCCTTGACGATCGACAGGCCCAGGCCGTGGTGGCGTTCGCCCCGGTACTCTCGGGCCTGGTCAACCCGGTAGAAACGCTCGAACAACAGCGGCAGGTGCCCGGCGGCGATGCCATCGCCTTCGTTCAACACCGCAATGCGCGTGCCCTTGCCTTCGGCCTGCAGCTGCACCCGTACCTCGGTGCCGGGCCGCGCATGCTGTACGGCGTTGTGCAGCAGGTTGGTCAGGGCACGCCGGAACAGCGATGGATCGATGCTGGCGGTTGCTTCACCTTCGATGCGCAGGGTCAGCCCGGCCTCCTCGAACAGGAACTCCAGGAAGTCCCCGGCGGCGGCCACTTCGTCGGCCAGCGCCACCGGCCGGGTTTCCATCGCGATGTCGCCCTGCCCGGCCCGCGACAGGAACAGCATGTCGTTGACGATGGCGCGCAGCCGCTCCAGCTCTTCCAGGTTGGACTGCATCACGTCCTGCAGCTGCGCGTTGTCGCGCGGCCGTGACAGGGCCACCTGGGTCTGCCCCATCAGGTTGGCCAGCGGCGTGCGCAGCTCATGCGCCACGTCTGCGTTGAACGCATCCAGCCGCGTGTAGGCGGCCTCGAGGCGATCCAATGCACCATTGAAGGCATGCGTCAGGTGCCCCAGCTCTGCCGGCAGCGCCTGTGTGCCGAGCCGCTGTGACAACCGCTGTGGGCTGAGCGAGCGCGCCTCGTCCGAAAGCGCGCGCAACGGTGCCAGTCCCAGGCGCGCGATCCAGTAGCCGAGGCCGGCCACCAGCAGCACGCCCAGCCCACCGGCAACCCACAGCGCCACGGCGAAGCGCTGCAAGGCATGCGTGTACGGTTCGGAGTCGATACCGATCCACAGGTCCACCGCCGGCCGCACGCCCTTGCCGGGCACGCGCTCATAGAGCGTACGCAGCGGATGCTGGCCCTCGCGCTGCAACGTGCCCATGCCGCTGTCGTTGCCATTGGGTGGCTGCACCTGTGGGCGTTCACCACCGATGCGGAAGGTGGGGTCGTCACTCCAAGCCCAGACCAGCGTGTCGCGGTCGCCGGAAATCAGGTTGCCGACCTTGTCGCGCACCTTGCTCCAGCGCTCGCGGGTATCGCAAATCGCCACACTGCCGCTGACCGCGTGCAGCTTGGTCTGCAGCTCGGCGTGCTGGTAACGCACCACCTGCCGTTCCAGCACGCCATACACGCCGATGCCCAGCAGGGCGAATACCAGCAGCGCGGCCAGCGCGAACATCGCCGACAGGCGCTGGGCGATCGACCACCTCATCGACCGTCACCCTCGTCATCGCGCACTTCCAGCACGTAGCCCATGCCGCGCACCGTATGCAGCAGCTTGCTGGGGTACGGGCCGTCAAGCTTGCTGCGCAGGCGCTTGATCGCCACTTCCACTACGTTGGTGTTGCTGTCGAAATTGATGTCCCAGACCTGCGCGGCGATCACTGTCTTGGACAGGATCTGCCCGCGCCGCTGCGCAAGCAGGGCCAGCAGCGCGAATTCCTTGCCGGTCAGGTCCAGTCGCGTACCGTCACGATAGGCGCGGCGCGCCAGCAGGTTGACCTGCAGGTCGCCCACCTGAAGTTCGGTCGGCTCCTGCTGGCGACCGCGCCGGACCAGCGCCTGCAGGCGCGCCAGCAGCTCGATGAACGAGAACGGCTTGACCAGGTAGTCGTCGGCACCCTGCCCCAGCCCGTGCACTCGGTCATCCACGCGGTCGCGCGCTGTCAGCATGATCACCGGGGTCTGCTTGCTGCGGCGCAGTTCGCGCAGCACGTTGAAGCCGTCCATGCCGGGCAGCATCACGTCCAGCACGATCACGTCGTAGTCGAACTCGCGGGCAAGGTGCAGGCCGGTCACGCCGTCGGCGGCCAGGTCGACCGCCCAGCCCTGCTCGGCCAGGCCGGTGCGCAGATAGTGTGCGGTCTTGCTCTCATCCTCGACGATCAGCAGTTTCATCCGGGCTCCGTCAGCGCGGCACCGGCGGCCGCCCTGCGTTCGCGTCGGCGCTGCAGGAACAGCCGGTCCAGGGCCAGGTAGATCACCGGGGTACTGTACAGGGTCAGCAACTGGCTGATCAGCAGGCCACCCACCACCGCCACACCCAGTGGCTGGCGCAGCTCCGAGCCGGTGCCGAAGCCGATCATCAGCGGAATGGCACCCAGCAGCGCCGCCAACGTCGTCATCATGATCGGGCGGAAGCGGGTCAGGCAGGCCTCGTGGATGGCCTGCAGCGGGGTCAACCCGCGGTTGCGCTGGGCGTCCAGCGCGAAGTCGACCATCAGGATGCCGTTCTTCTTGACGATACCGATCAGCAGCACGATGCCGATCAGCGCCATGATCGAGAAATCCAGCCCCCACAGCCACAGCATCAGCACGGCACCGATACCGGCCGACGGCAGCGTGGACAGGATGGTGAGCGGGTGCACGAAGCTCTCGTACAGCACGCCGAGGATGATGTAGACGGCCAGCAGCGCGGCCAGAATGAGCAACGGCTGGCTGGCCAGCGATTCCTGGAACGCCTGTGCGGTGCCCTGGAAGCGCCCGTTGATGCTGTCGGGCATGCCGATCTGCGCCTGTGCCTGCTCGACCAGGGAAACCGCCTCACCCAGCGAGACGCCCGGCGCCAGGTTGAACGACAGGTTCACCGCCGGCAGCATGCCGTTGTGGCTGATCGACAGCGGCCCGTTGCCCGGCGGCTGCACCTGGGCCACCGCCGACAGCGGCACCACCTGCCCGGTCAGCGGCGAACGCAGGTGGAAGTAGGACAGCGCATCGACCTGGCCAAGCAGGCCGGGCGCGATCTCCAGAATCACCCGGTACTGGTTGGTCTCGGTCTGGAACTCGTTGATCTGGCGCTGGCCGAACGCATCGTAGAGCACCTGGTCGATATCGTTGGCAGTAAGTCCGAAGCGGGCCGCAGCGGTGCGATCGATCTGCAGGCGGGTAACGCTGGCGCCGACCTGCTGATCGTTGGACACGTCACGCAGCTGCGGTAGCCCGCGCAGGCGTTCGGTCAGCTGCTCGGCCCAGCGTGACAGCTCGCGGCTGTCCTGGCCGCGCAGTGCGTACTGGTACTGCGTACGCGCCGGCCCCGCGCCCAGGTTGATGTCCTGCGCGGCCCGCATGTACACGGTGATGCCCGGCACGCTGGCCATCTTCGCGCGCAGCCGGTCGATGAAGCCGTGCACATCCACGTCGCGGTCGCCACGGTCCTTCAGGATGAACCAGAAGCGGCCATTGGACAGGGTCTGGCTGCCACCGGTGGCACCCACCGCATGGTTGTAGGCCTGCAGCGCAGGATCCTCGGCGGCGATCTTCGCCAGCTGCTGGTGCTTGGCCACCATCTCCTCGAAACCGATGTCCTGTGCCGCCTCGGTGGTGGCGAACACGAAGGCCGTGTCCTGCAGCGGGAAGAAGCCCTTCGGGATCACCACGTACGAGGCCACCGCTACCGCCACCGTCGCACCGAACCCGACCAGCACCAGCCGCTGGTGGCCCAGCGCCCACTGCAGGCTGCGGTCGTAGCCGGCCAGCAGGCGCCCGGCCAGCGTCTCCTGGCCGTCGCGATGGGCCGGCATGCGCTTCATCAGGTGCGCAGCCATCATCGGCGCCAGCGTCAGCGAGGCCACGATGGAGATCAGGATCGCGACCGTGATGGTCATCGCGAACTCCGCGAACAGGCGCCCGACCACGCCGCCCATGAACAGCAACGGGATGAACGCCGCGATCAGCGACAGGCTGATCGACACCACGGTGAAGCCGATTTCCCCGGCACCCTTCAGTGCCGCTTCCACGGGCCCCAAACCGGCCTCGCGATGGCGGTGGATGTTCTCCACCACCACGATGGCGTCGTCCACCACGAAGCCGACCGCTACCACCAGCGCGACCAGGGTGAGGTTGTTGAGACTGAAGCCGGCCACATACATCGCCGCGAACGTGGCGACCAGCGCAACGACCAGCACCGCACCGACGATGAGCGTGGCCGAGAGCTGGCGCAGGAACAGCCCCATCACCAGCACCACCAGCACGATGGTCAGCACCAGGGTGACCTCCACCTCGTGCAGCGACGCGCGGATGGTGCGCGTGCGGTCGTTGAGCACTTCCACATCGACGCTGGCCGGCAGGTTGGCGCGCAGCTCCGGCAAGGCCGCCAGCACCGCATCGGTGGTGCGAACGATGTTCGCGCCCGGCTGCCGGCTGATGATCAGGCCCACGCCCGGTTGCCCGTTCGGCCACGCCTGCACATAGGCGTTCTCGGCACCGTCGACCACTTGCGCGACATCGCCCAGCGTGACCGGTGAACCCTGCCGGTAGGCGACCACCAGCTGACGGTAGTCCTGGGCATCGAACAGCTGGTCGTTGGCCTCGAAGGTGGACGTGCGCTGTTCGCCCATCAGCGCGCCCTTGGCCTGGTTGAGGCTGGCGTTCTGGGCCACGCCGCGCAGGTCGGACAGGGTCATGCCCATCGCTGCCAGCCGCTCCGGCTGGGCCTGGATGCGGATGGCCGGGCGCTGCTGGCCGACGATATTGACCTCGGACACGCCACTGATCTGGCTGATCGAACGCGCCAGGCGGCTCTCGGCCAGGTCGCTCAGCTCGGTCATCGACATCTGTGCCGAGACCACGCTGAGCACCAGGATCGGGCTGTCGGCCGGGTTGACCTTGCGCCAGGTCGGCAGGTTCGGCAGGTCGCTGGGCAGGCGCCCGGCCGCCGCATTGATTGCCGCCTGTACTTCCTGTGCGGCGGTATCGATGTTCTTTTCCAGATCGAACTGCAGCGTGATCGAGGTGCTGCCGAGCGCGCTGGTGGAGGTCATCTCGATGATGCCGGGCACGCCGGTCAGCTGCGTTTCCAGTGGCGTAGCCACCGCCGACGCCATGGTCTCGGCGCTGGCGCCGGGCAGGCTGGCATTGACGCGGATGGTCGGGAATTCCGCTTCAGGCAGAGGTGCCACCGGCAACCGTGGCAACGCAGCCACGCCGAGCAGTATCACCGCCAGCGTCAGCAGCATGGTGGCCACCGGATGCCGGACGAACCAGCTGGACAGCGAAACGCGGGTGCTCATGGTGCGGCCCCGGCCCTGGCAACCGGTGCGCCGGCTTCAGTGACGACCACACCCGGGCGCAGGCGCGACTGGCCATCGCGCACGATCACATCACCCACCCGCAGCTCGCCCTGTATGGCCACCTGCCCGTCCTCGGCTTCACCCACGATGACCGGTAGCACCTCGACGCTCCCATCTCCCACTACGCGGTAGACGAAGCTGCCCTCGACACCGCGCTGGATTGCGGCAGCGTCCACTACCAGTGCGTCCGTGGTCTGGCCGATGCGTACCCGCACGCTGACCAGCTGCCCGGGCCACAGCCGGTCGTCGGCATTGGCGAAGCGGGCACGCAACCGTACCGTGCCGGAGGTCTCGTCGATCTGATTGTCGATCACCTGCAGGGTGCCTTCGGCGAGGCGCTGGCCACCATCGCGGTCCAGCGCCTGCACCGCCACGTCGCCGGCAGCCAACGCCTGCCGCAACTGCGGCAATGCGTCCTGCGGCAGCGCGAACACCACCGAGATCGGGTCGGTCTGCTGCACCGTCACCAGGCCCTGCGTATCGGTGGCCCGCACCAGGTTGCCCGGGTCCACCTGGCGCAGGCCGATGCGGCCGTCCATCGGCGCCAGGATACGGGTGTACGACAGCTGCACCTGTGCGGCGTCCACCGCCGACTGGTTGCCACGCCCGGTGGCCTGCAGCTGCTGTACCGTGGCCGCCTGCTGCTCCAGCATCTGCCGCGAAACCAGCTGGTCGGTAGACAGGTGCTGCAGCCGCGCCAGGTCCGAGCGCGCGGCATCCAGCGTGGCACGGTCGCGAACCACCGCAGCCTGTGCGCCACCCAGGTCGGCACGGATCGCGCGATCATCGATACGGGCCAGCAACTGGCCCTTGCGCACCTTCTGGCCCTCCTCGAACAGCACCTCGGTCAGAACGCCATCGACCTGCGGCCGCAGCACGGTGCTCTGCAGCGACTGCACCGTGCCTACGCCGCTGCGCCAATGCGCCACGTCGCGCTGCTCGACACGGCCGGTCACCACCGGTACCGGCGGCGGCGCATTGGCCGGTTGCGCGTCGCTGCGCGACACACCCTGGAACAGCATCACCAGCGACAACACCACCAGCAGCAACACACCCAGGACAAGGTGGCGGCGACGCATTCGTGCGGACAGGAAGGGAATTCGCATGACAGGGATCCATACCAGTGCCGGCGCGGGGGCTGCGCGGGCCTGATGCCATCCTCCCGGCTGGCCTCCGGCGCCTTGCTGTCGCCTGCCTGACAATTTCGTCAGGTGCGGCCGGTACACGCATGGGGCGTGCGGGTGAACGGTGGCCCACCGCTATCTGGCGACCCGGTCGGTTCTTCGCAGCTCGCTTACAGATCCGGGCCGAAGATCCGGCCGTGGCCATCCACAACCGTGGCCCGCGTCCCCACTTTTGGAGCCTGTCATGACCGGTACTCGCTGCGTTCCTGCTGTCCTTGTCGTTACCATCGGCCTGCTGCTGGGCGCCTGTTCCAAGACACAGGAGGCAAGCAACGCCACCGCCGCCGAGGACGTAACCGAAGTGAAGCTGATACCGCCGTATGAGTCGCTGGACAAGGACAAGGACGGCATCGTCACACTGGCCGAGGTGGATGCCGTGGCGCCGGACTGGGCCGAACGCCTGCATACCTGCGATACCGACCGCAACAAGACGTTGACCCGTGGCGAGTACGACGTGTGCAAGCAGACCAGCGCTTCGCATTGATCCATCACTGAAACCTCGATTGGCGCTGCGCATGCCCGGCTATACCAAGGTATAGCCCAGCTAACCCACGAGCCTCTAGGCCAGCCCCATTCAGGGGCGGACAATAGCGCCATTGGCCAGGGCAATCCTGGCCGGCACCCTCCCCTCCTGGAGACGCAGATGGACCCCGACCCTGCCGGGCGCACCGCGCCCCCGATGCCCGCAATCCGCCTGTTCCTGGCGCCTGCCCGCCGGTCCCTGCCTGCCTGAGTGACGGGGGACCGCCAGGCGCCGCTTGCCTGGAGATCGCCCCCATGTCCTACAAGATCCTCTACATCACCCTGCGCCGCCTGATCGGCGAGCGCGATGTTGCCGGCCTGCGCAGCCAACTGTTGCAACACGGCCCCGTGATGTTCGCCCGTTCGCTGTCGCTCGGTTCGCCGCGCGTGGTGGCCGATGCGCTGTCGCTGCTGCCGATCAGCGAGCGCATCACCGTGCTGCGTCATCTGCCCTACCCCCTGCGCGATGCCATGAAGCCGCTGTGCATCGGCGGCAGCCAGCGCCTGCACATGCAGCCGTGGTCGCCGGCGGTGCTGGCGATGCGCCACGCCTGACCTGTTCCAACCGTTCCGTTCGTGTTCCGGCCGCGGCCGGCTCTGACATTCGAGGAGAGTCCCATGAGCCTGCTCAACGCCTGGTTCAATGCCTTCCTGCGCAGCCGTCGCGCAGGCAACCTGTTCCGCCGCCGTGCGATGCCCGAAGCTGGATTCGGCCCGGGCAGCGCCGAAGCTGCGCCGTTCGCGCTTACCACCGGCCTGGTCACCCTCGCCCAGCAGGAGGAAGCCGAGCTGCTGGCCACGCTGGAATCGCACGCCGACGGCCTCAGCCCGCATGAAGCCGAGGAGCGGCTGGCCGCGCTCGGCCCCAACGAGGTGGATCACGAAAAGCCGCTGCCGTGGTGGCGGCACCTGTGGCAGTGCTACCGCAATCCGTTCAATCTGCTGCTGACCGTGCTGGCGGCGGTGTCCTGGCTGACCGAGGACATCAAGGCCACCGTGGTGATCGGTGCGATGGTGCTGCTGTCCACGCTGATCCGCTTCGTGCAGGAGGGGCGTTCGAACCGTGCCGCCGAACGACTGAAGGCACTGGTCGGTAATACCGCACGCGTGCTGCGCCGCAATCCGGGTACCGAAGCCGCCGATGTGGCTGACCAGTACTTCGGTGCGCACCTGCACAGCCGCCGTCCGGCGCGCCTGCTGGACCTGCCGATCCGTGAGCTGGTGCCCGGCGACCACATCGTGCTGTCGGCAGGCGACATGATTCCGGCCGATTGCCGCGTGCTGACCGCCAAGGACCTGTTCGTCGCCCAGGCCGCGATGACCGGCGAATCGCTGCCGGTAGAGAAGTTCGCGCACCCGGGCGACGGCCTGGCCGGCCTGCTGGAACAGCACAACCTGCTGTTCATGGGCACCAATGTGGTGTCCGGCACGGCCACCGCCGTGGTGCTGGCCACCGGCAACCGCACCTACTTCGGCACGTTGGCCCAGCGCAGCACCGCCACCGACCGTGCGCCGACCGCATTCCAGGCCGGCGTCAACAGTGTCAGCTGGCTGCTGATCCGCTTCGCGCTGGTGATGGTGCCGTTCGTGCTGCTGATCAACGGCTGGACCAAGGGTGACTGGACCGAGGCGTTTCTGTTCGCGCTGTCGGTGGCAGTGGGCCTGACGCCGGAGATGCTGCCGATGATCGTCACCTCCACCCTGGCCAAGGGTGCGGTGCTGCTGTCGCGGCGCAAGGTGATCGTCAAGCGCCTGGATGCGATCCAGAACTTCGGCGCCATGGAAGTGCTGTGCACCGACAAGACCGGCACGCTCACCCAGGACAGGATCGCGCTGGAGCGCCACACCGATGTGTTCGGCCACGATTCGGAAGACGTACTGAAGTTCGCCTATCTCAACAGCCACTTCCAGACCGGGCTGATCAACCTCCTGGATCGCGCGGTGCTGGAGCACGTGGAGCTGCAGAGTTCGCTGCGGCTGTCGCAGGACTACCACAAGGTGGACGAGATTCCGTTCGACTTCGAGCGCCGCCGCATGTCGGTGGTGGTGTCCGAGCGCGAGGACCACCACGAGCTGATCTGCAAGGGCGCGGTGGAAGAAATGCTGGCGGTGTGCAGTACCGTTCGCGAGAACGGCCAGGACATGCCACTGGACGAGCACCGCTTGGCCCGCGTGCGGCAGACCACCGAGGAACTGAACGAGCAGGGTCTGCGCGTGGTGGCGGTGGCGATGAAGGAGACCGCTGCCAGCCAGACCACCTATTCTCAGGCCGACGAGTGCGACCTGACCCTGGTCGGCTACGTGGCCTTCCTGGACCCGCCCAAGGAATCGGCAGCGCAGGCGCTGCAGGCGCTGGCCGCGCATGGCGTGGAGGTCAAGGTCTTCACCGGTGACAACGAACTGGTGACCGCCCGCGTCTGCGCACAGGTGGGGCTGGACGCCGACACCATACTGACCGGCCCGCAGATCGAGCGCATGGATGACGGTGCACTCTCACGCGCCCTGCACCACCACCGCGTATTCGCCCGGCTGACGCCGCTGCACAAGGAGCGCCTGGTGCGCGAGCTGCGCGCACAGGGCAAGGTGGTCGGCTTCCTCGGCGACGGCATCAACGATGCACCGGCGCTGCGCGCGGCCGACATCGGCATCAGCGTGGACAGTGCGGTGGACATCGCCAAGGAGGCCGCCGACATCATCCTGCTGGAAAAGAACCTGATGGTGCTGGAGGAAGGTGTCATCGAGGGCCGGCGCACGTTCAACAACATGCTGAAGTACATCCGCATGACCGCCAGCTCCAACTTCGGCAATGTGTTCTCGGTGCTGGTGGCCTCGGCCTTCCTGCCGTTCCTGCCGATGCTGCCGCTGCAGCTGCTGGTGCAGAACCTGCTGTACGACGTCTCGCAGATCGCCATCCCGTTCGACAACGTTGACGAGGAGCTGGTGCGCAAGCCACTGAAATGGAATCCGGCGGACATCGGCCGCTTCATGGTGTTCTTCGGGCCGATCAGCTCGATCTTCGACCTGAGTTGCTTCTCGCTGATGTGGTACGTGTTCGATGCACGCACGCCGGCCGACCAGGGCCTGTTCCAGTCCGGCTGGTTCGTGGTCGGACTGCTGACCCAGACCCTGATCGTGCACATGATCCGTACGCCGAAGGTGCCGTTCCTGCAGAGCATTGCCGCGCCGCCACTGCTGCTGATGACCGGCCTGATCATGACCATTGGCGTGGCCCTGCCGATGAGCCCGCTGGCCGGCTACTTCAAGCTGCAGGCGCTTCCGGCTGGCTACTGGCCGTTCCTGGTGGCGATCCTGTTCGGTTATGCGGTGCTGACCACCGCGCTGAAGAAGTTCTACATCCGTCGCTACGGCTGGCAGTAAGCGCCCGCCGCCTTGTCCAGGGAGAATCACAATGGACATCAATCCGAACCTGCCGGCGTTCAACGCCGGCGCAACCCTGAGTTCGCTGATCAGCCTGTCGGTGGCGTTCGTGCTGGGCACGGTCATCGGCCTGGAGCGGCAACTGCGGCAACGCACTGCCGGCCTGCGCACCAACACGCTGGTGGCGGTGGGTGCGGCAGTGTTCGTCGATCTGGCGGTGCGCTTCCATGACCTGTACGGCGGCCCACCGTCACCGCTGCATGTGGTTGCGTATGTGATCTCCGGCGTCGGCTTCCTCGGTGCCGGCGCGATCATGAAGGACGGCGCCCAGGTGTCCGGCCTGAACACCGCCGCCACCCTGTGGGGCTCGGCAGCGGTGGGTGCCTGCGCGGGTATCAAACTGCTGCCGGAAGCGGTGCTGGCCGCCGTCTTCGTGCTGGCCGCCAACACCCTGCTGCGGCCGGTGGTGAACCGCATCCAGCGGCAGCCGCTGCCGGAAGCGTTCAGCGAGGCGACCTATGCGATCAACGTGGTCTGCCAACGCGAGCAGCAGGCCGAGGTGCTGGACCAGCTGTTGCTGCTGCTGGAACAGGCGCACTACCCCGTACGCGCGGTGGACCAGCGACCGTTCGGCGAGCGCGACGTGGAAATCGAAGCGGTGCTCTATGCCACCACCGTCGATGCCGGCGAACTGGATGCGGTACTGGCGACGCTGGCGACCTCGCCCGGTGTCCTGCAGGGGTTCTGGAACGCCAGCCTGGAGGAGTAGTGCCGGCCGCTGGCCGGCAACACCGTGCACCGCTTTGATAGGTGCCGACCGTTGGTCGGCACAGAACCTTCAGAGACCGTGTCCATCCCTGCGGTAGTGCCGGCCGCTGGCCGGCAACCTCATGAACCCCGGCAACACCGTGCAGTTGCCGGCCAGCGGCCGGCACTACCAGGCATCGTTTTGGCTTGTGCCGACCAACGGTCGGCACCCGCCCCACGAGAGCACGCCGACCAAGGTCAGCATCCACCAATGCCGGCTTTGCTATCCTTTCCGCCCACGCCAGGGAGCTGTCCCGATGCCATCGCTGTCGCCTCGCCGCCCGCTGGTGTTGCTGGCCCTGATCGTCGTGATGGCGGCGATCTTCCTGATCGATACCGTCACCGATTACGCGGTCGCGGCAGCCTGCTTCTACGCCGCGGTCATCCTCGCCGCATCGCGCGTGCTGGGCGCGCGCGGGCTCATCACCCTGGCCATCGCCTGCATCGCACTCACCGGGCTGAGCTTCTTCCTCACCCGCTTCGGCACCTACCGCATCGGCCTGGTCAACTCGGTGATCGGCATGCTGGTGATCGGCATCACCACCTACCTCGCCCTGAACATGGAAGCGGCCAAGGCCGCCGTGCAGGAAGCGCAGGGCCGCCTGCTGCGGGTGGCGCGCGCTTCCACCGTGGGCGAGCTCACTACCTCCATCGCGCATGAAGTGAACCAGCCGCTGGCGGCCATCGCCAGCAGCGCCGAAGCCTGCCAGCGCTGGCTGGCCCAGGACCCGCCGAACGTGGACAAGGCCCGGCAGACCGTGGCCCGCATCCTGGCCGACGCGCACCGCGCCGGTGACGTGATCGCCCGCATCCGCGGCCTGACCCAGGGCGCGGCACCGGAACGACGCGCCTTCGACCTGAACCAGGCGGTGGAGGAAATGCTGGCGCTGTCGCGCAGCGAGCTGGACCAGCATGGCGTGGCCGTGGCGCTGCTGCTGGACGCCGATCTGCCGCCGGTACACGCCGACCGCGTGCAGGTGCAGCAGGTGATCGGCAACCTGATCCTCAATGCGGTGGACGCGATGGAGCCAGTCCCTGCTGCGGACCGGCGACTGTCCCTGCTGACCCGGCGTGACGGTCAGCGGGTCAGTCTCAGCGTGCGCGACCGTGGTGTCGGCCTGCCCGCCGATAATCCCGAGCGAGTATTCGATGCATTCTGGACCACCAAATCACATGGGCTCGGCCTGGGCCTCAGCCTGAGCCGTTCGATGATCGAGGCCAACGACGGCCAGATCCGCGCCGAACGACCGGCAGGCGGCGGTGCCTGCTTCGTGTTCGACCTGCCCATCGCCTCGGACGTTCAACATGCGTAAGCCCGCTGCCCCTGCCATCGATCCAGCACCCATCGTCTACGTGATCGACGACGATCCGTCGGTGCGCGCCGCACTGGAAGACCTGCTGGCCTCGATGGGCCTGCAGGTGCGGGCCTTCGCCTCCACCCAGACCTTCCTCGAACACGACCTGGAAGACGCGCCAGCGTGCCTGGTGCTGGACGTGCGCATGCCCGGCCAGAGCGGCCTCGAATTCCATCGCACCATGGGCAGCCACGGCCTGCAGTTGCCGGTGGTGTTCATCACCGGCCACGGCGACATCGCCATGGGTGTCAACGCAATCAAGGACGGCGCCATCGAATTCCTGACCAAGCCCTTCCGTGACCAGGAGCTGCTCGATGCCATCCACAGGGGCATCGAGATCGACCGCCAGCGCCGCCGCGACGGCGAGGCACTCGGCGCTCTGCAGCTGCGCTGGGACACCCTCAATGCCGGCGAACGCGAGGTGGTCGACGGCGTGGTACGCGGCCGGCTCAACAAGCAGATCGCCGGTGACCTCGGCGTCAGCGAAATCACGGTGAAGGTGCGCCGCGCGCAGGTGATGCGCAAGATGGGCGCACGCACCCTGGTCGATCTGGTGCGGATGTATGATCGCTTGCAGGCGGGCAGCGCTTGAACCCGCAAGCCGCCTATTCCGGCTCCGGCAGCGCGTAGACCAACCGGTAGTCGTGGCGGCCTTCACTGATGGTGATCTCCAGTGTGCCGCTCAGACCGAGCAGTTCTTCACTGCCCGAATCGGGTACCACCACCACGCTCAGCAACGGCGTGCCACGGGTCATCAACCCGTTGTGCTGCAAGGTGAAAGCACCCTGGCGCCCCGCCAGCGTGGCCGTTACCCGTTCCATCGCCACGTAACCCGCCGAGCCCTGCACCGGGCTGCGGAAGGCCAGCATCTGGCCGACACTGCTGCCCTGCAGGTCACCATGGAAGACCTTGTCGATCGACATCACCCCGATCGGGCCGTCGTTGCCACTGATCGGCAGCAGGTTCACTTCAAAGGTTCCGCGCGCTTCGCTCTGCATCCTGCTCTCCCTCGTCGATGGGTTTGAACGCTGCTACTTCCTCGTCGCCAGTACGATCACCCCGGCCAGCACCAGGCCGATGCCGCTCCATTCCCGCAGGGTCGGACGTTCGCCCAGCAGCAGGTAGGCCAGCACGATCACCAGCACCACACTGAATTTGTCGACCACTGCGACCTTGGCCAGCTCACCACTCTGCAGCGCGCGGAAGTAGAACAGCCACGAAGCGCCGGTGGCCAATGCCGACAGCACCAGGAACAGCTGGGTGCGGCCCGGCAGCAGCAACGGATTGGACCATTTGCCGGTGATCACCACCAGCGGCAGGATCACCGCGGCCACCACCAGGGTGCGGATCGCCATGGCCAGGTCCGAGTCGACGCCCTTGACCCCAACCTTGGCGAACAGCGCGGTCAGCGCTGCGAACACGGCAGACAATCCGGCCCAGATCAACCACTGCGGTATGTTCTGCACGAAGCCCTCGCTGGCCGGAACGGATGAGCGAGGGCCAACGCTACTCCACCCTGCCATCGGTGGGGCTTCACCTGCCCATCACCACCGCTACAATGGGCCAGGAATCGCCAGGGGGCGATCTGCAGGGAAAGCGCCATGCTTGAACAGGACACCACCCTTGCCCATACCGGGCCCGCGGTCCTTGACCGGGCCAGCCTGCCGTGCGCCGCACGGCGGCCGCTCCCCTTCCCCTTCGTTTCGCAGCAACCTGCCCGTTCCACGCAGCAGGTTCCTCATCGCTTGCCCTGACCGGAGCCGTCGAAATGTCCGAGAAAACCCTCCTTGCCACGCCGGCTGCTACCGCGCCGATCAAGTATCTCGACCGCGCCATGGCCACGTTGCGCAGCCTGGGCCTGGCCGCCCCCCAGGACAACAACGCGCCGGCTATCGCGCTGGTGTCGCAGCTGTCCACCCTCGACCAGGGCCGCGTGGTGGCCATTGCCCGGGTGCTGCAGCAGTCCGGCCATTTCAATGCCGTGATGCGTGATGAAATCAGCTCGGCAAAGGTGTCTGACCGCTATACCGAGATCATCCGCGCCTTCGACAGCATCCGTGACGATGCCAGCACCATGGTCGAGCAGGTCCGCGACGGCAAGATCGACATGGGCGAGCGCCTGCAGAACCTGTGGATGAAGATCACCCGCGGTGACATCCCGAGCCGGTTCGAGAAGATCCGCCGTACGTTCCTGGAAGTCAGCCGCGATTCGGCCGAGCAGCTGCAGCGCGAGTCGCGCGTGCTGGAGATGTACGGCGACTTCCGCCTGTCGATCAAGGATGCCGAGATCCAGGCACATGAACTGCTGAAGCTGCAGGAGCAGGCGCTGGCCGATGCACGCGCGGCGCTGAAGCAGGCGCAGCAGCGCGTGGAGTCGGCCGACCCGGCCGCCGATGCCGCCGACACCGGTCGCCTGGTCATGGCCCGCGACGAGGCCCTGCGCAACAACCAGGCCGAGGAATCACGCTACCAGCTGGCCAAGGACCTGGCCGAGAACCTGCAGGTGAACTACGCCACGTCCGAGGCGATCATGCTGCGCGTGCACCAGTCGCACGAGGTCAAGCGCCGCGTCAACGAGCGTTCGGTGGTGTTCTTCTCCACCAATGAAACCAGCTTCACCGCCTTGAACCTGGCGTTCACCACGCAGATGGGGCTGCATGAGTCCACGCAGGCGCTCAACGCGATGACCGAGGGCACCTCCAAGGGCCTGGAAGCGGTGGCCAACATTGGCGACGACGTGCTGCACGAGGGCCTGAAGGCGGGCTACGGCGCCACCATCGGCGTCGATTCGGTGCGCAAGCTGGTCGATGCGGTGGTGCGCTTCCAGGAGACCTCGCTGCAAGAGATCGAGCAGCTGCGCGGCCAGGCCACCCGCGACTCGGCGGAGATCGCCGAGTATGTCGAACAGGGCAAGCAGCGTTTCGCTGCCCTGCTGCAGGCACCGCCGAGCCCGGAGTCGCGTTGAGGTGAGTGCGACGATGGCCCCTGCCGAGCTGCAGGATGCGCTGCTGACCATGGATGTGGTCGACCAGCTGCGTTACCGCAATGCCGAAATGAAGGCGCTGGCCGACAGCGGCCATGACAAGGCGACGCTGAAGCAGCGCCTGCTTGAACTGTACCGCTCGCAGGGCATCGAGGTCTCCGACGAGATCCTCGAGGCCGGCATCGCGGCCCAGCGTGAGCAGCGTTACCTCTACGTCGCGCCACGTGGCTGGAAGGCGTGGCTGGCGCGGCGTTGGATCGATCGCAGCCGGCTGCTGAAGTGGGCGCTGATCGTGGCCCTGGTGCTGCTGATGCTCGGTGTTCTGCTGGCGATGGCGCGCAGCTTCGGCGCGTTCGTGCACGAGAGCAACGTGCAGGAGAACGTACAGGTGCTGAACGACAAGGTGGCCGCGCAGCAACAGGCGGCTGCTGCAGCGCGCGCCCTGCTGGCCGCACAGGAACAGGCCCTGCAGGGGTTGCTGCCACGTGCCACCGCCAGCGGTGAGCGCCTGCAGCCGCTGACCGAAGGCGCACAGGCCGCGCTGGCCGAAGCACAGCGCCGCTTCGCCGAGGTTCCCGCCGCACTGGCCGCACAACCGACTCTTGTGCGCAAAGACAAGCTCACCCGGCTCAGCAGTGGTGGCACTGCCACCGGCGCGCAGGCGGCCGCGCAGGTTGAGCAGCACCGGCTGGCAACCGCGCAGCTGCTGGCGCAGGCCAGGGAAACCCTGCCCGCGCTCACCGAGCGGGTGAATACCCTCAGCCAGGCCATCGAGGCCAGCGAGCTGCTGGACACCACCAACGCCGCTGCAAAGGCCGCTCGCCTCGCGCCGGATGCAGAGCAGGTGCGCGCACGCGCCTACACCGGCGGCGACGTGGCACTGCGCGCAGGCGACATGGCCGCGGCCGGCCAGGCGGTAGCGACCCTGAAGGACCTGATCGGCAGCGCCGACAAGCTGGCCGCGCTCAACGAGCGGTTGGCCCAGCTCAAGACCGACGGCCTCGCCACCGGCGTCACCGGCGAAGACCGCAAGCGCTTCGAGCGTGCGCTGGACCAGGCCGCCCGCCTGATCCGGATAGAGACGCTGGCCGAAGCCGGGCCGGCCGTGGACGAGGTCAGCCAGCTGGTGGGGCTGCTGTCGCAGACCCTGGTCTACCGCATCGTCAACCGTGACGATGAACGCACCGGCGTCTGGCGCTACAACGAAAAGGCCAATGGTGGCCGCAACTACTACCTGGTGACCGAAGCGCTGGACGAGGCCGGCAACGCTGCCGAACTGCCGATCCGCAACGAGGAAACCGGCAAGGAAGAACGGGTTTCTGTGTTTGCCGTACGTGTGCCCGAGGCCACCTACAACCGGGTTGCCGCCGACAAGCAGGACAACGGCATCATCGAAGACGACCAGATCGGCAGCAAGCCGCGCGGCAGCCTGTCGCCTCGGTTCCGCATGCCCACCACCGGCGGCTACATCACCCAATGGTGATGGGTAAGGAACTGACATGAGAGATCTGAACGACGCGATTGCCGATGTCACAACCGATATCGGCCAGGCGCAGGCACAACTGGCCGCGCGTGGCGACCAGTGCCGGGAACTGATCAAGGAACAGGAAGCACTGCACGGGCGGGTCCGCGACGACTTCAACGCGCTGGCCCGCCTGCAGGCCGAGGCTGCCACCGATGCGCCGCCGATGCTTGCCCGGGACCTGCTGCAGCAGACCAGCGCCGATCTGCAGCGCCGTGATCGCAAAGCGGCGGCGCTGGCAGGCGAGCTGCAGGCGCTGCTGGACATCGAGCAGTCGCTGCAGCAGCGGTCGCAGGAGGCCGTTGCCGCACGCGACGCCGCCGGCGGACGCTGGCAGGCCCTGCAGGACCAGGTGGACACCACGCTGGAAGCGGAACCCACCTACAGGGCGCTGCAGGACGACCTGCAGCTGGCCGTGGCGCGGGCCGACACGGTCGAGCGCATGGCCGCCTCTGCGCAGTCGGAGCATGACGCCAAGGCCGGCGCCTACCAGGCCGACCCGATCTTCATGTACCTGCACGGGCGCAACTACGGCAGCACGGCCTACCGCGGCTGGCCGCTGGTGCGCACCGTCGACGGCTGGCTGGCCGAACTGTGCGGCTTCGACCGTGCCCGTCGCGAGTACGCAACGCTGGTCGAACTTCCGCCCTATCTACAGGAACATGCCGGACGCGCCCGCGACGACGCCGAGGCTGCCCGCCAGCCGGTACAGCAGGCCCGCGATGCCGCCCTCGCCCACGCCGGTGGCGACCCGCTGCGCCAGCAGCTGCAGACGGCACAGGGCGCATTGGCGCAGGCGCTGTTGGCCGAGCAGCTGCATCGGCAGACCGTGGATGCCAAGCAGGCACAGATCGACGGCTTCCACAGCTGGACCGATGCCGAAGGCCGCACCCTGCTCACCGCGCTGGCGCGCACGCTGTCGGCCAAGAGCATGGACGACCTGTACCGCCGCGTCGCCGCCACCGCCTCCGGCGAGGACGATGCCGTGCTCGAACGCATCCATGGCAGTCGCCTGCGCCTGGGCGAGATCGACGGCATGGTGGCTGAGCACACCCGTGAAATGGCCGTGCTGAAGAAGCGCCTGGACAGCCTGCAGGCTGCGCGCAGGAGCTACCAGGCGGCGGCAGACAGCGAACGCCAAGCCTACGAGGCGCCAAGCTACCGGGCCGCCGCACCGGCCACAGTCGCCGCGTCCTTCTTCAGCACCACCAGCAGCCGAAGCGCCACCCACTCCTCTGGCAGCCTGTTCGACCTGCTTTTGAGCGGTTCCAGCAGTTCCAGCTCGCGTTCAAGTTCAAGTTCAAGTTCAAGTTCCAGTTCGCGCTCGAGTTCCAGTTCGGGTTCCAGCGGCAGCAGCTTCCGCAGCGGCGGCGGCATCAGCGGTGGCGGTGGCTTCAAGACCGGCGGCGGGTTCTAGCCCGGCAACGGCCGGGTGCGCCGCTTCAGCCGCGTGTCCAGCAGCCCCACGCCCAGCAGCACCAGGCTGGTCAGCCACCCGGCGGCCAGCAGGTGCATGTGCGGCAGCATCAGGCCCAGTACCAGCAGCGCCACCGCACCCAGCAGGTGCGAGCGCGGCGCATGCCCATAGACCACGCGCTTGTAGAGGGCACTGCCCAGCAGGTAGATCAACGGCCCCGCTACCAGCACCGTGGCGTAGACCGGGGTCACCGCTGCGCCAGGATGGTCCATGACCAGATCGTTGCCGACCGCGGTGGCGATGATGCCGGCGATCAGCAGCGCATGCACGTAGTGGAAGTTGGCGCCCATCCGCCCGGGGTCCTCGGAATGGGTGATCGCCGCAGTGGCGTCGCGGCTGGAGATACCGAAATACAGCCACCACATGGCGATGGTGCCGGCGAAGGTGGCGAGCACCGCCGAGACCACATCGCCGCTCCAATGCTCGACCTCGCTGAGCACGCCGCCAGTGGCCAGCAGCGTCTCACCCAGGGCGACGATGACGAACAACTGGCAACGCTCGGCCAGGTGCCCGCCTTCGATGGTCCAGTCACGGGTGTGCGACCGGCCCATGCCCGGGAACGCGAAGCCGAACATCGGCGAGATGTATTCGCAGGCCACCGCCATCGCCCACAGTGCCAGCCGCAGATTGCCCTCGGCCGCAGCGCCGGCCAGCCAGAAACAGGCCGATACACTTACCCACGCCAGCATGCGGCGGAAGTTGGGCGCCAGCGGATGGCTGCGACCGACCTCCAGCAGCACGAACACCGTGCGCCCGACCTGCATGGTGGCGTAGGCCCCCGCGAAGACCCAGGCGCGTTCAGCGAAGGCCTCGGGAATGGACGAGGACATCAGCAGCGCCAGCAGCATGGTGACGAACAGCAGGCTGCGGATGCGTGGCGCCTCCGGATCGAACCAGTTGCTGACCCAGCAGGCGTACTGCCAGCCCAACCAGACCGCGAACCACAGCACCAGCGTCTGCATCACCCCGACCAGGTCCAGGTGATGCAGCAGATGGTGGCTGAGCTGGGTAACCGCAAAGACGTAGACGAGGTCGAAGAACAGCTCTTCGTAGGTCACGCGAGCGTGGTGGCCATCGCGCTGGCGCAGGGCAGGCAGTCTCAGTCGTGTGCTCATGGCCGTCCTTCAGCGCGCCAGGCGCCAGTACAGCAGACCAGCCAGCAACGCCGGCACGGCAAACACCAGCAGCAGGATCGGCAGCTCCTCCCGGACGGCGTAACCGGCCTTGCTTACGCCCACCCACATGTTGGCCACCGTCACCAGCAGCCAGGTGGCGATGAACGCGATCAGGGCCGTGGGCAGCTGTGACTGGCCTACGCTCCACAGCCGCCCGAACAGCAGGAAAACGCCCAGCAGCACCACACCACCCACCATCACCAGAAGCACATGCATGGTCCATCTCCTTGAGCCTGCTGGCAGGCTAGCCGCGGCCGATTCTGCGCTCCAGACGATGATCGTGGTTTCACTTTCCAGCCCCGTCGAACAATCCCGACCCCCGCGCGACATAGCAAACGCGAACGGTTCCCATTAGTATTGCGTCATCGCGCAGGGATGCCCTCCCCGCGCCCGCCCCTTGCCCTTGCTTCCAGTCCGGATGTCCCAGCTGCCTTCCCTGCCCCCTCCTGCGCTGCCGCTGGTGTCCTCGCTGGTGCGCCACTACGAGGAACTGGTGGAGTACCTGCGCTGCCGGTTCCGGTCGCCAGGGCTGGCCCGTGAAGTGGTGCACGATGTCTGCGTGCGGCTGCTGGAACGTCCAGCCGCCTACGATGCTCGGCAACCCATCGCGCTGCTGCGGCGCATCGCCCATGATGCGGCGGTGGACCGCTGCCGCGCCGAGGATCTGCGCCGGCACTGGGTGGAGGCGCGTGCCGAATTGCCCGATGACGCCTGCCCACGCCCGGGCCCCGAGCAGCAGGCGCAGGGACAGCAGGCCTTGCAACGCCTGAGCGCTACCATCGAGCGCATGCCCTGCCGGCGCCAGCAGGTCTTCATCCTGCACAAGATCCACGAGCTGCCGCAGGCCGACGTCGCGCAGCGCATGGGCATCGGTCTGAAGGCGGTGGAGCGTCACCTGCGGCTTGCCATGGCCGATTGCCGCCAGCAGGGCACGCCGCAATGAGCGATGCACCTGCACCACCACCGCCGCCCGAGGTCCCCACCACCGACCAGGTCCTGGACCAGCATCGGGACGCCCTGAAGCAACGCTTCCCGCTGCCCGAGCCGGAAACGCTGCGCCGCCGCGGTGGCGGCACGAAGCGGGTCCTGCCCATGTTGCTGGTGCACAACTACCTGGCCATCAATGGTGACTACCGGACCGGTCGCCCGACCATTTCGGTCCCCGGCGATACGCCGCTCGACCCGCCGATGAACCGCTCGCGTTCGCTGACGGTGGACTACAGCGCCGCCGACCTGCTCGGCGGCCGTTTCCAGGCGCAGGCCTTCGCGGTCGATTTCGAAGGCCGCTACGGTGCCAGCCAATGGGACCCGTGGGGCAACACCGGCGCCAATGCCGCCTGGGACCAGACCCAGAACGAATCGGACAAGCGCGGCTTCAAGCTGACCCAGAGCTGGACACGCGTCGCCGACATCACGCTGGACGTGACCCTGGGCCTGGACGGCCTGCGCGACCGCACCCACCAGGTGCTGCTGGCCAGTGGCATGAACTGGGTGCCGCAGACCACCTACCAGAGCCTGTCACCGCTGCTGCAGCTGCACTGGTGGCCGACCGATCACCTGATGCTGTCCGGCGGCCTGCGCTACGAAAAGGGCGAGCTGGAAGTAGGCGACTACACCACCCTGCCCCGTTACGGCGCACGCAAGGTGGCCGGTGGCAAGCCGACCATGAGCGAGACCCTGCCCAACTTCGGCGCGGTCTGGTACATCAACGATCGCCTCAACGCCTATGCCTCATACTCGGAAGGCTACACCGTGGCCGACGTCGGCCGCGTGCTGCGCGCGATCAACCGCGACGGCCAGCGCGTGGACAGCCTCATCGACCTGTCACCGGTGGTGTCGGACAACCGCGAGATCGGACTGGAGTACGACGATGGCCGCTTCAGCGGTGACATTGCCTACTACACCTCCGAATCCGGGCTCGGCTCGGTACTGATCTACGATCCGGGCATCGATGCCTATGCGGTACAGCGCCAGGCCACCCGCGTGGAAGGCTTTGAAAGCAACCTTCGCCTGCGGTTGGGCAACAGCCGCCTCGGACTGGGCTATGCACGCGCCAACGGCCGCTACGACGCCGACGTTGACGGTCGCCTCGACAGCGACCTGGCTGGTGTGAACATCGCGCCGAACCGGCTGACTGCGTTCTGGGAACAGAGCTGGACGCCGCAGCTGAGCACCCGCCTGCAGGCCAGTCACGCCTTCGACCGCGACTTCGACCTGCGTGGCGCGCGGGTGGCCGAGTTCAAGGGTTACACCACCGTGGATCTGGTCGCGCGCTATACGCTGGACAAGCATGCCTTCACGCTGGGCGCGCAGAATCTGGCGGACAGGCAGTACATCAGCTACTACTCGCAGACCACGCCGTCGAACCCGAGCTATTTCTCCGGCCGCGGCCGGGTGCTGACGCTGGGATGGCAGTACCGGTACTGATCCATGGCGTCCTTATGGGAGCCATGAAATCTATGCGAGACGCGATGAAGGAGGCCCATGCTAGTTTCTGGGCCTCCTTCAAGCGGACGTGGATCATGCGTTTTACCCTGCTCGCCTTCGCCCTGGCCGTCGCTCTTCCGGCCGCCCACGCCAGCGCCGCCGAGGCACCGCTGCCACAACTGCGGGCCTATACCGTGGATGCGTCCTGGCTGCAGCCGATGGCGCCGCTGCAGGTTGCCGACCACACCTGGCAGATCGGCACCGAGGACCTGACCGCGCTGCTGGTGCAGACCGCCGAGGGCGCAGTACTGCTGGATGGCGGCATGCCACAGATGGCCGGTCACCTGCTGGACAACATGAAGCTGCGCGGCGTGGCCCCGCAGGACCTGCGATTGATCCTGCTCAGCCATGCGCATGCCGACCACGCCGGCCCGGTCGCCGAGCTCAAGCGTCGCACCGGCGCGCATGTGGCGGCCAATGCAGAAACGGCGGTGCTGCTGGCGCGCGGCGGCAGCAACGACCTGCACTTTGGCGACGGCATCACCTATCCGCCGGCCAGCGCCGACCGCATCATCATGGATGGCGAAGTGGTCACGGTGGGCGGCATCGCATTCACCGCGCACTTCATGCCAGGGCACACCCCGGGCAGCACCGCCTGGACCTGGACCGACACCCGCAATGGCAAGCCGGTGCGCATCGCCTACGCCGACAGCCTGAGTGCACCGAGTTACCAGCTGAAGGGCAATCCCCGTTATCCGCGCCTGATCGAGGACTACAAGCGCAGCTTCGCAACGGTACGGGCGCTGCCCTGCGATCTGCTGCTCACCCCGCATCCGGGCGCCAGCAACTGGAACTATGCCGCCGGCAGCAAGGCCAGCGCCGAGGCACTGACCTGCAACGCCTACGCAGATGCGGCCGAGGAGAAGTTCGACGCGCAGTTGGCCAGGGAAACGGCCGGGACCCGCTGATTCTGTAGCGTCGAGCTTGCTCGACGGAGCCGCAGAGCAGTCGAGCACGGCTCGACTCTGCAGAGAGCAAGTCGGCCGCGAGGAAAGGTGCCGGTCAGACCGACCGGCACCACCACTGGCTGTCAGCCACCTTGCCCGTGCTGGGCAAACGGCTCGGTGCTGCCGTCGGTGCGCACCAGCTCGACGGTGTACGGCTGCACGTAGCCGTCCGGCATTTCCATGCCCGGCGAACCGGCCGGCATGCCGGGCAGCACCAGCCCGCGCGCGGCCGGGCGTTCGGCCAGCAGGCGCTTGATGTCCTCGGCCGGGATGTGACCCTCGACCACGTAACCGCCGATCTCGGCGGTATGGCAGGAGGCCTTGCCGACCGGCACGCCCAAGCGGACCTTGATTGGATTCATGTCATCGGTGTCGCGCACATCGACCTGGAAGCCGGCGGCCTTCAGGTGGTCGACCCAGATGCCGCAGCAACCGCAGCTGGCGGTCTTGTGCACGATGGCGATCGGCAAGGCTGGATCGATCTTGGCCGGGCTGGCCTGGGCCGGTGCCGGTGCTTCGCTGGCGACCGGTGCCGCGGAGGATTCTTCGGCGGCACGAGCGCAGGCGGTTGTGGCCAGCACGGTGCCCAGCAGCAGGCCGAGGGAGAGAGTACGGCTCATTGAGTGATTCCTTTGCAGAGGCGGGCAACGTAGCCCGCCGCCCGCGCATCGAAGCCGCGGGCAGAGTCGAGAAGAAGTCGAGCAGCTACGGCAGGCGCGTAGGGCCTGCAGGGAATCACGCGATGGGGGGCCGCAGCGGGTCGAGTCTCGGCGGCGGTGCGCGTTGCTGGGCATTGGCCGGAACAGGCGCCTCGCGCCACGGCGAGGCCGGTGTTCCGTTCAATGTCGCCAGCATGCCAAGACAGGCCGGTGGGCATTCGCACTCACCACTCTGGCAGGCCGCCGGGGCTGCATCATCGCAGCAGCCGGCTGCAGCCATCGCGGCCGAGTGCGGTGCAGCGCAATGCCCCTGGCTGGACGGGCCGCTGTACGAAGACGCAGCGAGCGCCAGCGCCGGTGCATTCAGCACCAGGGCGACAAGCAACATCCATCGCAGCAGCAGGCCAGGCAGGTTCACCGGCCGATGATAGCCGATGCAGGCGCCCTGAACGTTGGGGGGGCAACGACCCTGACAGCTTGACAACCACGCGGCCGACTTGCGCGATGCCCCTTGCTATGGCGAGATGGCAATCGTGCCACCCTGCCTTGCCACGCCCCTACCTCTGTCCCCGACACGGAGTCCCCCTCATGAAAGGATTCATGCGAACACTGCTTGTGGTGCTGCTGTTGTCGTGCGCGACCATCACCCACGCCGAAGAACCAAGCGAAGATGAAGCAAGCGAACGCGCTGAAGTCTCCCGGCAGGCACAGCAACTGCTGGAGAAGCAGGACTTTGCCAGACTGGAACAACTTGCCAGTCGTTACCGGGATACGGATCGCTACTTCAGCAGTGGTGTCTGGAAGCTTTCGGCGTACTACGTAGGCATCGGCTATGCCTTCAGCATGCGCAACCGTGAGCCGGCCTACTGGCAGGGTCGCGAGAAGCTCGTGCAGGCGTGGATCTCGCGCTACCCCAGGTCGCCGTCGGCGCGCCTGGCCATGGCTGAGATGCTCAGCCGCCAAGGCTGGAGCATCCGCGGCCCCGGCTATGCAAATACGGTGAAGGAAGAGGACTGGGCACCGTTCAAGGCGCTGCAGCAGCAGGCCGTTGACTACCTGCTGAAGTACAAGGACATCGCCAGCACGGACCCGTACTGGTACGAGTCGATGGAACACCGGGCGATCGAACAGAGTTGGGATGCAGACCGCTTCTTCGCATTGCATGACGAAGGCATCGCGCGCTACCCGGGCTACTTCCCGCTCTACTTTGCTGCCGTACGCTACTTCGCTCCGAAGTGGGGCGGCGATCCGGCTGGCCTGGAAGCCTATGCTCGCAGGGTCATGGCCGCGGCCCCACCGCAGGACCAATACATGCTGTACGCCCGTATCTACTGGGTCGCCTCGCAGCGGGAGTACGAGGACCGTTTGTTCACCGATTCGAAAGTGAACTGGCCGACCATGAAACGCGGCTTCGAAGACGTGCTGTCACGTTATCCCTCGCCATGGAACCTGCAATCATTCGCGTACTTCGCCTGCCAGGCCAATGATCCCGTCAAGGCCCGTGAACTGCTGGCGCAGATCCAGGAACCGATCGTTGGCGCTTGGCGGGATACGGCCAACTATTTCCGTTGCTCCTTTGCTCTGGATGAACCCAACCCACATGCCGAAGGCCCATAGGACTGGATTCATCCACTGCTATGCGACCGCCGCCATTGCACTCATCCGCACCGGGATCGACTTGGCCGCTGGGGTACCGCTGACCCGATCGTAGTAGTCCAGCGGCAACAACGGGTTCAGTTCGGGGTAGTAGCCGGCCAGCGCGCCGCGCGGCATCGGGTAATCCAGCACGGTCAGGCCTTCGATGCGCCGCTGCACGCCATCACCGCTGATCGTCTCCAGGCTGACCCGCGCTTCCTTGTCCAGCCCGCGCGCCAGCCGGTCCTCGATGTTCATGAACAGCACCATGCGATCGTTGTACACGCCGCGATAGCGGTCGTTGTAGCTGTAGATGGTGGTGTTGTACTGATCGTGCGAGCGCACGGTGGCCAACCGCAGCATGTCCGGATCATGTACGGGATCGTCCACGTCCAGCCCAGGCATCACCAGGATGTTGGCCTTGCCATTCGGCGTGGGCCACACCCGGCGGCGCGGCGGAATGTCCAGATGGAAACCGTGTGGCTGCTGGATGCGCTCGTTGAAGCCGGTGTAGATCTCCGGATACACCGCAGCAATCAGCTCGCGGATGGGTGCGTAGTCGTGCATGCAGCTGGCCCAGTCAACCCTGCTGTCGGGCAGCGTGGCCAGCGCCATGCGGCAGACGATCTCGACCTCGGGCAACACATCGGCGCTGACCGGTTCGAGCACGCCGCGCGAGGCGGTCACATTGGACATCGCGTCCTCGATGGTGACGAACTGCTCGCCGGCCGGCGTGACGATGCGCTCCGAGCGCGCCACCACCGGCAGGATCAGCGCATCGCGGCCATGAACCAGGTGCCCACGGTTGAGCTTGGTGGCGATCCCCACGGTCAGGTCCAGGCCACGCATTGCCTCGTACGCGCGCGGCGTATCGGGCACCGCATGGATGAAGTTGCCACCCAGGCCGACGAACACTTTGGCGCTGCCGTCCAGCATCGCCTCGATGGATTCGACCACATGGTGCCCATGCTCGCGCGGCGGGTCGAAACCGAACACCTGCTGCACGCGGTCCAGATAGGCCGGCTTGGGCTTCTCGTCGATGCCGACGGTGCGGTCGCCCTGCACATTGGAATGGCCCCGGATCGGCCCGATGCCAGCACCGGGCTTGCCGAAGTTGCCACGCAGCAACAGCAGGTTGGCGACCTGCTGCAGCAGGCGCGAGCCGTACTGGTGCTGGGTCAGCCCCATGCCGTAGCAGATCACGGTGGCATTGGAGCGGATGTAGATCTCCGCACAGCGACGGATCTGCGCCTGCGAAATGCCGGACACCTGCACGATCTCGTCCCAGTCCTGCGCCATCACGTCTTCGCGCAGCGCCTCCAGGCCCACCGTGTGTTCGGCGAGGAATGCATGGTCGAGCACACGCTCACCCTGCGCCTCGCGCTCGAACATCACCTTCATCATGCCCTTGATCAGGGCCAGGTCGCCGCCGATGCGGATGTGCACGAACTCGCTGGTGATCTCGGTCGAACCGAACGTGGCCATCTGCACCATGTCCTGCGGCTCGGCGAAGCGGATCAGCGCGCGCTCGGGCATCGGGTTGACCGCCACGATCGGAATGCCGCGTTTGCGCGCCTCGACCAGGTTGCTCATCATCCGCGGTGAATTGGTGCCGGTGTTCTGGCCGATCACGAAGATCGCCTCGGCGTGCTCGAAATCCTGCAGCACGATGGTGCCCTTGCCTACCCCAATGGCCGGCGGCAGGCCGCGGCTGGTCGGCTCGTGGCACATGTTCGAGCAGTCCGGAAAATTATTGGTGCCGAACTCGCGCACGAAGATCGAATACAGGAACGCCGCTTCGTTGGGCGTGCGTCCGGAGGTATAGAACTCGGCCTGGTGCGGGCTGTCCAGCGCCTGCAGGTGGCGGCCGATCAGTGCAAAGGCGTCGTCCCAGCTGCACGGCGCGTAGTGATCGGTGGCCGCGTCGTAGCGCATCGGCTCGGTCAACCGGCCCTGCATCTCCAGCCAGTAGTCGGTCTGCGCCATCAGCTCGGTAACGGTATGCCGGGCGAACAGCTCACGACCGGCACGGAACTGGGTGGCTTCCCAGGCCAGTGCCTTCGCGCCGTTCTCGCAGAACTCCAGCTTCTTTCGTTCGTCGGCATCGGGGAACGCGCAGCTGGGGCACTTGAAGCCACCGGGCTGGTTCATCGCCAGCAACGCCTTCGACCCCTTGCCGATCACACTCTGCTGCAGCAGCACCTTGGCGGTGGCTCCGGCGGCACCCCAGCCACCGGCGGGCTGGTTGTAGGGCTTGTAACGCGGCGGCTTCTGCTCGGACATGTTCGGGAACCTGACGGGAGGAACGCAGCAACAATGGGCACAACGCGGTCCGGCGGCGCTTTCGAACGCACAGCCAGCCCCACAGTCAAACACGGCCTGCACGGCTTCGCCAGTGGGTGCGCGCTGTTTTCAGCGCAGCCTGCCATGACAACGGTTACACCTGCGTCAGCGCATGGCCACTACGCTATTCTCGATGGCGTGGGTGGTCCACCACCTGCGCATCTCCCCTGTCCGGACGCGCTGCATGCCTGATTCGACCCCACCGCACACCCCGCCTGCCGGCACGGCGCAGCGCCCGTTGCAGCGCTGGCGCAGCGAGGGGCGACAGCCCCTGGTCGACGTGGTGGCCGAGGAAGTGCCGGTGGCGCTGCGTTACAACGACGCCGCCTTCGCGGTGATGATGGCCACGCCCTGCGACCTGGAGGACTTTGCGCTTGGGTTCTCGCTCAGCGAGGGACTGATTGCTACGCCCTCGCAGCTGCTGTCGATCGACATCCGCCCACAGCTGGAAGGCATCGAACTGCAGATGACCGTGGCCGAGGAGGCACCCGGTGCCGATCTGGACCCCGCCAATGGGCGCCTGCTGCCCGGCCGTGGTGGCTGCGGCCTGTGCGGCACGCGCCAGCTGGAAGAAGTGCTGCGCCCACTCCCGCAGATCCGCGAACGCCGCAGCTATTCCGCCACCGCCCTGCAGCGGGCGGTGGCGACCTTGGCGCAGCACCAGCCGATGAATGCGGCAAGCGGTTCGATCCACGCCGCGGCCTGGGCCGACGCCAGTGGGCGCATCGGTTGGGTACGCGAGGACGTGGGTCGCCACAATGCACTGGACAAGCTGATCGGCGCCCTGCATCACAACGAGCACGCCATCGACGGTGGGTTGCTGGTGATTTCCAGCCGGGCCAGCTACGAAATGGTCAGCAAGGCGGTGCGCGCCGGCGCCAGCGTGCTGGCGGCGGTTTCGGCGCCGACCGCGCTGGCGATCGACCTGGCCCGCAGCGCCGGCCTGTGCCTGGTCGGGTTCGCGCGGGAAAGCGGGTTCAATGTGTATACCCATCCCGAGCGGCTGCAGGCAGACGACAAGTAGCCCCGAAAACCCCGCGCTGCGCGCGATAGTCGACTGACAGTCGACTCTACCCCGTCGGCTCCATTCAGACCGGCCCGGGCGGCCCGCTGCCACCCGGGCCGAACCGAATCTCAGCGCAGCGCGACCTTCGGGAAGTCCACCGGCACGTCGAACGCTGCGTTGTAGAGTCGACCGTCAGTCGACTGCTCTTCGTTCAGCCCCCCGAAAACCCCGCGCTGCGCGCGATAGTCGACTGACAGTCGACTCTACCCGGTCGGCTCCATTCAGACCGGCCCGGGCGACCACTGCCACCCGGGCCAGGCCAGATCTCAGCGCAGCGCGACCTTCGGGAAGTCCACCGGGACGTCGAACGCTACGTTGTAGAGTCGACTGTCAGTCGACTGCTCTTCGTTCAGACCCCCCGAAAACCCCGCGCTGCGCGCGATAGTCGACTGACAGTCGACTCTACCCGTCTACCCGGTCGGCTCCATTCAGACCGGTCCGGGCGACCACTGCCACCCGGGCCAGGCCAGATCTCAGCGCAGCGCGACCTTCGGGAAGTCCACCGGGACGTCGAATGCTACGTTGATGTAGTTGGTGAACAGGTTGAGCGCGACGTGGGCGAGGATCTCAACGATCTGCTCATCATCGAAGCCAGCCGCGCGCAGCGCCTGCACGTCGCCGTCGGCGATCTGCGCACGCTGCTCAACCACCTTCAGCGCGAAGTCCAATGCCGCCGAGGTGGCCGGATCGCTGGACTGGCCGATCTGCGCGGCGGCCATCTGCTCGCCGCTGGCGCCGGCCTTGCGGCCCAGCGCGGTGTGCGCGGCGAGGCAGTACTCGCAGGCATTGCGGTTGGCGATGGCCACGGCGATCTGCTCGCCCAGCAGCGGCGACAGGCGACCGCCGCCCAGCGCGCCGAACGCACCCCACATGCTCTGCAGGGCAGCCGGCGAGTTGGCCACGGCGCGGAACATGGCCGGGGTGGCGCCGAAGGCGGCGTGGACCTGGCCCAGCAGGGCCTGACGGTCGGCGGTGGTGTTGGCGGCATCGATCAGTGGGACACGGGACATGGTGGATCTCCTTGGGAAAGCGCCCGGAATTGGACGACCCGCTCATCCTAGGTAGACTCCCCGGACGAATCAGGCGCAATAAACCACACATGTTGTCCATTCATCCATGAACGTGTCCGCCGACGCTTCCGCACCCGACCGCCTCTCCTCCCTGCTGGAACGCTTCCGGGTGCAGGCCGCGCTGTTCCACAGCGGTCCGCTGTGCGGGCGCCACGTCTTCGAGCCGCAGCCTGGTCGTGCCTTCCTGCACATCCTGCGCCAGGGTGAAATGGAGGTCCGTCATCCCGGGGGCGATATCGCGCTGCCCCGGTTGAAGATCGACACACCCAGCCTGCTGCTGTATCCGCAGCCGCTGCACCATGTGTTCTTCAACGCACCGCTGGATGGCCCGGATTTCACCTGCGCCACGCTGGACTTCGATGGCGGCGCGCGCAATCCGATCGTGCAGTCGCTGCCACCGGTGATAGTGGTGCCGCTGGCGGCGATCGGCGAACTGGATGACACCCTGCACCTGCTGTTCGCCGAGGCTGATCGCCAGCGCTGCGGTTCCCGGCTGCTGACCAACCGCCTGTTCGAGGTGGCGCTGATCCAGATCCTGCGCTGGGTGGTGGACCACCCGGATGCGGCTGGCGTCAGCCATGGGCTGATGCGCGGGCTGTCCGATGCGCGGCTGGCCCGTACGCTGGTGGCGATGCACCAGGCGCCGCAGGACGATTGGACGCTGCCGCGCATGGCTGCGACTGCCGGCATGTCGCGCAGCGCGTTCGCGGCGGTGTTCAAGGAGGTGATGCAGGCGACGCCGGCCGCTTATCTGCTCGACTGGCGGCTGAGCCTGGCCTGCGCGCAGCTGCGGGCCGGCGTGGCGGTCAAGCAAGTGGCGATCGAGGTGGGGTTTGCCGATACCGCCTCGCTGTCGAAGGCGTTCCGCAAGCGGCTGGGGGTATCGCCGAGGGCGTGGCTGGCCTCGGGCGCCGCGCAGGCTGGGCAGACGCGCGAGGAGTAGAGTCGACTGTCCGTCGACTAACGCGCGAAGCGCGGGGTTTTCGCTGTCTGACCGAAGAGCAGTCGACTGACAGTCGACTCTACCGAAGCGGCATTTTCGGGGCCTGACCGAAGGGCAGCCGACCAGCGGTCGGCTCTACCACGGGCGACGTCTGCGCGCCGGATGGCCGCTCAACTGGACGTTCCGTCATTCTCGCTGTCGAAGGCGTTCCGCAAGCGGCTGGGGGTATCGCCGAGGGCGTGGCTGGCCTCGGGCGCCGCGCAGGCTGGGCAGACGCGCGAGGGTAGAGTCGACTGTCAGTCGACTAAC
>NZ_JCAFVP010000010.1:0-136495 GCF_059372495.1 Stenotrophomonas sp. YJH_SMC_80
ACAGCTGACGCCCGGCTGGCTGGCCTGCTCAACCGCACCGCGCTTGAACTCGGTGCTGAACTTCCTTCGCTTCGACATGAACACTCCTCATGGCCTTGATCGGCCTTCTCGTAAGTGTCCGTGAAAACGGGGGTGAACCCGCAGGTGCACGGCCTGCGCCCGGGCCAGCAGAGGCAGGGCATCTGCCACCGCACGACGGGCCTGCTTGCTGGCATTCCAGGCCACCACGATACGCCGGCCGACCTGCTCGCCCTTCCAGTGCGGCGGCACCAGCAGCATCGGTACCCCGGTCTGGCGAAGCGTGCCCAGTGGATGCCAGCCGGAGGGCGCGCCTGGTGTGTGCGGATAGCCGGCGATGATCAGGTCGCAGTACAGCGACTGCAGCGCCAGGTCAGCGCCACCCAGGTAGTCCGAGACGATGCGCAGTTCGGTGCTGATCTGCAGCGGCTCGGACACGGCACGCAGGTTCTGCATCAGCTGTGCGGTGCAGGCGGCATCCGCGCGGGCCTCGTGGTCTAGCGCGGCGGCGATGCCGGCACCGCGCGCGAAGCCGTTGGCGATGTCGGTGGGATGCAGGGCCGTGGAGACTGCGACCAGATGCGCCTGCTGGGCCTGCGCCAGGTCGGCAGCGATGTTGAGAACGCGGTGCCCGGTGTCGCTGGCGTCGAACAGCACGGCGATATCGCGTAGTGGGTGCAGCATGGCGTTGTCTCCCTCGATGCCTGTGACGCGTTCCCTGCCGTGCACCGACCCGGGTGCACCGGACGCACCCCTGTTGTAGCGCATTCGTGATTCGGATGAATCATGTTTGATTCAGTTTATTAATTGATGATTCATGCTAGCGTGAGGGCCAGCCCACACCTCAATGCTTTTCATGCGACCTGCCGCAGCACGTACACGACGCGACCTGCCGCACGCGCTGGCGGCCACCCTGGTCAGCCATCCACGCTGCACCCTCAGCGAACTCGCGCGCGGGGCGGGCATCAGCCGCGCCACCCTGTACCGGTTTGCGCCTACCCGCGAGGCGATCGACGAGGCCCTGTTCGCGGCCGGTTTCGAGCGCGTGGAAGCGGCGGCGGCCTGGTTCGACCAGGGCGGTGATGCACGCCTCGTGCTGGAGCAGGTCACCGCCACGCTGCTGGCGGACTGGGAGCTGGTGACGCTGCTGTTCGCGCGGATGATGGAAGAGCAACAGCGCGTGGGAGACTTGCATCTGCTGCCGGAGCGCTGGGCGCCGATCGGCGAGCGCTTCGAGGCCTTTTTCCTGCGGGGTCAGGCGGCCGGAGAGTTCAACGTCGGTTTCACCGCGGTATGGCTCGCGGACTTCTACTGGAGCTGCTTCTACGGCATCACCTGGTCACTGGCACGCGGTCGGCTGGCGCCGGCAGCGGCAGCCTCTACGCTGCTGGCATCGTTCCAGCGCGGGGCGATGATGGGTTGACCGCAGGGGTTTCCTGCGGGGCGCCGTGGCTTACGCCTGCCTGAGCAGCTGCACCAGCTGGCGCAGGCGATAGGGCTTGGGCAGGAACTCCACCTGCTCGGGCAGCGGCGGCAGCTGCGAACGGGCATAGCCGGACGAGAGGATCATCCGTGCCTGCGGCTGTTCGCGTGCCACATGCTCGCTCAGCTCGATGCCGGACATGCCGTTGGGCATGCTGACGTCGCTGAACACCACGTCGAAACGTGCTTCGCCCTTGAGCAGTTCCGCCGCCTCGTGGCCATCGGCGGTCGTGGCCACATCGATGCCGAGGTCGCGCAGGGCTAGGCCGATCATTTCACGCAGATCGGTCTGGTCTTCCACCATCAGTACGCGGATCGGGTCATCGGTCATCGGCAGGGTCCTCCATTGCGGGTAGCAGCAGGCTGACCGTGGTGCCGACACCGGGCGTGGTGGACACGTCGACGAAGCCGCCGCTCTGGGTAGTGAATCCGAACACCTGGCTCAGGCCCAGGCCGCTGCCTTTGCCGATGTCCTTGGTGGTGAAAAAGGGCTCGGTGGCCCGTTCGGCGATGTCGGCCGCCATCCCGTGGCCTTCATCGCAGACGCTGAGAGTGACATAGCCACGTTGCAGCGTGGAGTCCGCGTCCGGGTCGAGGCGATGCTCCAGCGCGGTGCCGATCAGGATGCGGCCGCCTTCAAGGGTAGCATCGGCGGCATTGGCGACCAGATTGGCCAGCGCCGTCTGCAGCTGCAGCGCATCGGTGTTGACCGCAGGCAGGCCGGGTGCCAGCTTGGCATCCAGCATCACCGTGGACGGGCAGGCGCGTTGCAGGTCCGGCAGCCACTGCTGTATCAGCACATTGATATCCAGTGGTTCGCGGATCAGGGTCTGGCCAGTGCTGAACGCCAGCAGCTGGCGGGTCAGCAGCGCACCACGATCGGTCGCGCTCTGCGCGGCATCGAGCAGCTCGGCGGCGCGCGCATCGTCACCGCCAACGCGCAGGGACAGCAGGTCCAGTGCGTTGCCGATGGTGGTCAGCAGGTTGTTGAACTCGTGCGACAGGCCGCGGCTGAGTCGGCCGACGGTCTCGAACTGTTGGGTATTGCGCAGCGCTCGTTGGGCATCACGCAGCAGGCGCTGTGCCTGCCACTGCTCGGTGATGTCGCGGGTGATCTTGACGAAGCCCAGCAGCTCACCCGCTTCAACCACCGGCTCGATGACAACACTGGCACGGAATGACGAGCCATCGCGGCGTACCCGCCAGCCCTCATTGGCAACGTGGCCATGCTGCGCTGCATGACGGAGCAGGCGTTGCGGTTCTCCTGCCTCGCGGTCGGCGGCCAGGTAGAAGCGACCAAAGTGGGTGCCCACCACTTCATCGGCTGAATAGCCCTTGATGCGCTCCGCACCCGGGTTCCAGCTGCAGACGATGCCATCCGGATCAAGCAGGTACAGCGCATGGTCGCGCACGCTGTCGATCAGCAGTCGCAGTTGGCGGGAAGGGTCCGTCAGCACGGACGTCGTAGAGGCGGCAGCGTCCACGTAAAAATAAGTGTTACCCCTGTGAGGGACGTGAAGCTAGGCATTCAAGTGTGAAGGAGGCGTGGAGGCGGGACACGTGCCATTTGTCCTGTGCGGCTGAATACGACACGGAGTACCATCACCCACCCTTTTTGTTCTGGAACCGACCTGCATGCGTCCTGGTGCGACTACGCGTGACCGCTGGATCTGGATGACGTCCGCCGTGCTGCTGGCTGCGACCATCGCATTGGAGCTGGTGGTACCGCTCGGTTATGCGGTATGGCTGGCGTATTTCCTGGCCGTGGGCGTCACGGTGTTCCAGCGCAGTGTGCGCGCGCCGTTCATCGTGGCTGTGCTCGCCTGCGTCCTGCTGGTCATCGGTTTCAACATCGCCCCGGCCAGCTCGAACTCGGCGTTCTCGCTGGTCAACCGAAGCATCGGTGGTTGTGCGTTCCTGATGATCGCGCTGATCGTCTCCCGCGCGATCCAGGCACGCCGGGACGCAATGCGGGCGTTGTGGCTGCAGGAGGCCGAGAACGCGGTAGCGATGAGCCTGCGCGGCGACCTCGGTCCGGAGCAGATTGCCGAGGCGGCAGCCACCAGCCTGGGCGCGCAACTGGAGGCCGACGTCGGCGCCGTGTACCGGCTGGAAGGCGGACGACTGCAGCTGACCGGCGGCCTGGCGTTGCCGTCCGGCATGCCGGCGTCGCTGGCATTGCAGGAGGGCGTGGCCGGGCAGGTGGCGCGGGATGAGTGCATCCGTCACCTGGAGGGCAGCGACGACGCCGTACTTGAACTGCAGACCAGCCTGGGGCGGTTGCCGGTGCGCGAGCGCATCCTGGCGCCGATCAGCAGTGACGGCACCGTGGTAGGCATCGTCGAGCTGGGACGCGCCCGGGCGGGTGCGCAGCGCGACCTGGATCGTGAGCTGCTGGAGCGCTGCGCCGAGACCATCGGCATGGCGCTGCGTGCATCGCTGCTGCGCGCACAACTGGTGGTGCTGCTGGAGGAATCGCAGCGCCAGGGCGAGGAGCTGCAGGCCCAGCAGGAAGAGCTGCGCGTGGCCAATGAGGAACTGGAAGAGCAGAGCCGCAGCCTGCTGCAGTCGCAGAGCCATCTGGAAGAACAGCAGGCCGAGCTGGAACAGAGCAACGTCCAGCTGGAAGAGCGGACCCACGAGCTGGAGGCGCAGAAGCAGGCACTGCTGGTCGCGCAGAGCCAGCTGGTGCGCAACAGCAACGAACTGGCCGCGACATCGCGCTACAAGTCCGAGTTCCTGGCCAACATGTCGCACGAACTGCGCACGCCGCTGAACAGCTCGCTGATCCTGGCCAAGCTGCTGGCCGACAACAAGGACGGCACGCTCACCGAAGAACAGGTGAAGTATGCGCGTGCGATCCTGTCGTCCAACAACGATCTGCTGGCGCTGATCAACGACATCCTGGACCTGTCGCGCATCGAGGCCGGCCACGTCGAGCTGGCCGATGAAGTGGTGGTGACCGACAGCGTGCTGCAGCGCCTGCGCGAGACTTTCGAGCCGATGGCGCGGCAGAAGGGCCTGGCCCTGCAGATCGAGGCCGATGCGCTGGCGCCGAGCCAGCTGGTGGTCGACAGCCAGCGCCTGCAGCAGATCCTGAAGAACCTGCTGGCCAATGCGGTGAAGTTCACCGAGCATGGAAAGGTCAGCCTGCACGTGCGCGCGGCCGGTCAGGGGCGCATCCGTTTCGAGGTCTGCGACAGCGGTATCGGCATTGCCCGCGAGCAGCTGCAGGTCATCTTCGAAGCCTTCCGCCAAGCCGATGGCAGCACCCGTCGCCGCTACGGTGGCACCGGCCTGGGGCTGTCGATCTCGCGCGATCTGGCCGAGCGCATGGGCGGCAGCATCCAGGTCGACAGCGAACCGGGCCGTGGCAGCTGCTTCATTCTGGAACTGCCGTTGCAGGGCGCGCCCGCGTCGAACGCCGCGGACATCGCCGCAGCTCCCGTGGCTTCGCCTGTCGCGGCCGCTGTGCCGGCGATGCAGGTGCCAGCAAGGGCTCCGGTGGCGCCGCCGACGACGGTGCCCAGCGTGGCCGACGACCGCGGTCGTCGCCAGCACCCGGGCCGCCTGATCCTGGCCGTCGAGGACGACGCCACGTTCGCCGAAGCGCTGGTGGCCCTGGCCCATGAACTGGATTTCGACTGCGTGGTGGCCGGGACGGCCGAAGAGGCGCTGGCCCTGGCCGGCGAACTGCGACCGAACGGCATCCTGCTCGATATCGGCCTGCCGGACGTGTCCGGCCTGAGCGTGCTGGAGCGCCTGAAGCGCAACCCCGATACCCGCCATATTCCTGTGCACGTGGTCTCGGCAACGGACCGCAGCCAGGTGGCGCGCGAGCTTGGCGCGATCGGGTTTGCGATCAAGCCGACCACGCGCGAGCGCCTGGTAAGCGCCATCGAGCAGCTGGAACAGACCAGCCAGCGCGACGTGCGGCGCCTGCTGATCGTCGAGGACGACAGCGAGCTGCGCCACAACCTGGAACTGCTGCTGGGCCGTGATCAGCTGCAGATCGTCGCCGTGGGAACGCTTGCTGGCGCGCTGGAGCAGCTCAGCACGGTCACCTTTGATTGCATGGTGATGGACCTGTCACTGCCTGACGGCAGCGGCTACGACCTGCTCGAACACATGGCCGGCAACGATGACGTCGGCTTCCCGCCGGTGATCGTCTATACCGGTCGCGCGCTCGGTCGCGAGGAAGAACAGCGCCTGCGCCGCTATTCCAAGAGCATCATCATCAAGGGCGCACGTTCGCCCGAACGCCTGCTGGATGAAGTCACCCTGTTCCTGCACAGCGTGGAAGCCAGCCTGCCCACCGACCAGCAGCGCCTGCTGCGCGAGGCGCGCCGTCGCGACACCGTGCTCGATGGACGCACCGTACTGCTGGCCGAGGACGACGTGCGCAACATCTTTGCGCTGTCCAGCGTGCTCGAGCCGCTGGGCGTGACGCTGGAGATCGCGCGCAATGGGCAGGAGGCAGTGGACCGCCTGGCCGAGCGCGAAGTCGACCTGGTGCTGATGGACATCATGATGCCGGAGAAGGATGGCCTGGCCGCGATGCGCGAGATCCGCGCGCAGCGTCACCTGCAGGACCTGCCGATCATCGCGCTGACTGCCAAGGCCATGCCGGACGACCGTGAGCGTTGCCTGCAGGCGGGCGCCAACGATTACATCGCCAAGCCCATCGACGTCGACAAGCTGGTCTCGCTGTGCCGGGTCTGGTGCTCGCGGCAATGAACGAACAGGCGCTGTTCGACCTCGAACTGAAGGTCCTGCTGGAGGCGCTGTACCAGCGCTACCACTACGATTTCCGCAGCTATGCGGTGTCGTCGCTGCGCCGACGCATGCGCCAGGCGATGCAGCGCTATGAGTGCGAGCGGCTGGTCGACCTGCAGTACCGGCTGCTGCACGAGCCGGACCTGTTCGCCCAGGCCATGCAGTTCTTCACTGTGCAGGTCTCGGAGATGTTCCGTGACCCTGCGTATTTCCGTGAGCTGCGCGAGCAGGTGGTGCCAGTGCTGCGTACCTATCCCTCGGTGAAGCTGTGGGTGGCCGGCTGCAGCACGGGCGAGGAAGTGTGGTCGCTGGCGATCCTGCTGCATGAAGAAGGCCTGCTCGAGCGCAGCATCGTCTATGCCACCGACATCAATCCGGCCGCGCTGGCCACCGCCGAGGCGGGCGCCTATGGCATCGACCGGATGGCCCAGTTCAGCCGCAACTACCTGGCCGCCGGTGGCACCGCGTCGCTGTCGGACTACTACGCCACCGCCTACGATGGTGCCGTGTTCGACCGCCAACTGCGCCGCAACGTGGTGTTCGCCGACCACAGCCTGGCCACCGATACCGTGTTCTCCGAAGTGCACCTGGTGTCGTGCCGCAACGTACTGATCTATTTCAACCGCGACCTGCAGGACCGTGCCGTCGGCCTGTTCCGCGAAGCGCTGGTGCACCGGGGCTTCCTTGGCCTGGGCAGCAAGGAGTCGCTGCAGTTCGGGTGCCACCACGATGCCTTCGAGGTCTGTTCGCGAGAGCACCGCCTTTATCGGAAGGTGGCCTGATGACGCTGCCAGTGCGTCCGGCCGTGCTGGTGATCGGCGCGTCCGCCGGTGGCGTGGCGGCCCTGCAGGCGGTGCTCGGTGCACTGCCGGCGAAGCTGCCGGTACCGGTACTGGCCGTGCTGCACCTGCCGCGTGACCGTACCAGCCGCATCGCCGAGGTGCTGGCGCCGTACTGCGCGTTGCCGGTGCGCGAAGCCGAAGACAAGCAGCCGTTGCAGCCGGGCACGGTGACGTTCGCGCCGCCGGATTACCACCTGCTGGTGGAGGACGAGGGGGCGGTGGCGTTGTCGGTGGATGCACCGGTGCTGTTTTCCCGTCCGGCCATCGATCCGCTGTTCGATTCCGCTGCTGCGGTGTTCGGCGCGCAGGTATTGGCCCTGCTGCTGACCGGTGCCAGCAGTGATGGCAGCGAGGGCGTTGCCGCCGTGCGCCGTGCCGGTGGCCATGCCTGGCTGCAATGTCCCGAGGAAGCCGAGGCGTCGATGATGCCCGCTTCCGCCCTGCAGTACGCCGGCGCCGATGCCGTGCTGCCCCTTGAACTGATGTGTCGCCGCCTGAAGGAGTTGTTTGCATGAACCTGTTGCCACCGGAACCTGCGCAGTCGCAGACCCCGGTCAACCTGCTGATCGTCGATGACGTGCCGCAGAACCTGGTAGCCATGCAGGCCCTGCTGCAGCGCGAAGGGGTCAACCTGCTGCTGGCCGGCTCGGGCGCGCAGGCGTTGGAGCTGCTGCTCGAGCACGAGGTGGCATTGGCCCTGCTTGACGTGCACATGCCGGAGATCGATGGCTTCACCCTGGCCGAACTGATGCGCGGTTCGCATCGCAGCCGCGACGTGCCGATCATCTTCCTGACCGCCTCTCCGGATGATCCCCTGCGCGTGTTCAAGGGCTACGAAAGCGGTGCGGTCGATTTCCTGCACAAGCCGGTGGCGCCGCAGGTGATCCTGAGCAAGGTCAACGTTTTCATCGAGCTGTACCAGCAGCGGCAGCTGCTGAAGGCGCGCAACGAGGCACTGGAGCGCGCGCTGAAGCTCAACGAGACGATGGCTGCCGTTTTGACCCACGACCTGCGCACGCCGTTGTCGGCGATCCTGCTGTGTGCCGACAAGCTGGCGCTGGAGCTTCCGGAAGACAACGCAGGCGCGCAGCAGACCCTGCAGTACCTGGAAGCCAGCACCCTGCGGATGGCGCGGATGGTCGAGCAGCTGCTGGATTTCTCGCGGATCCGCAGCGGTGGCCTGAGGCTGGAGGCAAGTGCCTGCGATCTGGCCGACGTAACGCGCGCGGTAGTCGCCGAGGCGGGCAGCGCGCATGGGGCGGACCGGATCCACCTGGACCTGCAGGGAGATACGCGGCTGCAGGGCGATCTGGATCGCCTTGGCCAGGTCGCCGCCAACCTGGTCGGCAATGCGCTGACCCATGGCAGCGAGGCGAGGGTGGAGGTGGATGGGCGCGACCCGCGCGGCGTACTGCTGCGGGTCAGCAACGCCGGCCGGATCGATGACGCGCTGTTGCCGCGACTGTTCGAACCGTTCAAGGCCAGCTTCCACCAGAGCAAGGGCCTGGGCCTGGGCCTGTACATCGTCGATCAGTTCGTCCGCGCGCACGGCGGGCGCATTGCGGCCCGCAACGAAGCGGGCCAGGTGGTGTTCGAGGCAATGCTGCCACGGCGCTGCGACGGCACGGTCTTGGCGGCAACCTAAGCGCTTCAGCCAGCATCCCGGCGGACTGAGACGGACTGGTCCGCAACTGCCAGCGTGGGTGCCTATTCTCGCCAGCTTTCCTGCAGTGACTGGTCCGGATTCTCCCGGCGCCTGCAGGGCGATCGTTCGGCACCGACGCCAGTGGACCTGCTCGATCAGGTGGTGCAGTCGGCGCTGCACGCAGGCTGATGGTCTGCGCCGGATTCAGCGCGAAGCAGCACCGCAGTACGCCGCATGCAGCGCCTGCAGCACGCCCAGTGCGGGCCCTTCAAGAACCCGGTAGTGTATCGCCTGCGCTTCGCGCCGGGTCGCCACGATATCCAGTCCGCGCAGCACCGCCAGATGCTGTGACAACGCCGATGCGCTCAGGCCGGTCAGTGCCTGCAGTTCCGGTACCGGCGCTTCACCTTCCACCAGGCGGCACAGCACCCGCAGCCGGGCCGGGTGGGCCAGGCTTTTGAGCAGCGTGGCTGCCTGCGACGCGTGTTCGGCCATCGCGGCGCTGTCGAGCTGGGTCCGGGCCATGGTTGACCATTTTATTTAGAATGATCTAATTTAGAATAATCTAAACAAATGGGCAATCTCATGTACGGCAGCGAAGAGGGTAGGGCATGAACCTGCCATGGAGTGCGGCGGCAGGTGGTGCGTTGATCGGCGCCGCCGCGGTGCTGTTGCTCGCCACCATCGGACGCGTGGCGGGCATCAGCGGCATCACCGCAGGCAGCCTGCGCGCAGGCAAGGGCGAGCGTGCCTGGCGCTGGGCCTTCTTGGCCGGCCTGACCGCATCGGCGGGGCTGGTGCTGTGGTGGCAATCGGTGCCCGAGGCATCGCCGCGTGCGCTGCTGCGTGATGCGCTGCCGGCATGGCAGTTGATGGGAGCCGGCCTGCTGGTCGGCTTCGGTACGCGGCTGGGCAACGGCTGCACCAGCGGCCACGGTGTCTGCGGCATGGCCCGCGCTTCGAAGCGATCGCTGGCGGCCGTGCTGGTGTTCATGGCCTGCGCGATGCTGACCACCTTCCTGGTCCGTCATGGCGGAGGCCCAACATGAGCCGCGCAGTCTGGGCCGCCGGCGCGGCGGGCGCATTGTTTGGCATGGGGTTGGCACTTTCGGGAATGACCGACGCGCGTCGTGTCCTCGGCTTCCTCGACATCACCGGTGACTTCGATCCCACGCTGCTGTGGGTGCTGGGCTCGGCGCTGCTGGTCAGCGCGATCGGGCAGCGGTGGGTGTTGCGGCGACAGCAGCCGCTGTACGCAGACCGCTTCCGGCTGCCTGTTACCCGGCGTGTGGATGCTCGCCTGCTGCTGGGTGCCGCGCTGTTCGGGATCGGCTGGGGTTGGGCGGGCTATTGCCCAGGACCGGCCATCGCCGGGGTGGCCGTGGCGTCGCGCGAAGCCCTGTGGTTCGTGCCTTCGATGCTTGCAGGATTCTGGCTGCACGACCGCTTCGTCCGTTGAGGCTTTCACCCCTGTCTCACCCTGCCTGGGGTCCTATCTTCGGATCACGGGGAAAAGGAGTGCAACGACATGGCACGGATGAAGTGGATGGGAAGGGGAATGCTGGCGGTCGCGCTGGCCGCAGCCGTGGCACCGGCACTGGCCTGCACGCGCGCGGTGTACCTGGGTGACAACGGCGATGTGATCACCGCGCGCTCGATGGACTGGAAGGTCGATGTGGCGACCAACCTCTACATACTGCCGCGCGGCATTGCGCGCACCGGCCAGGCCGGCCCGAAGTCGCTGGCGTGGACTGCGCGCTACGGCTCGGTGGTGGCCACCGGCTACGACGTGTCGACCACCGATGGCATGAACGAAAAGGGCCTGGTGGCCAACCTGCTGTGGCTGGTCGAATCGGAGTATCCGCAGCAGCGTGGCAACAAGCCGGGTCTGGCGATTTCGCTGTGGGCGCAGTATGTGCTGGACAACTTCGCTACCGTGGAAGAGGCGGTCGCCGCGTTGAAGCGCGAGCCGTACTCGATCGTCACCGACAAGGTGCCCGGTGAAGATCGGCAGGCGACGCTGCACCTGTCGCTGTCCGATGCCAGCGGCGACAGTGCCATCGTCGAGTACATCGGCGGCCGCCAGGTGATCCACCATGACCGGCGCTACCAGGTGATGACCAATTCGCCGATCTTCGAGCAGCAGCTTGCGCTCAACAGCTACTGGCAGCAGATCGGCGGCACGGTGATGCTGCCGGGCACCAACCGCTCTGCTGACCGTTTCGCGCGCGCCTCGTTCTACATCAACGCCATTCCCAAGGCCGAGGATCCGGTGGAGGCCCTGGCCAGTGTGTTCAGCGTGATCCGCAACGCGTCGGTGCCGTATGGCATCACCACGCCGGGTGAGCCGAACATCTCATCCACGCGCTGGCGCACCGTGGCCGACCACAAGCGGCGGCTGTACTTCTTCGAATCGGCATTGACCCCGAACACCTTCTGGGTCGATCTGAACAAGGTCGATTTCGCCGGCAAGGTGCTCAAGCTCGACCTCGGCAAGGACCAGCGCAATACCTTCGCCGGTGATGCACTGGGCCAGTTCGTGCCCAGCGCACCGTTCGCCTTCCTCGGCGTCGACGGTTAGTTCGACGCCTGGCTGGAGGCCGGGTAGACCGCCTGGATCGTGCAGCTGCCGCGCGTGTACTGCGGCAGCGGGGCGATGCTTTCACCGCGCAGATCGTCTGTCTCGAATTCGGCAGTCATGATCCGATCGCCGGGATTGCCACAGATCAGGCCGTTCTGCAGGCCCGAGTGGAAGCTCAGCTGCGGCGCGCGGTCGAGCTGGCGGCAGTGGCTGCCGAGTTCGACCCGGTAGTAGCGATGGCCGCCATTGCGGCGCGGATTGGTCTCCACCAGCATGCCCTGCGGGTCGGATGACCAGGCACGCACGTTGCGCGTGGCAAAGCAGTAGGACGGTGAGCCGCCGAAGCTGCGACGCACCTCCTTGCGTTCGCGGATGGTCACGGCAGGCAGGGTGGCGGTGCGCAGGCGGTCGCTGTCGCGGGCGACGCTGGCATAGTCGCGATTCTGCAGCGGGGTGACCGCGCTGATGGTGCATCGGCGGCCGTCGACCACGAAGCGTTCGCTGGGGCGGCCGCAGGCCCAGCCGGCGGGGGCTTCCAGTTTCAGCGAAGTGGCACCGCGGACGCCGGGACAATCTTCGCTGAAGTCGATCCGATAGGCCTGGCCGGAGGCGGCGCGCAGTGCGATCGAGCGCGGTGATGCCTGCTCCACTTCCTGTACGCCGACAGCGTCCATGCAGTGCGGAGCCGGGGGCGTACGCTCCTGAGCGGAGGCCGAAGCTGCGAGCACCAGGCCGAGGCTGGTGGCGAGCGCCAGGGATACCTGCTGATGGGTCATGTCCTGCACTCCCTGCGGTGGATGACGGTTCGACTATAGCAACGGTTTGCACGGCCGTTGTTACACGCGCACACTGCCCGGATGGGCGCCATCTTCCATCTGCGGCACTACGGCCAGGCCACCGGCCTGGATCGCCATGACTACGCGCAGTGGGTGCTGCCAGTGCAGGGTGAACTGCAGTTCGAAATGGAAGGCCGCGGAGGTCGGCTGGACGTGCTGCAGGGGGCATTCGTGGCCGCCGGTGAGGCGCATGACCAGATGGCTGATGGTCCCAATGGTTTCGTGATCGTTGACTGTCCTCCGGGCGTACTTGATGACGGCACGCAGGAGCATCTGTGCCGGCAGCGCTGGCTGCATCTGCCGCTGGCATTGCGCCGACGCCTGGCTGAGGTGCAGGCAGGGCAGCCGATGCCGGCGCTGCTGCCGCAGTTGCTGCAGGTATTTGCACCTGCCGGCAGTGGCGCGCGCATGCAGGGTCTGTGTGCGGCGGTCCAGGCCGACCCCGGGCAGGCGTGGCCGGTGGCGCGCATGGCGGGGTTCGTCGGGGTCAGCGAGAGCCGTTTGCATGCGCTGTTCCGGCAGGAGTTCGGGCTCAGCCCGCAGGCCTGGCTCAGTGCAAGCCGGTTGCGTTGGGCCAAGCACCAGCTGCGCACCAGCGTGGCGCCGATCAGCGATATCGCGCTGGCCGCGGGCTATTCCGAGCAGAGCGCACTGACCCGTGCGCTGCGCCGCGAGTGCGGCCAGACTCCCGCAGCGTGGCGCCGGGGCGCCGGACTATAGGGTCGAGCCACGCTCGGCTTTGCGCACGCGCGGCCGGTCAGGGCAATAGCCTAGGTCAAGAGCGCCCGCTGGCCAGCGCTTACACTGCGCGGCCTGTTCTCTCCCCCCGAAGAACCCGAATGCGCAACAACCCGATGGCCCTGGGCATCGCCAATGGCGTTGCCGCTGGCGCGCTGTGGGGCGTGGTCTTCCTCGCGCCCGCCGTGCTGCAGTCGTTCAACGCCCTGCAATTGTCGGCCGGGCGCTATCTGGTCTACGGCCTGATCGCCGTAGTACTGCTGCTCCCGCGCTGGAAGCGGCTGGCACCCCAGCTGGGTCGCACCGAATGGATCGGGCTGCTGTGGCTGAGCCTGGCCGGGAACCTGGTGTACTTCCTGCTGCTGGCCACGGCGGTGCAGTGGGCTGGCGGTGCGGCGGCGTCGCTGATTGTCGGCCTGATTCCGGTGGTGGTCACCCTGGTCGGCGTGCGCGAACAGGGTGCAGTGCCTTTGAAACAGCTGCTGCCGGCACTGGGCCTGTGCGTGCTGGGCGTGGCCCTGGTTGGTTGGGAAGCATTGATGTCCGAGCACCTGGCAACCCCGTGGCGGCAGCGCCTGATCGGCCTGCTGTGCGCGTTCGGCGCGCTGTTCTCGTGGGCGTTGTACTCGATCGGCAACAGCCGCTGGCTGGCGCGTCGACCGGACTTGTCCAGCCACGACTGGTCGCTGCTGACCGGCGTCACCACCGGCGGCCTGGCCCTGCTGCTGGTGCCGATGGCCTTCATCGGGCACACCAGCGGGCACACGGCGGCGCAGTGGAGTGGTTTCTGGGCAATCAGCGCCGGTGTGGCGGTGGTGGCCTCGATCCTCGGCAATGCGTTCTGGAACCGCGCCAGCCGCCTGCTGCCGCTGACCCTGACCGGCCAGATGATCGTGTTCGAGACGCTGTTCGCGCTGGCGTATGCCTTCGCCTGGCAGCAGCGCTGGCCTTCGCTGCTGGAAGCGCTGGCGATCGTGTTCCTGGTGGCCGGCGTGATGCTGTGCGCGCATGCCCATCGCAGTCCACGGGCGATCGCCGAACATGCCGGCTGAATGCGTGCGTCAAGCGTGCTGATGCTGCCTTGGTCTCAGATGCAACCAAATGCCGGCATGTTGAGCGATGATCGCGGCACTGGTTTTTTGCATCGCAGCACTTGACAGCAGGCCGGCGCACAGTGTTTTCTGTGCGTCATGGTTCTTGATGCCGCCCACGCCAGCCTGATCGCTCCCGCCACTGCGGGCCGTTCGACTGCGCCGGTCGCCACCACCACCATTACCACCACCACCGCCACCACTGCCCTGGTGCGGCCCGTCGTCTTCGTGTAACTCCCGAAAACCACGGCCCCGCACCATACAGGTGGCGGGGAAACTCGACACCTGCATGCGACGGGGCCTTCTGCCGAGGTCTGCATGTCTTCCCACGCCCCCGCTCATCCCGTTGCCCCGGCCGATCTGGCTGCACCGTCCATCGTCGTGCACAAGTTCGGCGGCACCTCGGTGGCCGATGCCGAACGCTACCGCCATGTTGCGGGCCTGCTGCTGGCCCGTCCCGAATCGCTGCAGGTCACTGTCGTTTCGGCAATGAAGGGCGTCACTGACGCGCTGATCGAACTGGCCCAGCTGGCGGCCAAGGGCGACGAAGGCTGGCGCGAGGCCTGGCATGCGCTGCGCGCGCGTCACCGTGGCGCCGCCGTGGCCCTGCTGGGCGAGCAGGTGGGCGAGACCGTCGAGTGGATCGACGCCCGCTTCGATCAACTGGCCGAAGTGCTGGCGGCGCTGGCGGTGATCGGCGAGCTGCCGCGCGAAGTGCTCGACCGCGTGCAGGGCCTGGGCGAAGTATTCTCCGCGCAGCTGCTTGGCACCCACCTGCGTGCCTTGGGCGAAGACTGTGCGGTACTCGATGCACGCGACGTGCTGGTGGTCGGGCATGGCGAACTGGGCGTGGATGTCGACTGGGAATCCAGCGCGGACCGTCTGGCCAAGTGGCGCCTGCGGCATCCGCAGATGCGCCTGGTCGCCACCGGTTTCGTTGCCCGTGACCGCCATGACCGCATCACCACGCTCGGCCGCAACGGCAGCGACTATTCCGGCGCGATCTTCGCCGCGTTGTTCAATGCCGATGAACTGCACATCTGGACCGACGTCGACGGTGTGCTGTCGGCCGACCCGCGACTGGTGCCCGAAGCGGTGCAGCTGGAATCACTGAGCTACGACGAGGCCTGCGAGCTGGCTTATTTCGGCGCCAAGGTGGTGCACCCGCAGACGATGTCGCCGGCGATCCGCCTCGGCTTGCCGATCTTCATCCGCAATACCTTCCAGCCGGCGCATCCGGGGACGCGCATCAGCGCCGAGCGCTCGCCGCGCGGGCCGGTGAAGGGCCTGACCCTGAGCCCCGGGCTGTCCCTGTTGAACCTGGAAGGCACCGGCCTGATCGGTGTGCCCGGTACCGCCGAGCGCGTGTTCGCGGCGCTGCGCCAGGCGCAGGTGTCGGTGGTGATGATCTCGCAGGGTTCGTCAGAGCATTCGATCTGCTGCGTGGTGCGCGCTGCCGAAGCGGCGCGTGGCCGTGAGGCACTGCTGCACGCGTTCGCGCATGAACTGTCGGTAGGGCAGGTGCAGCGGGTGCAGGTCAGTGAGGGCGTCAGCGTGCTGGCGGCAGTGGGTGACGGCATGGCCGGCCATCCCGGTGTTGCGGCGCGCCTGTTCGAGGCGCTGGGACGCGCGCAGGTGAACATCCTGGCGATCGCGCAGGGCTCGTCGGAGCGCAATATTTCTGTGGCGGTGGACAGTGCCGATGCCACCCGCGCATTGCGGGCCGCACATGCGGGCTTCTGGCTGTCGCCGCAGACGTTCGCGGTCGGTGTGATCGGGCCGGGCAACGTCGGTGCGGCACTGCTGGACCAGCTGCTGGCGGCCCGCCCGCAGCTGCTGGCCAAGGCCAATGTGGATCTTCGCCTGCGCGCGCTGGCCTCGCGTTCGCGCATGCGGCTGGAAGTGGATGGCCTGCACGCCGATTGGCGGGAGGCATTGCGGGACGCGGGCGAGCCCAGCGACCTGGATCGCTTCACCGAACACCTGCTGGCCGCGCACCTGCCGCATGCGGTGGTGATCGACTGCAGTGGCAGCGCCGACGTGGCCGAGCGCTATGAGGGCTGGCTGGCCGCCGGCATCCACGTGGTGACTCCGAACAAGCAGGCCGGTGCTGGCCCGCTGCCGCGCTACCAGCGCATCCGCGCTGCTGCGGCGGCCAGTGGTGCGCGCTTCCGCTACGAAGCCACGGTGGGCGCGGGCCTGCCGGTGATCACCACGCTGCGTGATCTGGTCGATACGGGCGACGAGGTGCTGGCGATCGAAGGCATCTTCTCCGGCACGCTGGCGTGGCTGTTCAACCGCTTCGACGGCAGTCAGCCGTTTTCGCAGCTGGTCGCGCAGGCGCGGTCGATGGGCTACACCGAGCCGGACCCGCGCGATGATCTTTCGGGCGTGGACGTGGCGCGCAAGCTGGTGATCCTCGCCCGCGAGGCCGGCCACGCGCTCAGCCTGGAACAGGTACAGGTGGAAAGCCTGGTGCCGGCGCTGCTGCGCGATGGCAGCGTGGATGACTTCATGGCGCGTCTGGGCGAGTCCGATGCCAGCCTGTTGCAGCGGTTGCAGGACGCGCGGGCGCGTGGCGCGGTGCTGCGCTACGTGGCACAGCTGGGCGCTGACGGTGCCTCGGTGGGCCTGCAGGAACTGCCCGCCGACCACGCCTTCGCCAACCTTCGGTTGACCGACAACGTGGTGCAGTTCCGTACCCGTCGCTACTGCGACAACCCGTTGGTGGTGCAGGGTCCGGGCGCCGGCCCGGAAGTCACCGCCGCCGGTGTGTTTGCCGACCTGCTGCGGGTCGCGGCCGGTGAAGGAGCGCGCCTGTGATCGCACGTGCGTTCGCGCCGGCCTCGGTGGCCAACGTGGCGGTGGGCTTCGACATTCTTGGTCATGCCATCGCCGGTGTTGGCGATACCGTGAGCGTGCGCCGCATCGACGAGCCGCTGGTGCGCATCGAAGCGATCCGTGGCAGTGCGGTCGAGCTGCCGCTGGAGGCAGCCGGGAACACCGCGGGCGCTGCGCTGATGTCACTGCGCGAAGGCCTGGGCCTGAATTTCGGATTCGCGGTGGAGATCGACAAGGGCATTCCGTTCGGTTCCGGCATGGGCGGTTCGGCAGCGTCATGCGTTGCGGCGCTGGTTGCCGCCAACGCGCTGCTGGATGTACCGCTGTCGCGCGAGGCGCTGTATCCGTTTGCGCTCGACGGCGAGGCGGTGGCCAGCGGTGGCCGCCACGGCGACAACGTGGGGCCGCTGCTGCTGGGTGGTCTTGCGCTGTGTACGGCCGACCGCCTGCTGCCAATTCCGGTGCCGGCGACCTGGCACAGCCTGCTGGTGCATCCGCACGCGGTGCTGGAAACACGCCGTGCGCGCCAGGTGCTGCAGGGCAGCTACGCGCTGGGTGAATTCGTGGCACAGAGTGCGAACCTCGCGCTGGTACTCAGTGGTTGCCATCGTAGTGATGCGGCACTGGTGCGGGCTGGATTGCGCGATGTGCTGGTCGAGCCACGGCGGGCCGGCCTGATTGCGGGTTTCGAAGCAGCCCGCGATGCGGCGCTGTCGGCCCATGCAATGGGTGCGGGCATCTCCGGTGCCGGACCCAGCGTGTTCGCCTGGTTCGAGGACGCCGACCAGGCCCGCGCCGCTGCCGCACCGGTGCAGGCGGCATTTGCCGCCGCCGGTTTCGACAGCGATGCCTGGGTGTCGCCGCTGGATGCACCGGGAGCCCGCTTGTGCTGAATCCTTCCCCGTTACTGGATACCGAACCCATGCAATTTGTTTCGACCCGGGGTCAGTCCCCGGCCGTTGGCCTCAGTGCGGCGATCGCTGCAGGATTGGCGCCCGATGGAGGGCTGTATGTTCCGCAGGTGCTGCCGGCGGCACGTGAGCTGCGGGCCGGCGCAACGCTGGCCGATACCGCCGCCGATCTGCTGGCACCGTTCTTTTCCGGCGACGCGCTGGAGTCTGCGTTGCCGTCGATCTGCCGGGAAGCGTTCGACTTTCAGGTGCCGCTGCGCCCACTGGGCGGCGGTGACCATGTGCTGGAGCTGTTCCATGGGCCGACGGCGGCGTTCAAGGATATCGGTGCGCGCTTCCTGGCCGGAGCACTGTCGCGGCTGCAGGCCGGCAAGGACCGCGATCTGACAATTGTTGTCGCCACGTCTGGCGATACCGGCGCCGCCGTTGCTGCGGCCTTCCATCGCCAGCCCGGCGTGCGCGTGGTGGTGCTGTATCCGGATGGCCGCGTGTCACCGCGCCAGGCGCATCAGCTCGGTTGTTTCGGCGACAACATCCAGGCGCTGCGCGTGGCCGGCGCCTTCGACGATTGCCAGGCGATGGTCAAGCAGGCACTGGCTGACCGCGAACTGCAGGCGCAGGTGCCGCTGAGTTCGGCCAACAGCATCAGCCTCGGCCGCCTGCTGCCGCAGATGAGTTATTACGCGCATGCGGCGGTGTCCCATTACGCGACGCATCGTCGCCGGCTCAACCTGGTGGTGCCGACCGGCAACCTTGGCAATGCGATGGCGGCCGTGCTGGCGCGCGCGCTGGGCGTGCCGATCGGGCAGATCGTGCTGGCCACCAATGCCAATGCGGTACTGCCGGCGTACTTCAATGGCGGCGACTACCAGCCGCAGGCCAGCGTGGCCACCGTGGCCAATGCAATGGACGTAGGGGCGCCCAGCAACTTTGAACGCCTGCGCTGGCTTTACCTCGGAGATGACGCCGAGCTGCGCGCTGCGTTCCGCGCGTTCGCGGTGGATGACGTGACCATCCGCGCGACGATTGCGGCGGCGCACGCCAGCAACGGCGAACTGTTCTGCCCGCATACGGCCACAGCGGTGAAGGTGCTGCAGGACCTGCGTGCGCGCGGCGCCAAGGGCGACTGGGCGGTGGTGGCTACCGCACATCCGGCCAAGTTCGAGGCAGTGGTGGAGCCCTTGATTGGCGAAGCAGTGGCCGTGCCGCCGGCGCTGGATGCGTTGCTGCAGCGGCCCGCGCACGCGGAACCGTTGGCTGCGGAGTATGCGGCGTTGCGTGAGGTGTTGCTGCGTTGATCGAAGGCATCTGGGGTTGCCGGCCAGCGGTCGGCACTACCCGTGCTGCGTCCACCTGGTAGTGCCGGCCGCTGGCCGGCAACCCAGCCAACCGCGATGCGGTCAGATCAACCCTTCACCGGCCAGCGTGCGCAACCCGTCCTCGTCGAGGATCTCCACCACGTTCAGGTGGGGCAGGGCGATCAACCCCTGCTGGCGCAGCTTGGTGAAGGTACGGCTGACCGTTTCCATGGTCAGGCCCAGATGGTCGGCGATGTCGCCACGCCCCATCGGCAGCGAGACGCGCAGGCCATCGCCACCCAGCTTGGCCTCGCGCGCGGCCAGGCGCAGCAGGAAGTCGGCCACCTTCTCGGCCGGCTGCAGCCGCGCCAGTGCCAGCGCGGCATCCTGCGCGGCGTCCAGCTCCTGGCAGGCACGCTGCAGCAGCTTGCGTTCCAGGTGTGGGAAACGGCTGCGAAGCGCCTTCATCTGCGGCAGCGCGACACGGCATACGCGGCTGTCTGCGATGGCCTCGATATCGTAGCGGTGGTGGTCACTGCCGCTCAGGCCCAGGTAGTCGCCAGGAAGCACGAAGCCATTGATCTGGCGGCGGCCATCGGCCAGGGTGCGCACCAGGCGCAGGGCGCCGCCGGTCAATGTATAGACATGGTCGCGCTCTTCGCCGGTGCGGGCCAGGGTACTGCCCATGCTGACCTGCTGGGAAACGGTGACCTGTTCCAGTGCCTGCACTTCATCGGGCGACAGCGCCGAGCACACCGCAAGGTGGCGAACCGAGCAGTGCAGGCAGTCCAGCGTGTTGCAGGACGGCGAGGCGGGATCGTTGGTGGCGGGCGGAGCGCCGGAAGGCCGTGACATGTTGCGGGGGCGTATCGCGGGCGGGGAGGGCCTTATGATACTTCAAGCGGCCGTTCGACCCTGCCCGAGGCGGGGGCGCTAGAATGTCGCCCCCTCCCACGTCCCGTTCCAGCAGGAGTTCCGCCCGTGATCAAGCCCCGTACCCCGCCCGGCACCCTTGAACTGCTGCCGCGCGAGCAGATTGCGTTCCAGCGCATGCTGGACGTCATCCGCCGCAACTACGAGCGCTTCGGGTTCCTGCCGGTGGAGACGCCGGTGTTCGAGCTGTCCGACGTGCTGCTGACCAAGTCCGGTGGCGAGACCGAGCGCCAGGTTTATTTCGTGCAGTCCACCGGTGCGCTGGCCAACGCCGCCGAATCGGGTGACCGTTCGCTGCCGGAAATGGCGCTGCGCTTCGACCTGACCGTGCCGCTGGCGCGCTACGTGGCCGAGCACGAGCATGAACTGACCTTCCCGTTCCGTCGCTACCAGATGCAGCGGGTGTACCGCGGCGAGCGCGCCCAACGCGGCCGCTTCCGTGAGTTCTACCAGTGCGACATCGACGTGATCGGCAAGGACAGCCTGAGCGTGCGATACGACGCCGAAGTGCTGGCGGTCATCCACGCGGTGTTCTCGGAACTGCGCATTGGTGACTTCAGCATCCAGCTGAACAACCGCAAGCTGATGCGTGGCTTCTTCGAGAGCCTGGGCGTGGCCGAGGGCGAGCGCCAGCTGGCAGTGCTGCGCGAAGTGGACAAGCTGGACAAGCGCGGCGCCGATTACGTGCGCGAGACGCTGGTGGGCGAGGGCTTCGAGATTCCGGCCGAGCAGGTCGAGAAGATCCTGGCGTTCGTGGCCGTGCGTTCGCAGGGCCATGCCGATGCACTGGCGCAGCTGGCCACGCTTGAAGCCGACGCCGGTTCTTCGGAGATCCTGCGTACCGGCGTCGCCGAACTGCGCGAAGTGCTGCAGCTGGTGCAGGCGCTGGGCGTGCCGGAAACCGCGTACTGCCTGAATTTCTCCATTGCGCGCGGCCTGGACTACTACACCGGCACCGTCTACGAGACCACGCTGACCGACCACCCGCAGATCGGTTCGATCTGCTCGGGCGGCCGCTACGAAGACCTGGCCAGCCACTACAGCAAGTCGAAGCTGCCGGGCGTGGGCATCTCCATCGGCCTGTCGCGCCTGTTCTGGCAGCTGCGCGAAGCCGGCCTGATCGATGGCATCGAGGGCAGCAGCGTGCAGGCGCTGGTGGCGCTGATGGACGAGCAGGGCATGCCGCAGTCGCTGGACATCGCGCGCCGCCTGCGCGCCGGTGGCATCAACACCGAAGTGCAGATGGAGCCGAAGAAGATCGGCAAGCAGTTCCAGTACGCCGCCAAGGCCGGTATCCGCTTCGTGGTGCTGGCCGGTGAGGACGAGCTGGCGCGCGGCGTGGTGGCAGTGAAGGACCTGCTGCGCGAGCAGCAGTTCGAAGTCTCCCGTGACGAGTTGGCCAGCACCCTGCAGGTCGAGCTGGAGCAGTCGAAGGTGATGTAACGGCCCCTGGCAGCATGCAGCGCTTCAACGAAACGCCCACCAACCGGTGGGCGTTTTCGTTTCCGGGCCTCGTTCCGGGGTCAGGGCCGTTTTCCTCTGGAAAACAGATCCGACCCCGGCAGTCCCGACAGCTCGTGACCACCTGTCGAGGGCGGGGTCGGTCCGGAACCCAGCTGTGCCGATGCTCCGGCCTCTGCGGGTGCGGGTGCAGGGCAGCAGCCCTGCCGCACCCTCAACCCTCGATTTGACGCACTGCGCAAGAATGCGCTAATGTACTAACGCGCTATTACATTGATGCATGGAAACGACCCCGTGAAAGCCCGCCCCGAAATTGCCGCCAAAGACCCGAAGGCCGACCTTGAAGCCCTGGCCCGGGCCTTTGCCGCCCTGCGCGAGCCGGAACAGGTCGAGGCCTTCCTGCGCGATCTGTGCACACCGGCCGAGCTGGAAGCCATGGCTGACCGCTGGAAGGTGGTGCCGCTGCTGCAGCAGGGCGTGCCGTATCGCGAGATCCACGAGCGCACCGGGGTCAGCGTGACCACCACCGGACGGGTGGCACGCACCCTTGAGCATGGCCATCGAGGCTATGCCGCCGCCATCGACCGCCTTGCCTCGCGCTGATCCGCGCCCCGTTCCGAACTTCGAGACCTCCCCCATGAGTGCAACCCAGGCAGCGCCGGCACGAGACCGGCTGCGTATCGCCATCCAGAAGAGTGGCCGGCTGGCCGAACCCGCGCGCAACCTACTCAGCGCCTGCGGCCTGAGCTGGCGCGAGAGCCGCGACAAGCTGTTCTGCTACGGCGAATCGCTGCCGGTGGACCTGCTGCTGGTGCGCGACGACGACATCCCCGGCCTGATCGCCGACGGCGTCTGCGACCTCGGCATCGTCGGTCGCAACGAGCTGGACGAGCAGGCCGCGGCACGTCGCCAGGTCGGCCTGCCGGATGCCTACCAGGCGCTGCGCGGGCTGGGCTTCGGCCAGTGCCGGCTGATGCTGGCGGTGCCGGAGGAGTGGCAATGGCAGGGTCCGGCGCAGCTGGCCGGCACCCGCATCGCCACCAGCTACCCGGCCATCCTCAAGCAGTGGCTGGCCGAGCAGGGTGTGGATGCACAGGTGGTCGAGCTGTCCGGATCGGTGGAAATCGCCCCGCGACTGGGTACCGCCGACCTGATCTGCGACCTCGTCTCCAGCGGCGCCACGCTGCGCGCCAACCAGCTGACCCCGGTGCACAACCTGCTCGACAGCGAGGCGGTGCTGGCGGGTGCGGTGCGCGTGCCGGATGATGCGCGTGCATCGCTGCGCGCGATGCTGCTGCGCCGCCTCGATGGCGTGGTACAGCGGCAGGACCGCAAGCTGCTGATGTTCCGCGCCAGCGAGGATCGCGTCGACGCGCTGTCGCAGCTGCTGGCCGATGCCGAGCCGCTGGTGCGGCTGCCGGCCGATGGCGGCGCGCTGCGCCTGCAGACCATGTGCCCCGGCCCGCTGAGCTGGCAGCGCATGGAAGAACTCGAGCGCGCTGGCGCGCAGGGCCTGATGGTGTTGAGCGTGGAGCGGTCGCTGGCATGAACCGTCTGATCTGGTCCCGACTTGATGAGACCGCGCGCAGCGCGGCGCTGACCCGCCCGGTGCAGACCGTGGCGCAGCAGACCCGCGACGCGGTGGCGACGCTGATTGCACAGGTGCGCACACAGGGCGACGACGCGCTGCGCGCGATCACCGCACGTTTCGACGGTGTCGAGCTGCGATCGTTCGAAGTGAGCGAAGCCGAGTTCGCAGCGGCCGATGCCGCCGTCCCCGCCGAACTGCGCCAGGCGATGGTCGAAGCTGCCGAACGCATCGCCCGCTTTCACGCCGCCGGCGTGGGTACGGGGTATGCGGTGGAAACCGCGCCGGGCGTGGTCTGCGAACGCATGCTGCGGCCGATCGGCCGCGTCGGCCTGTACGTGCCGGCCGGCAGCGCACCGCTGCCGTCCACCGCGTTGATGCTGGGCGTGCCCGCGCAGCTGGCCGGCTGCCCGCAGGTGGTGCTGTGCACGCCGCCACGCGCCGACGGCACGGCCGATCCTGCGGTGCTGGTGGCCGCACGCCTGACCGGCGTGCAGCGCGTGTTCAAGCTGGGCGGCGCCCAGGCCATCGCTGCGATGGCTTACGGCACCGCCAGCATTCCGGCCTGTGACAAGCTGTTCGGGCCGGGCAACAGCTTCGTGACCGAAGCCAAGCAGCAGGTCGCACAGGACGGCGCCGCCGCCATCGACATGCCGGCCGGTCCCTCCGAAGTGCTGGTGATTGCCGATGCAGGTGCAAACCCGGCGTTCGTCGCAGCCGACCTGCTATCGCAGGCCGAGCACGGCCCGGATTCGCAGGTGCTGCTGCTGACCGACGATGCCGCGATGCTGGCGGCGGTCGAGGCCGAAGTCGAGCGCCAGGTGGCCTTGCTGCCGCGCCAGCAGATCGCACGCCAGGCGCTGTCGGCCTCGCGGCTGATCCAGGTCGATTCGTTGGACGAAGCCTTCGCGATCAGCAACCGCTATGCGCCGGAGCACCTGATCCTGGCGCTGCGTGATGCGCGCGCGTGGCTGGACAAGGTGCAGGCGGCCGGCTCGGTGTTCCTGGGGGATTACACGCCCGAAGCACTGGGCGACTACTGCAGCGGCACCAACCACGTGCTGCCGACCGCCGGTGCCGCGCGTGCCTACAGTGGCGTCAGCGTCGCCAGCTTCCAGAACCTGATCAGCGTGCAGAGCGCCAGCGCCGCGGGATTGGCGGCAATCGGCGGCTGCGCGCGCATCATCGCCAGTGCCGAAGGCCTGGATGCGCATGAGCGTGCGGTTGCCCTGCGCATGGAGGTGGCAGCATGAGCACGGCGATCGAAGATGTGCTGGCGCTGGTGCGCCCGGACCTGCAGGCGTTCGCCGGTTACAGTTCGGCGCGCAGTGCGGCGGTGCAGGGCGAGGTCTGGTTGAACGCCAATGAATCGGCCTGGGCCAATCCCGCTGATGCCGCGGGCAGCAGCCGGCGCTATCCCGAACCGCAGCCGTTGGCATTGCGTGAGGGACTGGCGGCGATGTACGGCGTGACGCCACAGCAGCTGCTGATCGGTCGCGGCAGCGACGAAGCCATTGATCTGCTGGTGCGCGCGCTGTGCGTGCCGGGTCGCGATGGCGTGCTGGTCACGCCGCCGGTGTTTGGCATGTACGCCGTCTGCGCACGCCTGCAGGGTGCCGCCTTGATTGAAGTGCCGCTGGTGGACAGCGAGGATGGACTGCGCACCGATCTGGATGCGGTGATCGACGCGGCCAAGGCGCAGGGTGCCAAGCTGGTGTTCCTGTGTGCGCCGTCGAACCCGGCCGGCAGTGACATCGCCCTGGATGAGGTCGAGCGCGTGGCGGTTGCGCTGCGCGGGCAGGCGCTGGTCGTGGTGGACGAGGCCTATGTCGAGTATGCACAACGGCCGTCGGCGACCACGTTGCTGGCCGCGCACGCCAATCTGGCGGTGCTGCGCACGCTGTCGAAGGCGCACGCGCTCGCGGCCGCCCGCGTTGGCACGCTGATCGCTGCCTCGGAGCTGATTGCCCTGCTTCGTCGCTGCCAGGCGCCGTACCCGGTGCCGACGCCGTGCGCGGAACTGGCCGTGCAGGCACTGCAGCCGGCCGCGCTGGCGCGCACCGCCGAGCGCGTGGCCACGGTCATCGCTGAACGCGAGCGCCTGCGAACGGCACTGGCCAGCCTGCCCGGTGTACGCCGGGTGTATGCCTCGTCCGGCAACTACCTGCTGGTCCGCTTCGCCGATGCGCAGGCGGCGTTCGACACGTTGCTGAATGCCGGTGTGGTGGTGCGCGACCAGCGCGCCGCGCCGCAGCTGGGTGATGCATTGCGCATCAGCATCGGCAGTCCCGAAGAGAATGACCGCGTGCTTGCGGCCCTGTCGGCGCGGAGGGCCGCAGCATGACCCCGATCCTGTTCATCGACCGCGACGGCACCCTCATCGAGGAGCCGTCCGATTTCCAGATCGATGCCTACGAGAAGCTGCGCTTCGTGCCGCAGGTGATCCCGGCGCTGCTGAAGCTGCGGGATGCCGGCTACCAGTTCGTGATCGTCACCAACCAGGATGGCCTCGGCAGCGACAGCTACCCGCGCGCCAGCTTCGATGGCCCCAACGAGCTGATGCTGCAGATCTTCGAGAGCCAGGGCATCACCTTCCGTGACGTACTGATCGATTGCAGTTGGCCCCAGGACAATGCGCCGACCCGCAAGCCGGGCATCGGCCTGATGACCGCCTACCTGCAGGACCGCAGCATCGACTGGGCGCGTTCGGGCATGGTGGGTGACCGGATCACCGACCTGCAGTTCGCTGACAACCTCAACATCCGCGGTTTCCAGCTGCGCACCGAGCAGTTCGGGGGCGAGTGGGACTGGCCGGGCATCGCCCACGCGCTGGCCGACGCGCCGCGTACCGCAGTGGTCCAGCGCAACACGAAAGAGACGAAAATCCGCGTCGAACTGGACCTGGACCGTGCCGCTGATGCACGCATCGCCACCGGATTGCCGTTCTTCGACCACATGCTGGAACAGATCGGCAAGCATGGCGGCTTCGCGCTGGACATCCAGGCCAAGGGCGACCTGCACATCGATGAGCACCACACCATCGAAGACACCGGGCTGGCCCTGGGCCAGGCGCTGCGCGAGGCGCTGGGCGACAAGCGCGGCATCGGCCGCTACGGCTTCACGCTGCCAATGGACGAGACGCTGGCCAGTGCTGCACTGGACTTCAGTGGCCGCCCGTACTTCGTGTTCGAGGGCGAGTTCAAGCGCGAGCGCGTGGGCGACATGCCGACCGAGCTGGTGCCGCATTTCTTCCGCTCGCTGTGCGATGCCAGCGGCCTGAACCTCAACCTGCAGGTACGCGGCGACAACGATCACCACAAGGTGGAGGCCTGCTTCAAGGCGCTGGCGCGCGCATTGCGCCCGGCATTGGCCCGCCAGGGCACCGCGCTGCCTTCCACCAAGGGGGCGCTGTGAGCGACGTTGCGCTGATCGACGCCGGCGGCGCCAACCTCGGCTCGGTGCGCTACGCATTGGAGCGCCTGGGTGCGACGGTGCGGCTGGTGCGCGATGCGGACGGTCTGGTCGGTGCGCAGCGGGTGATCCTGCCCGGCGTCGGCGCCGCGGGTCCCGGCATGCAGCGCCTGCATGCGCAAGGCCTGGTGGAACCGCTGCGGCGACTGGAGGTGCCGCTGATGGGAATCTGCCTGGGCATGCAGCTGCTGTTCGAACGCTCCGAGGAGGCGGGTGTGGAGACACTGGGCCTGATTCCCGGCGTGGTGCGCAAGCTGGTGCCGGCCTGCGGCATCCGGGTGCCGCACATGGGCTGGAACCGCCTGCTGCCGCTGCGCGAATCGCTGCTGCTGCGCGGCGTGCCGGAGCGTGCCAGCGCCTACTTCGTGCACAGCTACGCCGCGCCCCTCAATACCCACACCGTCGCTGCCTGCGACCACGGCGGCCTGTTCACTGCCGTGGTGGAGCAGGGGCGTTACTACGGCGCACAGTTCCACCCCGAGCGCTCCGGCGAGACCGGCTCGCTGATGCTGCGCAATTTTCTCGAGGGCACTGCTGCATGAGTTTCATCGTCTACCCCGCGCTGGATATCCGCGACGGCCGCGTGGTGCGGCTGCGCCAGGGCGACTACGCGCAGGAAACCTCGTATGGCGACGATCCGTTGCCACGCGCGCAGGCCTTCGCCGCGCAGGGTGCGCAGTGGATGCATCTGGTCGATCTGGACGCTGCGCGCGCCGGTGGCTATACGCTGGCGCCGCTACTGTCGTCGATCCGCGCGCAGACATCGCTGCAGGTGCAGACCGGCGGTGGCGTGCGCGGCCGCGACGATGTGGCGCGCATCCTCGATGCCGGCGCCGGTCGCGTGGTGGTCGGCTCGCTGGCGGTGCGTCGCCCCGATGAAGTGGTCGGCTGGCTGGAGGAATTCGGCGCCGAGCGCATCACGATTGCGCTGGACGCGCGCCAGGACGCACAGGGGCAGTGGCAGCTGCCGGTGCACGGCTGGACCGAGAACGCCGGGGTGACCCTGGATGAGCTGGCTCAGCGCTACGCGCGCGCCGGCATGCGCCACCTGCTGTGTACCGACATCGCCCGGGACGGCATGCTGGCCGGGCCCAACATCTGCCTCTACCGGCACTTGTCGGGGTTGCTGCCGGGGGTGGCGGTGCAGGCCTCCGGAGGCATCCGCGACGTGGCCGATGTGGCCGAGGCGCGTGCCGCCGGCTGTGGCGGTGCGATCCTCGGCAAGGCACTGCTGGAGCAGCGCATGGACCTGGCGGAGGCGCTGGCATGTTGAGCCGCCGCATCATTCCCTGCCTGGACGTGCGCGATGGCCGCGTGGTCAAGGGCGTGCGCTTCCGCGACCACGTCGACATGGGCGACATCGCCGAGTTGGCGCAGCGCTATCGCGACCAGGGGGCGGACGAGCTGGTGTTCTATGACATCGGCGCCAGCCCCGAGGCGCGTTCGGTCGACGTGGCGTGGATCGAGCGCATCGCGCGGCTGATCGACATTCCGTTCTGCGTGGCCGGTGGCATCGACAGCGTGGAGACCGCGCGCCGCGTGCTGTTTGCCGGTGCCGACAAGGTGTCGATCAACTCGCCGGCGCTGGGGCGCCCGGAGCTGATCACCGAGCTGGCGGACGAGTTCGGCGTGCAGTGCGTGGTGGTCGGTGTCGACTCGGTACGCGAAGCGGATGGCCAGTGGCGGGTGCGGCGTTTCAGCGGCGACCCGGACAAGACCCAGGCGGTGCCGCTGCGCACCCTGGACTGGATTGTCGAGGCGCAACGGCGGGGCGCCGGTGAGATCGTGCTGAACTGCATGGACAGCGATGGCGTACGCCGTGGCTACGATGTCGTGCAGCTGCAGCAGGCGAGGGCCCTGTGCCAGGTGCCGCTGATCGCCTCCGGCGGTGCGGGTGCGATGGCGCACTTCGCCGAAGCCTTCGACCAGGCCGACGTCGACGGCGCGCTGGCCGCCAGCGTGTTCCACAGCGGCGCCATCGCCATTCCAGAATTGAAGCGCTACCTGCGCGGACAGCAGATCGAGGTGCGGGATGTCTATTGAAGTCAGGCCGTCGTTGGACGCATTGCAGGCGCTGGATTGGGCCAAGGGTGACGGCCTGCTGCCGGCGGTGGTTCAGGATGCCGATACCCTGCAGGTACTGATGCTGGGCTATGTGAGTGCCGAATCGCTGGCGGCCACGCTGGCCATCGGCCACATGACCTTCTTCAGCCGCAGCAAGCAGCGGTTGTGGACCAAGGGCGAGCAGTCCGGCAACGTGCTGGTGGTGCAGTCGATCAGCGTCGACTGCGATGCCGATACTTTGCTGATGATGGCACGGCCGGCGGGGCCAACCTGCCACACCGGTGCAGAGAGCTGCTTCGACCAGGCGCCGAAGGATTTCCTGGGCGGGCTGGGCCAGCTGGTGGCGATGCGTGAGGCGCAGCGTCCGCCGGGCAGCTATACGACCAGCCTGTTCGAGGGCGGCATCCGCCGTATCGCGCAGAAGGTGGGCGAGGAGGGCGTGGAGACCGCCCTGGCGGCGGTGGCCCAGGATGACGAAGCGCTGCTCGGCGAGGCTTCGGACCTGCTGTATCACCTGCTGGTGCTGCTGCGCGCGCGTGGCTTGTCGCTGGATGATGCGCGCGCGGTACTGGAAAAACGCCATCGTTGAAGTGGGGTAGTGCCGGCCGCTGGCCGGCAAGCCCCAGATGCCCGACGATCATGAGGTTGCCGGCCAGCGGCCGACACTACCGGCAATGCGTCATCGCGTGCGCGATGTCATCAACGGAATCTACAATAGGCGGTCTTTCTTTTCCCGGACCGCCCATGAAACTGCCTGCCACCTGGCTGTGCTGCCTGTTGCTGACTTCGCCGGCCTGGGCCGCGGATACCGTGGTCAGCGGCAAGGTCTATCTGGAGCGTGACGGCCGGCCGGGGCGCGGCGCGACCGATCCGGGCCTGGCCGGCGTGCAGGTCTCCAACGGCGAGGCCATCGTCAAGACGGCTGCAGACGGCAGCTACAGCCTGCCGGTGCGTGATGGCCAGACCGTGTTCGTGATCAAGCCCGATGCGTATTCCTTCCCGAAAGCGGCCGACGGCCTGCCTTCGTTCTGGCGGCACTATCGCCCGAACGGTTCGCCGGCGTTGAAGTACGGCGGCATCGCCGCGACCAGCGACGTCACCCGCAACTGGGATTTCGCCCTGCAGTCGGATCGCCATGACAGTCGGCGCGGCTTCCAGATGCTGGTGTTCACCGATTCGCAGACCGCCAGCCTGAAGGATATCGGCTACTACCAGCAGTCGATCGTCGCGCCATTGGTGGGACAGACCAAGGCGCGCATGGGCACCACCCTGGGTGACATCGTCAACGACGACCTGACCCTGTATCCGGCGATCAACAAGGTCACCACCGGACTTGGCGTACCGTGGTTCCATGTGCCGGGCAACCACGATCTCGACTTCGATGCGGCCAGCGACGAACACTCGCTGGACAGCTGGCGCAACATCTACGGTCCGGACACCTACGCGGTGGAAGAGGGCGGCGCCAGTTTCGTGTTCCTGGACGACGTGGTGTACGACCCCAAGGCCAAGCCGAAGTACATCGGCGGCCTGCGCGAAGACCAGTTCGCCTTCCTCACCAGCTACCTGAAGGGCCTGCACAAGGATCGCCTGCTGGTGCTGGGCATGCACATCCCGCTGTTCGACGCGGCGCCGGGGCGCGAGACCTTCCGCCATGCCGACCGCCAGCGCCTGTTCGGCCTGCTGAAGGACTTCCGCAACGTGCTGGTGCTCAGCGGCCACAGCCACACCCAGCAGCACGTCTACCATGGCAAGGCCGAGGGCTGGAACGGCGACAAGCCGCTGCACGAATACAATGTCGGCGCCAACTGCGGTGCGTTCTGGTCAGGCGTGAAGAATGCCGCCGGCGTGCCGGACAGCACCATGAGCGATGGCACGCCGAAGGGCTATGCGTTGCTCGACGTGGCCGGCAATGGCAGCTACAGACTGCAGTACCGCGTGGCCGGAAAACCGGCCAGCGAGCAGATCGGCCTGCATGCGCCGAAGGTGCTGCGCCAGGGCGCCTACCCGGCCTGGGGCATCTATGCCAACGTCTACATGGGTGAGGATTCCAGCGTGGTCGAGTACCGCGTCGATGGTGGCGCCTGGCAGCCGATGAAGCAGGTCAGCCAACCCGATCCGCGCCTGATGGTGGAGAACGTGGCCGACGATCTTGCAATCAGCCTGCGTGGCTACGACCGCTCGCCGGAGGCCACCGCATCGCCGCACCTGTGGCGTGGCACGCTGCCGACCGATCTGGCCGTGGGCAGCCACAAGGTCGAGGTGCGCTCCACCCAGCCCGACGGCGCGGTGTTCACCGCCAGCACCAGCTACAGCCTGCAGACTGCCCAGCCCTGACCCCGCACACCACCGCTCCAGCGAAAGGACCCCGCATGGATATCCGCTTCATGGCCGGCACCACGCCGGTGACCCTCAGCCGCCACTGGTTCACCGGCGCGATGCAGTTGCAGAGCGCCACCGAGACGGTCTGGGTGCAGCACCCGCTGCATCCGGGCACCCACTTCTCGTTCTCGCTGGTACAGTCGTGGCTGCGCCACATCGCCGGCCATGAAGTGCTGGTCGAGCGCACCCGGCCGCTGCTGTTCGCCGGCTTCCGCCCGCAGCGGCTGCGCGTGCTGGTGGATGGTGTGCAGGTGGCCGAACAGGAAGGCATGTAGGCCAACCTGAACCATCGGCGCGCTAGGCAAAGCCGCCCCGATGCCTGAGAATCGGGGCGATTCAATCGATCCAAGCAGGCCAGCGTGACCATCGCAGCAGCGTCCCCGGTTTCCTCCGACTCCGCCCGCGGCGGTCTTCCACGCCGTCTGGTCGTTGCCGATGTCGGCGGCACCTTCGCCCGCCTTGCGCTGGCTGAAACCCAACCCGGCCAGGCGCCGCTGCTGGGCAGCCATCGCACCTACGCCTGCGCCGAGCATCCCAGCCTGGCGGCGATCCTGGCCGATTTCACCGCAGGCCTTGGCCAGCCGGTGCAGACCGCGGTGGTGGCCATCGCCGGACTGCTTGATGGCGATGTGCTGATCAATTCCAACCTGCCGTGGACGGTCTTGCTGTCGGCCACCCGCGCGCAGTCCGGGTTGGGAGAACTGCAGCTGATCAACGATTTCGAGGCGGTGGCGCTGGCCATCCCTTATCTGCGGCCGGACACGCTGGTGCCGCTGAACGGCGATGCTGATCCGGCGCAGGCATTCCCGGCGCTGGTGCTGGGTGCCGGTACCGGCCTGGGCGCCGCACTGCGCTTTGCCGACGGCGAGCGCCCGGTGCTGGCCAGCGAGATCGGCCATGCCGCGCTCGGCGCCGGCAACACGCTGGAATTGCAGGTGCTGGGCAAGCTGCTGCAGCGCTGGCCGCACGTGGACAACGAACGCGTGCTGTCCGGCAGTGGCCTGATGAACCTGTACCCGTGCCTGTGCGAGCTGCGCGGTGCCACCGCGGTGTGGACCAGTACCGAGGCGCTGATCGGTGCCGCCCGCAGCGGCGAGGATGCACTGGCGGTGGAAACGCTGCAGGTGTTCTGTGCCTGGCTGGGCAGCCTGGCCGGCGACGCGGCGATCGCCGTCGGTGCGCGCTCGGTGTACCTGGCCGGAGGTATTTCCGCGCATGTGCAGGATTTCCTGGCCGATGGCCGCTTCCGTGAGCGCTTCCTCAACAAGGGCGTGCTGACCGAGGTGCTGCGCCAGGTGCCGGTATGGCGCGTGGAGCACGGCCAGTTGGGCGTGCTCGGCGCAGCGGTCTGGCACGCCGCACGGCAGCCCACGCACGACTGATCGGCAGGGTCGGCATCGGGCCGGCCGTGCATTGCAGACTGGGAGGGGAAGATGGTGGATCGCAGGCAGTTCCTGCAGGCCGGTGCACTGGCTGCAGGCATGGCGGCTTTGCCGGGCGTGCAGGCGCGCACGCAGGGTGGGGCCAAGGTGGTTTCGACCTGGGACTTCGGCGTACCGGCCAACCAGGCCGCGTGGAAGGTACTGGCGCAGGGCGGCAGCGCGCTGGATGCGGTGGAAGCAGGCGCACGCTGGGCCGAGAGCGAGCTCTGCAACCCCACCGTCGGCCATTGTGGCAACCCGGATCGCGACGGCGTGCTGAGCCTGGACGCGAGCATCATGGATGGCGATGGCCGATGTGGCGCAGTGGCCGCGCTGGTCGACATCCTGCATCCGGTGTCGGTGGCCCGCAAAGTGATGGAGAACAGCCCACACGTGCTGCTGGTGGGCGAGGGCGCGCAGCAGTTCGCGATGCAGCAGGGTTTCGAGCGCAAGCACCTGCTGACGCCGCAGGCCGAAGCGGCCTGGCGCGAGTGGCTGAAGACGGAGAAGTATCAGCCGCAGATCAACGCCGAGCGCCGTGGTATTCCCGGCAACAGCGACAACCACGACACCATCGGCATGCTGGCGCTGGATGCCAAGGGCCACCTTGCCGGCGCCTGCACCACCAGCGGCATGGCCTGGAAGCTGCACGGCCGGGTCGGCGACAGCCCGATCATCGGTGCTGGCCTGTATGTCGACAACGAAGTGGGGGCGGCCACTGCCTCGGGCGTGGGCGAGGAGATGATCCGCAACGCCGCGTCGTTCCTGGTGGTCGAGCTGATGCGCCAGGGGCGCTCGCCGGCGCAGGCTTGCCGCGAAGCCATCGACCGCGTGGTGCGCAAGCGCCCGGAAGCTAGCAGAACGCTGCAGGTGTGCTTCCTGGCCATGAACAAGCAGGGCGAGGTGGGCGCCTACGCGTTGCATCGCGGCTTCGTCTACGCCGTGTGCGATGCGCAGCGCCAGGATGACCTGCGCGACTCGCCGTCGATCTACACGAGCACCCAGGCGTGAGCACGCGGCTGACTCTGGAGGTTGCCAGTAACTCGCTGGCTTCGGCGCTGGCGGCACAGGCCGGCGGCGCCGACCGCATCGAGCTGTTCGACAACCTGGCCGAGGGTGGTACCACGCCGTCGTTCGCCAGCATCGCGATTGCTCGCGAACGCCTGTCGATTCCGCTGTTCGTGCTGGTGCGGCCACGCCCGGGCGACTTCCACTACGACGCGCTGGAAATCGAACTGATGCTGCGTGACATCGCGCAGTGCCGCGCGCTCGGCTGCGATGGCGTGGTGATCGGTGCGCTGGATGTGCAGGGCGGTATCGACGTGGCGTTGTGCCGTGAACTGGTGCAGGCTGCCGGGCCGCTGCAGGTGACCTTCCACCGCGCCTTCGATGCCGCCCGCGATCTGCCGGCGGCACTGGAACAGGTGATCGAACTGGGTTGCCAGCGCGTGCTGACCTCGGGCGGCCAGGTCAGTGCCGAGGCCGGTGCCGATGTGCTGGCAGGCTTGGTCACCCAGGCGGCGGGACGTATCACGGTGATGGCCGGCGCCGGGCTGGGCCCGGCCAATGTCGCCGCCGTCGCACGACGCAGCGGCTGCACCGAACTGCACGCCTCGGCCAAAGGCCTGCGGCGCTCGGCCATGCAGTTCCAAAACCCGGCGCTGCGCGGGCTGGACCCGGACTGGAGCCAGACCAGCACCGCGACCGTGGCCGCACTGCGTCAGGCCCTCGACGGCTGATCGCAGGGCCGGGGTCGGATCCCTTCGCAGAAGGGCTCCGACCCCGCTGCGGAACGCGCACCGGTTGCCGAAAAGTGACGCTTCTGACGTGCGCGGATGGCCAGTCAGTCTGCCAAACATCGGAACGCAGGGGCCTCTGTGTTTCCGGGTAGACGATCAAGCCAGGATTATTGACAGTGGGGTCCAACTCCCCGTGGCAATGATCCTCCTTCCGCATGCCTCGATTGCTCCTGCTATTTCTCTGTTTGCTGCACACCGCCGCAATAGCTGCAGAGGAAGGACAGCCCCCAGTGTTTATCTGGAAGGCGGTCGGACCCGAGGGCGGCGGCATCGACGATTTGCTGGGCGGCGTGACGCTGGCACCCTCTGCTACAGGCGTGTTCGTCGACGCACGGGTACATCGGATCGGGGAGAAGCGCTTTCGCGCGCTCTATCAGGTGTTCGATTCAAACGCTTCCAACCCGATGGGGCGCTGTGGCGCGGGGCGTGAGATCCATCTGTTCGTCTACGAATTGACCCTGCCGAAGCCCATTGAGCGCGGCAGGGTATTGATCAGCAGCTGCCTTGAGACCCTGTCTCTGGCGAGCCAGAACTCAGGGCGACTCCACAGTGAATCCGACTTTTCCTCGGTCATCTGGCAGGGCGACGGGTTCACCATCGAGTGGTGGGGTATCAGACACAGAGGCGATGCGTCGAGCCGCTACGCCCTCCGAAATGGCCACTTCGTCCCGACTCGATCGGGTGAGGGGAATCGCTGAGGGCGGACAAAACCGTTCCGCGCGCGATTGTCGCGATCGTGTCATTGACGTGTGTGCTGTTCTCTCAGCGATGTTTCGCAACCCTTTGATTGTTCTGGATGCCGGCAGCCGATAGCGGCATTCCCTCGGGCATTGCTGCATCGCCGCATGCCCGGCGTGGTTCAGCTGTGCTTTAGTTTGGATCGATCCACAGGGGAGGGCGTCGGGACGGTCTTGAACCGATCCAGGTGCCCGGATCAGCCGTAGTGCCGCGCCACACCCGTCCGTGCGTTCACACTTTCGAAGAGCAACCACCCATGGCTCAGTCCGTCCGCAAGCGTCGTCACCTGCTGTCCCAGGGCCTGGTCCTAGCCCTGTTGCCCCTGGCTGCCAGTGCGCAGGAGGCCGCCAGTTCGTCCACCAAGGATCTCGACGCGGTCACCGTCACCGGTTCGCGCATCAAGCGCGCCAGCGTCGAAGGCCCGGCACCGGTCAACGTGATCACCGCCGCGCAGATCCAGAAGGAAGGCTTCGTCAGCGTGTACGACGCGCTGAAGACCCTCACCGAAGCGACCGGCACTGTTGAAGCCGCCTCGCAGTGGGGCTCGCACACGCCCAATGCCAGTGGCCTGAACCTGCGCGGGATGGGCCCGAACCGCTCGCTGCTGCTGGTCAACGGCCGTCGCGTGGCCGACTACCCGCTGCCCTATGGCGGTGAAACCAACTTCTCCAACTACGGCAACATTCCGGCCGCGGCGGTGGAGCGCATCGAAGTGCTGACCGGTGGCGCCTCGGCCATCTATGGCTCGGATGCGATCGCCGGCGTGGTCAACGTCATCCTGAAGACCAACTACGACGGCGACGAAGTGCGCGTGCGTGGCGGCACCTCCACCGAGGGTGGACGCGACACCTGGGACCTGTCCTGGGCCGGCGGCAAGACCGGTGACAACTGGAGCGTGACCTACGCGTTGCAGTACACCAAGCGCGATCCGTTGTTCGGCCGTGACCGCCCGCAGATGGACGATGCCGATGATGCGCCGTACCCGTCCTGGAACATGGAACAACGCAAGGTCGGCTTCCGTCCTACCGCCGGACTGGCGTTGATCGATCCGACCACGGGCCAGCGCCTGGCGCCGCCCACCGGCACCTGCGAGAAGTTCGGCAGTGAGTACTACACCGCCGATCGACTGGTCTACAACTACGCCGCCAACACCATCACCAACACCGGCCGCCTGTGCGGCATGAGCGCCGACTACGCCAACTGGCTGCTCACCGGCGGTGCCGAGAACGTGTCCGGCAACCTGTATGCCACCTTCGATTTCAGCAACGACCTGCAGGCCTGGACCAATCTGGCGGTCTACCGTTCCGAAGCGATCTGGGGCACCAATCCGCCCGGCGTGTCGCTGATCGACGATGACAACGGCTACTACTGGGACGCCAACCGCAACCGTCCGATTCTTGGCGTGCGCCAGTTCACCCCGAATGAGGTTGGCGGGCTGGATACGTTGCGCAACACCAACCGCGAACTGTCCTGGGACTGGAGCGCCGGCCTGCGTGGCCGCCTCGCCGACCGCTTCGACTGGAGCGCCACGGTGGGGCGCTCGTACTACCGCGTGGAAGAACGGCAGAACGTGGTCGACAAGCAGAAGTCGTACGACTACTTCCTCGGCCCGAAGCTGGGCACCACGGCCGATGGCGAGGCGATCTACGCCTTGAACGAATCGCGCTGGTGGAATCCGCTGACGCCGGACCAGTACTGGCAGATGGGTACGGTGGCGAAGAACCGTGCGGCGTCCTGGGTCAACCAGGCCTCGGCCGATATCACCGGCGAACTGTTCCAGGGCTGGGCCGGCCCGATCTCGTTCGCCGCAGTGGCTGAAGTCGCGCAGCAGGGTTATCACCTCAGCCCCGACCCACGTGCCGGCATCGACTTCGACCTGCAGAACGTCGATCGCGGTGGCGGCGAGCGCACCCGCTATTCGGCCGGCGTCGAGTTCAAGATTCCGCTGCTGGACAGCGTGACCGCCACTGCGGCCGCGCGCTATGACCGCTATGGCAACTACAAGGCCGACGACAGCAGCGAAGCACTGAACATCGGCAGCCAGAAGGAAACCACCTGGAACGTCGGCCTGGAATGGCGCCCGGTTGAATCGTTGCTGGTGCGTGGCTCCTATGCCACCAGCTTCCATGCGCCGGACATGCATTACCTGCTGGGCCAGCCGAGCAGCTCCGAAGTGCAGACCTATGATCGCCTGCGCTGCATCCAGAGTGGCGCGTACCTGGTCAACAACTGCGGCGTGGGCAACACCGATGTCTGGTACACCTTCGACGTGAACCGTCGTGGCACGCCGCTGCTGCGCTCGGAAACCGGTGATTCGTGGACGGTCGGTTTCGTCTGGGACGTAATGCCGAACCTGTCGGTCAGTGCCGACTACTGGGCGATCAAGCTGGAAGACATGATCGTCGACGTCGGCGCCGATGAGGTGCTGGCCAGCGAGGCCGGCTGCCTGACCGGCAAGAACATCGATGGCACGCCATGGGCCAATCCGGCCGGTGGCGAATACTGCGCCGGCATCCTGGCCCGCGTGAACCGTGACGGCAGCGGCCGCCTGGTGTCGATCGAGCGCGGCCCGTTCAACCTGGCCAGCCGCGAAGTGCGTGGTGTCGACCTGACCGCACGCTATCGCCTGGAAACCGCGCAGTGGGGCAGTTTCCAGCTGGGCCTGAACTACACCAACCAGATCTCGACCAAGGAACAGCGCTACGCCAACGACCCGAACCCGGAACGCCGCGACCGCGACCTGCGCAGCAAGCTGCGCGCGAGCCTGGCCTGGCAGCGCGGCAACTGGAATGCCAATGTCTATGCCGACCGCGTGGGCTCGGTGCCGGGCGTGCGCTACCACTGGGGCACCGACCGCCTGGACAACCCCGGCGGCTGCCTGCCGTTCGCCGACGGCTACGTGCCCAGCGACAGCCCGTCGCTGAACTGCCTGGAGCCGGCGACACGTCCCGACGGCTCGCCGAACCCGAACCCCAATGCCGGGCAGCAGACGGCGCGCTACTACGGTCGAGTGGGGCCGTTCATCACCTGGAACTTCAACGTGGGCTACCAGGTGACCGAACACGCGAAGGTAAACGTGTACGTCAACAACGCCTTCAACTCCGCCAGCTGGAACCACAAGGACCCGTACAAGCTGGATTACGACTTCGCCCCGACCCGCCTGCTTGGCGCGGTCGGCCGCGAGTTCGCGTTGGAGTACGTGTTCACCTTCTGAGCAGACCCGCAGGGGGCGCCGGGCCTGATCCGCCTGGCGCCTCCGTCCGCTCAGCAGTTCCACGCCATGCGTGGATGAACCCCATCATGAACCCCGGGGTGGCTGGATTTGACCTTCCCACGATGGCAAGGTTTAGCCTGTCCGCATCCAGAAGGAACCCCGGGAATCCGATCATGAGCACGCCCCGCGCCACTGCAGCCCCCGCAAGCCCTGCCACCATCAGCCTGCCCATCGAGGGCATGACCTGCGCCAGCTGTGTCGGCCGGGTCGAGGCGGCGCTGTCCAGGGTCGAAGGCGTGGGCAGTGTTTCGGTCAATCTGGCCACCGAGCGCGCGGATATCCGCCCGTCCGGTCCGGTCGATCGGGCCGCGTTGATCCAGGCGGTGGAGCGGGTGGGCTACGACGTGCCCCCCGCCACCGTTGAACTGGCCGTGGACGGCATGACCTGCGCCTCCTGCGTGGGCCGCGTGGAGCGCGCGTTGCTGGCGGTGCCAGGCGTGAGCCAGGCCAGCGTGAACCTGGCGACGGAGCGTGCGACCGTGCGCGGCGTGGCTGATACGGCCGCCTTGGTTGCGGCCATCGACAAGGTCGGCTACGCCGCCCGCCCGATCGAGGCCGGTGTGCAGTCCGATGATGAAGCCGCTGAAAAGAAGGATGCCGAGCGCGCCGAACTGAAGCGCGACCTGATCGTGGCGACCGCGCTGGCGCTGCCGGTGTTCGTGCTGGAGATGGGCTCGCACCTGATTCCCGGCATGCACGAATGGGTGATGGCCACCATCGGCATGCAGGCCAGCTGGTACCTGCAGTTCGTACTGACCCTGCTGGTGCTGGCCATTCCCGGCCGCCGTTTCTACCAGAAGGGGTTCCCGGCACTGCTGCGGCTGGCGCCGGACATGAATTCACTGGTGGCGGTGGGCACCGCCGCGGCGTTTGGCTACTCGGTGGTGGCGACCTTTGCACCGCGGCTGCTGCCGCCGGGCACGGTGAACGTCTACTACGAAGCGGCAGCAGTCATCGTCGCGCTGATCCTGCTCGGCCGCTTCCTCGAGGCCCGCGCCAAGGGCCGTACCTCCGAAGCGATCAAGCGTCTGGTCAACCTGCAGGCCAAGGTCGCGCATGTGATCCGTGACGGCCGAACGGTGGATGTCCCGGTCAATGAAGTGCTGAGCGGCGACGTGGTGGAAGTGCGCCCGGGCGAGCGCGTGCCGGTGGACGGCGAGGTGGTTGAAGGCCGCAGCTACATCGACGAATCGATGATCAGCGGCGAGCCGATCCCGGTCCAGAAGCAGCCGGGCAGCAGCGTGGTGGGCGGTACGGTCAACCAGAAGGGCGCACTGACGGTACGTGCCACGGCGGTGGGCGCGCAGACCATGCTGGCGCAGATCATCCGCATGGTCGAACAGGCGCAGGGCTCGAAGCTGCCGATCCAGGCGGTGGTCGACAAGGTCACGCTGTGGTTCGTGCCGGCGGTGATGCTGGCCGCGCTGGCGACCTTCGCAGTCTGGCTGATCTTCGGCCCGTCGCCAGCCCTGAGCTTCGCGCTGGTCAACGCGGTGGCGGTGCTGATCATTGCCTGCCCGTGCGCGATGGGGCTGGCGACGCCGACCTCGATCATGGTCGGGACCGGCCGTGGCGCTGAAATGGGCGTGCTGTTCCGCAAGGGCGAGGCGCTGCAGCTGCTGAAGGACGCGCAGGTGGTGGCGGTGGACAAGACCGGTACGCTGACCGAGGGCCGCCCGCGCTTGACCGATCTGGAGATCGCCAGCGGTTTTGATCACGGCACGGTGCTGGCGGCGGTGGCGGCGGTGGAGTCGCGCTCGGAGCATCCGATTGCCCGCGCCATCGTCGATGCAGCCACCGAGCAGGGCATCGCGCTGCCGTCGATGGTCGATTTCGAATCGGTCACCGGCATGGGCGTGCGTGCCAACGTTGATGGTGCGCGGGTGGAGGTCGGTGCCGATCGCTTCATGCGCGACCTGGGCGTGGACATCACTTTGTTCGCGACGCTGGCGGCAGAGCTGGGCACCCAGGGCAAGTCGCCGCTGTATGCCGCCATCGACGGTCGCCTGGCCGCAATCATCGCGGTATCCGATCCGATCAAGCCGAGCACGCCGGCCGCAATCGCGGCACTGCATCAGCTTGGCCTGAAGGTGGCGATGATCACCGGTGACAACGCTGGTACCGCGCAGGCAATCGCGCGCCAGCTCGGCATCGACGAAGTGGTGGCCGAGGTGCTGCCGGAAGGCAAGGTCGAGGCGGTGCGCCGCTTGAAGGCCACGCATGGCCATGTCGCCTTCGTCGGCGACGGCATCAACGATGCGCCGGCACTGGCTGAAGCCGATGTCGGCCTGGCCATCGGTACGGGTACCGACATCGCGGTGGAGTCGGCCGATGTAGTGCTGATGTCGGGCAACCTGCAGGGCGTGCCGAATGCCATTGCGCTGTCGAAGGCGACGTTGGGCAACATCCGGCAGAACCTGTTCTGGGCGTTCGCCTACAACACCGCGTTGATCCCGGTAGCGGCCGGCGTGCTGTACCCGGTCTGGGGCGTGCTGCTGTCGCCGGTATTCGCGGCCGGTGCGATGGCGCTGTCCAGTGTGTTCGTGCTGGGCAACGCACTGCGCCTGCGCCGCTTCCAGCCGCCGATGGCGGATGCCGCCGCTGCCACCCACTGAAGGAGATCCGCATGAACATCGGTGAAGCCGCCAAGGCCTCCAGCGTGTCGGCGAAGATGATCCGCTACTACGAACAGATCGGCCTGATTCCCGCCGCTGATAGAACCGAGTCGGGCTACCGGGCGTATTCGCAGGCGGACATCCACCGCCTGCGTTTCATCCGCCGCGCGCGCGATCTTGGCTTCCAGGTGGCCGAGATCACTGATCTTCTGGGCCTCTGGAATGACACCTCGCGGCACAGTGCCGACGTGAAGCACCTGGCTGAACAGCACATTGCTGATCTTGAACAGCGCATCGAGCACATGCGGCAGATGGCCGACACGCTGAAATCGCTGATCAGTTGTTGTGCGGGCGACGAGCGCCCGGAGTGCCCGATCCTGCAGCGGCTGGGTGAGGACGATCAGACGCCGGTGCCGGTCGATACCGCGAAGACCGGTGCGGTGCGGCGGCGTACGCACAAGCATTGACTCGATATCGCATGCATGAAAAACCCCGCCGGGTGCAGCAGCACCGGGCGGGCTTTTCTGTGTGAGACGGGGGCAGGGGATCAGGCAGTACGTGGCGGGAAGCCGGCGTCGTTCACTGCGGCGAAGACGTCTTCCTGCGATGCGGTGGTCTGCACCTTGACCAGGCCGGTCGGCGGGTCGGCGACCACGCTGGCGTTGGGATCGATCTGCTGGATCGCACGGGTCACGCTGCGCGCGCAGCCGCCGCAGGTCATGCCATCGACATGGAATTCCATCTGTAGCTCCTTCGGTGCTCTTGGGGTGGAGTCAGTGTGCACCTTCCAACGATGTCAGGGTCAAGCGCCGGGCTGAACGAAAGGCAAGGCGCCGACAAAAAAAACGGCAGCCACCTGTACCAGCGCGGCTGCCGTGGAGGAACGTCCCCGCCAGGGCGGGGCGTGGGTTGCACCGGGGCGCGCCCGGGCAACCCGGTGTTGCCTTAGAACTTCCAGGTAGCGCCGAAGTACAGCTGGCGGCCTGCATAGGTATTGGAGACCAGGCGTGCCTTGGTGTCGCTTCCCAGGTGCACGCGCTGCTCGGACTTGGTGGCATTGATCACCGAGGCGGTCAGGGTCCAGTCCGGGGTCAGGTTGTAGGCCACGTTCAGGTCCAGCTGGTCATACGGCTCGGTGTAGACGGTGAGGCCATTGTTGAGCCCACCGACCACCTGGCCGCGACGGTTGAACGAGGCGCGCGCGAGGAACTTCTCGTTCTCGTAGAAGACCGTCACGTTGGCCTGGTTCTTGGCGCTGCCGACCAGCGGCGAGGAGCCGATTTCCTGCCCGTCCAGAACAATGGAAGCCAGGTTGGTGTCGTTGTAGGTGTAGTTGGCCTGCACGCCGAAGCCGAAATCGAAGGTGTACTGGCCATACAGCTCGACGCCCTGCGACACACCATCGCGGCCATTGGCCTGGGTCTCGTAGCGCTGCACGTTCACCGCTTCACCGTTGATGACCATGGGCGTGTCGCGCACCACCGGCAGGGTGAAGTTGTCCACGTTCTTGCGGAACAGGCTGACGCCGGCGACCGCGCCAGGCTGGAAGTACCACTCCAGGCCCAGGTCGAACTGGGTGGCCTTGAACGGCTCCAGCTGCTTGTTGCTGCCCTGGCCGACCCAGCCTGCGGTCGATGCGCCACCGGCAACGCGGCGATCATTGACGTACTCCTCGCTGTAGTAGCTCAGCGCGCCCGGTGCTGCGATATCGGTGTAGCCAGGGCGGGCGATCACCTTCGATGCGGCACCACGCAGCACCAGCGTGTCGGTGATGTCCCATGCAATGTTGAAACTCGGCAGCACGTCGGTGTAGGTGCGGTCCACGCCGATCAGGCTGTAGGTCTTGCTCTGCGCCAGGTCATGCGGCAGGCGCACGAAGCCGCTCTCACAGCTGTAGGTCGGGTAGGCCGCAGCGGCGGGGTCGGTGCACGCCATCGGCGCGCCGGACGCGTTGTCCAGGAAGTAGTCGTTGAACTTCTCGATCGAGTCGGAAGACTGCGCGAACTGCTTGGTGCGCACCACACGCACGCCGACATTGCCGCGCAGGCGCTCGGTGCGGAAGTTGGCCTGGAAGTAGCCGGAGTAGATCTTCTCGTTGACGTTGTAGACGAAGTCTTCCTCGGTACGGTTGTGCGAACCACCGTAGGTCTTGTTCAGATAGTCGATGTACGCCGGGTAGTTGATGCCCGGGAACACGTTGGCATTGAAGCCACCGGCAATGTTGCTGATCGGGTTCGACAGGAAGAAGCCGGGCTGCGCATCGCCGGCAGTCGGATCGCAGCCACTCTGGTAGCGGCTGTTGTCATAGTCGGCCGGGTCACGGCCCGGGCATACCCAGTAGGTGTTGCCGGTGTTGCGGTGGACCTTGCCATCACGGTACTTGGCACCGAACTGGATCGAATCCAGCCAACCGGACTCGAACAGCTTGGTCACGTCGGCCTGGAAGTAGTTCTGCTTGACCTCGGTGCGCTTCCACGACGAATCGGTCGAGCCGGTGTCGACTTCGGCGATGCCGTTCATCAGCTGCTGCTGCAGGTCGGGCGAGAAGGTGGCAGACGGCGTGCCGGTCAGGTCCCATGCGCTGTACTGGTTACCGGACAGGTAGTCGTTGCCGACCTTGCGGCGCGGCTTGGCCGACATGCGGAAGTTCATCGACGGACCACCTTCAGACCAGGTGCGGCCACCGGTGAACGAGGCCTTCCACAGCGGGCTGATGTCCCAGTCGATGGTCAGGTCGGCGGTCTGCGACAGCGCCTTTTCCTTGCTGTAGCCACCGGTCAGCTGCGGTGTCGGAATCGTGCAGTCGTCCGGGCCCCAGCCGCCGGGCTTGAGGCCGGCGGCCTTGGCCTGGTCTTCGCTGCAGTAGTAGGTCTTTCCGGCCAGCTTTTCGAACTGGGCACCGGTGACGGTGTTGCCGCTGGGGTCGAAATCCAGGCCGTTGAGCAGGCGGCCGCCGGCCCAGTTTCCATCGCCGTTGAAGCGGGCCATGCTCCATTCCGGAATCTTCAGCATGTTCTGGGTGTAGTCACCCTGCAGCTCGAAGCGGAAGTAGTTGGCGGTCATCGTGACGTTGTCGACCGGCTTGAACTGGAAGGTCAGCTGGCCGCCCTTGCGCTCGCGCTTTTCTTCCTTCACGGCGAAGTTGACCGAGGTCGGCATGAAGAAGTCGCTGTAGTTGCCGCCGGTCTGGTTGTTGAAGCCGGACTTGCCCCACCAGTAGTGGATGCCGTCCTGCTGCTGCACGTTGCCATAGGCGTCGCGTGCCTTGCCGGCGCCGTACCACTGGTAGTCCTCGGTGCTGGCTTCCATGGTACGGGTCGTGCGCTTCTGCTGCGTCACGCCGACCAGCACGCCGAAACGCTCATCCTTGCTGTGCCACGAATACAGGGCCGAGGCCTGCGGGTCGATATCGTGGTGGGTATCGGAGGAGGTGCCCTCGAGCGTGACGAAGCCCGAGTTGGACTCCATGTCCAGCGGACGGCGGGTGTGCAGGATGACCGTGCCGCCGATGCCGCCTTCGTCGATGCGTGCTTCCGGCGACTTGAACAGCTCGGCGCTGGACAGCATGTTCGACGGCAGCAGGGTGTAGTTGAACGAACGGGTGGCTTCGTCGTTGGTTTCCGACGTGGCCACGTAGTTGCCATTCAACTGGGTCAGGGTCAGGTCCGGCGCAAGGCCGCGCACGCTGACACTCTTGCCTTCACCACCGCTGCGGGTGATGACCACGCCGGGCACGCGCTGCAGTGCGTCGGCCACGTTCTTGTCGGGAAACTTGCCGACGTCCTCGGCAGTGATCACTTCGACAACGGCGTTGGCGTCGCGCTTCTGCTCAAGGCTCTTTTCGATGGCGTAGCGGTAGCCGGTGACCTGGACGCTGTCCAGGTTGGTGGCTTCCTGCGAGCCGGTGGTGGTTGCCTGCTGCGCGGCGGCGCCGGCCGGAACGACGGCGGCGGCCAGGGCCAGCGCGATGGCCAGCGACAGTGCGTCCTGGCCATGCGTACGTGTTGAATGCTTCATTCCCATCTCTCCCTCTCTCCTGGATTGATCCGGTGACGTGGCACGGACAACTTGAATCGATCTAATTTGAAGTGACATTGTCGCTATCGCCATGCAGTGGCAGTTGCACCGTGCGCGTGGCCTGGTACGTCCTGTTGCCGCTCCCCCAACTCCCGGCCATCGCAATGTCGGCTTGGATCGATCTAAGCGATGGGCGGGCGTTTTTTAGCATGGGTCGCCCGTGGGCGCATGCTGCTCCGCAATATGGTACTGGCGTGGCGAAGGGATGACGGTTTGCTGAAAACAGTGAAATCGTTTTCGTGCGCAGGGGAGGGTGGGTCGGCAGGGCTGCGCCCTGCACCCGCGGTGTGCCGGCCGCTGGCCGGCAACAACCCAAAGCCAAAGCCAAAGCGGCTCTGGTTTTCTGCTGGTTTGGCGGGGCGGTGTGGGCTGGCAGGACACGCCGTAAACCCCCCTTCCGGGGTCCGGCCCAGCCGCTGGCGGCTGTGCGTTCGGGCGCTTGCGAAGCAGTGCTTCGCAAGCAAAGCGCCCTCACCCCTGGGGCTCGATGGCGCCATCCATGGCGCCAACGGTCCTGCCAGCCCACACCGCCCCACCTTTGACAGTTTCCCGGTGACGGTTGGACTGATCCTGGAACGACATGGGGTCCTGGGGCCAGATCCGTTTTCCTTTGGAAAACGGATCTGGCCCCAATCGATTTCGTTATCTGACAGAGATTCATCCACGCATGGCGTGGATCCACAGATCGCGGAAATCTGTCGAAGGCGGGGTGGGTCCGGTTGCGGGGGTGTCCGCGGCATGGATGCCGCGGCCAAGCCCCCAGGGACGGGTTTACGGCGTCCCCCGCAACCGGACCCACCCCGCCATCCCACGGATAGTCGGCTTTTGCTGTTGCTTCGGCTTCGGCAGGTGCAGGGCGCAGCCCTGCCGAACACCCCCTCTCATGCTGCGCCGCAGAATGCATTCGGCTGAATCCGCATGCTCTACTTGAATCGATCTAAATCCAAGGTCTGGTGGGTCGGGCGTCATTCCAGGGGGAGCTCTCTGCAGGTCAGGGCAGGGCTCAGCGGAACGGTGCCGAACGATCCCGGCCGTCTGCCTCCGCGTCATCGACTACAGGAACCCGACATGCGTCCAGTGCCGTCCGCTCCCGCCGTCCCATTGTCCTCCCGCCCGCTGGCGCGCTTGGCCTGTCTGCTGGCATTTTCGGCCATGCCGATGCTGCTGCAGGCCGCACCGGCGGCGCTGGAGCGCGAGGTCAACACCTTCATCGGCAGCAAGGACGACGGCAATACCTTCCCCGGCGCATCGGCACCGTTCGGCCTGATCCAGGTCAGCCCGATCGGCAGCCACTATTCCGGCTGGCGCTACGACGACGAGAAGATCCGCGGTTTCGGCCACTCCTTCATCTCTGGCGCCGGTTGCTGGGAGCAGGGCGGGCAGGTGTCGATCCTGCCGGTCACCGGCAGGATCGGTCCGGGCGGCGATTTCGATACTGCTGATGCCAAGAACTTCAACCACAAGACCTATGCCGCTTCGTACACGCATGACGGCGAGATCGGCCAGGCCGGCTATTACAAGGTGCGCCTGACCAGCTACGGCGGCATCGATGCCGAGGCCACCGCGCGTACACGTGCCGCGGCCGAGCGCTACACCTTCAGCCAGCGCCAGGGCGAGGGCCACGTGCTGGTCAACGTCGGCCAGGCCAACGAACGCCACTCGGTGATCGGCAGCGTAGTCGATGTGGTCGGCGACCGCGTGGTCGAGGGCAAGCTGGTGACCAAAAGTTTCTGCGGCGGCCATCAGTACACCACCTGGTTCCGCATCGAGTTCGACCGCCCGTTCAAGGCGCATGGCACCTGGGGCGAGGGCGGCGGCCTGCCGGGTGCGCGCCACAGCATGGAAGGCGAACAGAAGCCGAACGGTGCCTGGCTCAGCTTCGACCTCGCCAAGGGCCAGTCGGTAACGGCGATCAGCGCGATATCGCATGTGGATGCCGAAGGCGCGCGCATCAACCTGCGCGCGGAGGGCATGCAGGGCGGGGCGCTGCTCGGTTTCGACCGGATGCGCGCGCTGTCCCAGCAGTCGTGGCGCGAGCAGCTGGGCCGGGTGCGCGTGCAGGGCGGCACCGCCGACGACCGCGCTGTGTTCTACAGCGCGGTCTACCACGCGCTGCTGCAGCCGATGACCGGCAACGACGCCGACGGCCGCTACCGCGGCTATGACGATGGCATCCACCGTGCCGATGGCTGGACCTACTACGAGTACTTCTCGCTGTGGGATACCTACCGCGCGCAGAACCAGTGGCTGGCACTGACCCGCCCGGACGTGGCGCGCGACATCGGCCGTACCCTGCTGGCGATCGACGAGCAGGGCGGCTGGCTGCCGCGCTGGGGCTATGCCAACTTCGAGACCAACATCATGACCGGCGATCCGGTCACCCCGTTCATGGTCGACCTGTGGCGCTTCGGTGCGCTCAAGGGCCGAGAATCGCAGGCCTGGGATGCGCTGCGCCGCAATGCCTTCGGCACGCCGCCGCTGAACTCGCGCATGGCCGGCCGTTCCGGCAACCCGACCTACCTGGAAAAGGGCTACGTGGTCTACGACCGCGCGTTCCCGTCCAAGGGCATGGACGTCGATCCGCACCACGGCGGTTCGGCTACCTTGGAATACGCACTGGCCGACTGTGCGCTTTCGCAGATGGCCGATGGCCTCGGCCATGCGCAGGACGCGGCGACGCTGCGTGAGCGCGGCCGCAACTGGCGCAAGGTGTGGGACCCGCAGGTGCGCGACGCCGAGACCGGCTTCACCGGTTTCCCGCGCCCGCGCACCGAGGATGGCCAGTGGTACACCCCGGCCGATGGCCACTACAGCCCGCGTTCGCACCACGGTTTCCATGAGGGCACGGCGTGGCAGTACCAGTGGCTGGCGCAGCAGGACGTGCCGGGGCTGGTCGAAGCGATGCAGGGCCGCGAACAGGCCGGCCGCCGCCTCGACGCGTTCTTCGCGATGGACGCGCTGCAGGCCGATCCGCTCAACGCCGCCCGCAAGGAGTGGGTGGTCGGGCCGTACAGCTACTACAACCAGTTCCGCTACAACCCGAACAACGAGCCGGACCTGCATTCGCCGTGGCTGTACACGCTGATCGGCCAGCCGTGGAAGACCGCCGCCGTGGTGCGCGCCGCGCAGCAGTTGTTCACCAACGCGCCCAATGGCGTGACTGGCAACGACGACCTCGGCACGATGTCGGCCTGGTATCTCTTCAGCGCCATCGGCGTGTATCCGGCGGTGCCGGGCAGCGGCCAGTTCCTGCTGCACACCCCGCGCTTCAGCAAGGTGGAACTGGACATGGGCAATGGCCGGACGCTGCGCATCGACGCGCCGGGTGCCGATGGCCGCCGCCTGCAGTACGTTCAGGGCGTGCAGGTCGATGGCCAGGCGCATGCGCCGGTCTGGCTGGACTGGAACCAGCTGCAGCAGGGCCCGCGCCTGCAGTTCGCGCTTGACGCGAAGGCGCCGGAGCAGGGCTGGGGTACGGCGGTGAAGGACCTGCCGGTGTCCTGGTGCGCGGCACCGGGCAGCCAGCTGCGCTGAGCCGGACTGTGCCGTTCGCGGTGACCCAGCGAACGGCACGGCACGACACGGCCCTGATCCATTAGGCTTGAGCCTCCAGCGGAGTCCGGGAAGACGATGAACGACAACGGCAGCAGTCCCAGCAAGCGCGCCGGCAAGGCAGTGACGGTGACCGACATCGCGCGTGCCATCGGCGTGTCACGGGCGACCGTGTCGCTGGTGTTGCGCGGCAGCCCGCTGGTCAACGTCGATACCCGTGCCAAGGTCGAGGCCGAGCTGCGCCGGCAGCGCTATGTCTACAACCGCGCTGCCGCCAACCTGCGCCGGCGTACCTCGTCGAGCATCGCGCTGGTGATCAACGATCTTTCCAACCCGTTCTTCGCCGAATTCGCGTCCGGCGTGGACGAGGCGCTGGGCGGACGCGGTTACGTGACCCTGCTCGGCAGCACTGGCGAATCGCCGGAGCGCCAGCAGGCCGTGCTGTCCACGTTGATGGAGCACACCCCCGCCGGCCTGATCCTGTCGCCGGCCGAGGGCAGCGATACCGTGCAGTTGCGACAGGCACTGGGTGCCAATGCCAACGTGCTGCTGTTCAACCGCGAGCTGGAAGGGGCCGACTGGGATTTCCTGACCCTGGACAACCAGCACGGCGCCTATCTGGCCACGCGCCACCTGATCGAGCGCGGACATCGCCAGATCGCCTTCTTCGGCGGCCACGCCGCATCGAGCTCGTGCCACCAGCGCCGTGCCGGTTTCCAGCAGGCGCTGGCCGAGGCCGGTCTGTCGCTGCCGCCGGGCTGGATGATCGAGTCGGCACCGAACCGCCTGGAAGCCGCAGCGCGCACCGATGAGCTGTTTGCCGATGGCCATCGGCCGAGTGCGGCGGTCTGCTACAACGACACCGTCGCGCTGGGCCTGATGCTGGGCTTGAATTCACGGGGCATCCGTCCGGGAGGTGACTTTGCCGTTACCGGCTTCGACGATATTTCCGAGGCTGCGGTGGCGGTGCCGCCGTTGACCACGCTCACCGCCGATCCGCGCGAGCGGGGCCGGCAAGCTGCGGCGCTGCTGCTGCAACGACTGGACGAACCGGACGCGCCGCCACGGCGCACGGTCGCGCCGGTGCAGTTGCGCATCCGCGAAAGCAGTGCCGCACGACCGAACTGATTTATTCCATACACCCCTTCCACGCAACAACGACCTTCCGCGCATCGAGGCGCGTACCGCATGCCGATCTCCGCAACGCCCCGTCCAACGGGATCTTCGGGCAACGCACCTGCCGTCACCAACGGCAAGGCGCTGGCCGTGGTCACCACGATCTTCTTCATGTGGGGCTTCCTGACCTGCCTCAATGACATCCTGATCCCGCACCTGAAGGCGGTGTTCGAGCTGAACTACGCCAAGGCGATGCTGGTGCAGTTCACCTTCTTCGGCACCTATTTCCTGATGTCGCTGCCGGCGGGTCGGCTGGTGGCGGCGCTGGGCTACAAGAAGGGCATCGTGGCCGGCCTGGTGATTGCCGGTATCGGTGCGCTGGGCTTCTGGCCGGCGGCCGAGCTGCGCGTGTATGGCGCCTTCCTGGGCGCACTGTTCGTTCTGGCCACCGGCATCACCGTGCTGCAGGTTGCTGCGAACCCCTACGTCGCGCTGCTGGGCCCGGAGCAGACCAGCTCCAGTCGCCTGACCCTGGCGCAGGCACTGAACTCGCTGGGCACGGCCATCGCCCCGATCTTCGGCGGCATGCTGATCCTGTCCAACACGGTGAAGAGTGCCGATGACATCGCGGCACTGCCGGCCGCCGAACAGCTGGCCTACCGTGCCGCCGAGGCGCAGGCCGTGCAGGGCCCCTACGTAGGCCTGGCCGTTGCGCTGGTGCTGCTGGCGCTGTTCGTATACCTGTTCCGCCTGCCGGCACTGAGCGACGCCACCGAGCAGGCCGACCAGGGCCACCACCACAGCTACCTGGATGCGCTCCGCAAGCGCCACCTGCTGCTAGGTGTGCTGGGCATCTTCTTCTACGTCGGTGCCGAAGTTTCGATCGGCAGCTTCCTGGTCAACTACCTGTCGATGCCCAACATCGGCGGCTTCAGCGAGCAGGAAGCCACGCATTACGTGTCGGCCTACTGGACGATGGCGATGATCGGCCGCTTCGCCGGCTCGGCGCTGCTGGCGCGCTTCTCGCCCAGCCGCCTGCTGGCGATCTTCGCGCTGGTCAACGTGGGGCTGCTGGTCACGACCATGCTGACCTCCGGCAACATCGCGCTGTACTCGGTGGTGGCGATCGGCCTGTTCAATTCGATCATGTTCCCGACCATCTTCGCGCTGAGCATCGAGCGCCTGGGCCCGCTGACCAACAAGGGTTCCAGCCTGCTGATCATGGCCATCGTCGGCGGTGCGGTGGTGCCGTACCTGCAGGGCGTGCTGGCCGACCACATCGGTGTGCAGGCCAGCTTCATCCTGCCGCTGCTGTGCTACGGCTACATCATTTTCTACGGACTGGTCGGCGCACGTACGCCGGCTTCCGCAACGCAGGGAGGCTGAGTCCGGAATGGGTTCCATCGTTTGCTTCGGCGAAATTTTGATCGATCTACTAGCGCAGCCGCCGGCCTCGGCCGATACGCCGCGGGCGTTCCTGCAGTACGCCGGCGGTGCGCCGGCCAACGTTGCCGTGGCCGCTGCGCGGCTGGGCGCGAAGACCCAGTTCGTCGGCATGCTCGGCCGTGACATGTTCGGTGACTTCCTGGCCGACAGCCTGGTCGAGCACGGCGTGGGCACGGATTACATCGTGCGTACCGATGCGGCGAAGACCGCGCTGGCCTTCGTCGCCCTCGACGCCAGTGGCGAGCGCAGCTTCAGCTTCTACCGCCCGCCGGCCGCCGACCTGCTGTTCCGTGACAGCGATTTCCAGGCCGCCTGCCTCGACAGTGCGCAGTGCTTCCACGTCTGCTCCAACAGCCTGACCGAGCCGGGCATCGCCGAGGCGACCTTTGCCGGCATGGACCGTGCACGTGCGGCCGGAGCGGTGGTCAGCCTCGATCTGAACCTGCGTCCCGCGCTGTGGCCGGCGAACGAGGATCCGACGCCGCGCCTGTGGCAGGCGCTGGAACGCGCCGATCTGGTCAAGCTGTCGCGCGAGGAACTGGACTACCTGGCCGCGCCGCTGGGCAGTGACGGCGAGGCGACGGTGCTGCGGCGCCTGCTGGCCGCGCAGGCGCGCTGGGTCATCGTCACCGACGGTGCGGCCACGCTGCACTGGTACACCCGCGACAACCACGGCACGGTCACCAGTTTCCGCGTGGCCACGGTCGACACCACGGCTGCTGGCGATGCCTTCGTCGGTGGCGTGCTGGTCGGCCTGCTGGAGCGCGGTGGGGCGGGCGCTGGTTTCGCTGCGTTCTGCCAGGACCCGGAGGCGATCACCGCCACGCTGCGTTTCGGCGCCGCCGTGGGGGCGCTGGCTGTTACCCGCAAGGGCGCGTTCGCCGCAATGCCCTCGCTCGATGAAGTGCAGCAGCTGCTGCAGGCCCAGGACATTACCGCATGAGCACCTCGCCCGATTTCCGTTCGCCCGCGTTCCTGCGCGCGCACATCGCCGATACCATGGCGTTCTACCATCCGCGCTGCATCGATCCGGACGGCGGCTTCTTCCACTACTTCCGGGATGACGGCAGCGTCTACGATGCCAGCCACCGCCACCTGGTGAGCAGCACGCGCTTCGTCTTCAACTACGCGATGGCCTACCGCGAATTCGGCAATGCTGAATACCGCGAGGCGGTCGAGCACGGCGTGCGCTACCTGCGGGACGTGCACCGCAACCCGGCCACCGGCGGCTATGCCTGGACCCTGCGCGACGGCAAGGTCGAGGACGACATGAACCACTGCTACGGCGTGGCGTTCGTGCTGCTGGCCTACAGTTGCGCGCTGAAGGCCGGTATCGAACAGGCGCGTGTGTGGATGGACGAAACCTGGAAGCTGCTGGAAGCGCGCTTCTGGGAGCCACAGCACGGCCTGTACAAGGACGAGGCCGATGGCCAGTGGAACTTCACCGGCTATCGCGGCCAGAACGCCAACATGCACATGTGCGAGGCGATGCTGGCGGCGTTCGAGGCCAGTGGTGAGCAGCGCTATGTCGAGCGTGCGCTGCAGCTAGCCGACAACATGACCCGCCGCCAGGCGGCCAAGGCCGGCGGGCTGGTCTGGGAGCACTACGATGAGAACTGGGAAATCGACTGGGACTACAACCTGGACGACCCCAAGCACCTGTTCCGCCCATGGGGCTTCCAGCCCGGCCACCAGACCGAGTGGGCCAAGCTGCTGCTGATCCTCGATCGCCACGTGCAGGCCGACTGGCTGGTGCCGACCGCGCAGCACCTGTTCGATGTGGCTGTGGCGCGCAGCTGGGACGAGGCGCGCGGTGGCTTGTACTACGGTTTCGCACCGGAAACGCGCCGACAGGCGGGCATGGACGGTGCGCCGATCGGTGGCGACAGCTTCGTCTGCGACGACGACAAGTATTTCTGGGTGCAGGCCGAAACGCTGGCCACCGCCGCGCTGATGGCCAAGCGCACCGGCGACGACCGCTACTGGCAGTGGTACGAACGCATCTGGGCCTACGCGTGGGAGTACTTCGTCGACCACCAGTACGGTGCCTGGTTCCGCATCCTTGATGCCGACAACCGCAAGTACAGCGACGAGAAGAGCCCGGCTGGCAAGGTGGATTACCACACCATGGGTGCGTGCTACGAAGTGTTGAACGTGGTGCGCTGAAGATCGTTCGAAGGCAGTAGTGCCAGGCCATGCCTGGCAATCCGGAATCGGCAGCGCCGGGCGACGCCCGGCGGAAAAACAGGAGCTCCGCGTGCATCGTCTTTCCCTCGTTGTCCGTCTGCTCCTGCTGCTGATCGCAGTCTCCGCCTTCCCGGCAACTGCAGCCCCGCTGCAGGCGCGATGGGAATTCCGCATGCTGCCCGGCGATGCGCAGGGCGCCGCCCACCCGGGCCTGCAGCAGTGGCGTGCGGCGAAGGTGCCGGGCAGCGTGCACACCGACCTGCTCGCCCACGGGCTGATCCGCGATCCGTACGTCGGTGCGCCTGAGGCAGAGCTGCAATGGATCGGGCTGGCTGCCTGGGAGTACCGCGCCCGCTTCGACGTGGATGCGGCGACACTGGCCAAGCCCAATGCCGAGCTGCGCTTCGACGGGCTGGATACCTATGCCGAAGTCAGCCTCAACGGCAGGCCGCTGCTGCACGCGGACAACGCGCACCGCACCTGGCGTGCGCGCGTGGACGGGCGCCTGCGCGCGAATGGCAATGAACTGCAGATCGTGTTCCGTTCGCCGATCCGCACACTGCTTCCCGGTGTACAGGCGATGCCGCACAAGATCGCTGGCAATTACCCGTCGCCGTATGGCGATGAGCCGAAGGAAGCGATGGTCGGCAACTTCGCGCGCAAGCCGGCCTATCACTTCGGCTGGGACTGGGGCCCGCGCTATGTCACCGCCGGCGTGTGGCGCGGGGTCGACCTGCAGGCCTGGGATGCGCACCGCCTGACCGATCTTGCCGTGCGTACCGATGCATTGAGCGCGGAGCAGGCGAAGCTGGCCGTGCTGCTGGAGATGGAGCAAGGCGCAGCGGCCGGTTCTGCGGTGGTGAATGTCGATGTGCGCGATCCGCAGGGTCGCAGCGTGGCCCAGGTGCAGCGCACGGTGCTGCTGAAGCCCGGCCAGAACGCCGTCGAAGTACCGGTCGAACTGGTCAAGCCGCAGCGCTGGTGGCCGGTCGGCCACGGTGCACAGGACCGCTACACCGTGCAGGTCCGCCTGGATGATGGCGCCGATGCAGCGCTGGTGCGCGAGCAGCGTATCGGCCTGCGCACGGTTGAACTGCGCCGCGAGGAAGACGGCAAGGGCGGGCAGGGCTTCGCTTTCGTCATCAACGGCGTGGAGATCTTCGCAAAGGGCGCCAACGTCATTCCGTTCGATGCCTTCCCCGCACGGGTCGACGCCGCGCGCCTGCGCCAGGTGCTGACCGCCGCACGCGACGCCAACATGAACATGCTGCGCAACTGGGGGGGCGGCTACTACGAGGACGATGCGTTCTTCGACATCGCCGACGAACTGGGCCTGCTGGTCTGGCAGGACTTCATGTTCGGTGGTGGCATGCAGCCGGGCTACGATCCGGCCTTCCGTGCCAGCGTGGTGGCCGAGGCACGCGACAATGTGCGCCGGCTGCGCCATCACCCCAGCATCGTGCTGTGGTGTGGCAACAATGAGGAAGAAACCGCATGGAAGGACTGGGGCCACGGCCGTGACCTGAAGGCGGCCGACCCGGCGTTTGCGGCAAAGGTCTGGCAGGGTTACGTCGATCTGTTCGGCAACGACCTGCGCCAGGTGGTGGGCGAGGAGGGGCTGGGCGTACCGTACTGGTCCAGCTCGCCCAGCAACGACCTTGACGAAAAAGCCATCGACTCGACCCGTGGCGACAAGCACTACTGGCAGGTCTGGGGCAATCCGGCGCTGCCGGTTCAGGCTTACCTGCGCGAGACGCCGCGCTTCATGTCCGAGTACGGCCTGCAGGCATGGCCGTCGGTGGCCACCGTGGACCAGATCGCCACCCGCGCCGAGCAGCGCATCGACAGCCCGGTGATCCGCGCGCACCAGAAATTCATGGCCGGCGAGGGCAACAGCCGCCTGCTGCACTACATCGAACTGGGCTACGGCACGCCTAAGGACTTCGAGGACTTCGTCTACCTCAGCCAGGTGATGCAGGCCGATGGCATCGCGCTGGCCGCGTTGCACCATCGCGCCTCGCGGCCGTACACGATGGGCTCGCTGTACTGGCAGCTCAACGACGTCTGGCCGGGTGCTTCATGGTCCAGCGTGGACTACTTCGGTCGCTGGAAGGCATTGCACTTTGCCGCGCGGCGCTTCTTCGCGCCGATCACGCTGGCGGCATTGCGTGATGAGGGCAGTACGCGGGTGCGCCTGATCAATGATGGCGCTGCCGCAGATGCACGTTGGCGGCTGCGGGTGATGGATGTGGATGGCAAGGTGCTGCGTCGTCGCGAGGACGCGGTGACGTTGACGGCGGCGGGCGTCACCTCGATTGGTGATTTCCGCGATGCCGAGCTGCTGGCCGGTGCCGATCCGAAGCGCACGGTGGCCGTGTTCGAGCTGCTGCAGAACGGGGCGGTCAGTGCCCGCCAGGTCGTCGGATTCGTCGAAGCCAAGGACCAGGTGTTGCCGCGGCAGAAGCTGAAGGCCACCCTGTCCATCGAAGGCGATCACTATCGTCTACGCCTGGAAAGCGCGGCTTACGTGCGCGCGACGTGGATCGATTTCGGCGCGCTGGATGTGCAGGTCGAAGACAACCTGCTGGACCTGCTGCCGGGCGAGACCCGGGACATTGCGGTGCGCGGCCCGGTGGACCTGACTGCCCTGCGCGAAGCAATGAAGCTGAAGACCCTCAACGATCGTTGAGGGCGGCGTATCCCGCATTGGCAGGTGCCAACCTTGGTTGGCACACCCGGAACATGCCAACCAAGGTTGGCATCCACCAGACGCGGAGCCGGGCAGGTGTGGACCGCTGGTCCGCCCACCTCGATCGTTGAGGGCGGCACATCCTGTTTTGGTAGGTGCCAACCTTGGTTGGCACACCCCGAACATGCCAACCAAGGTTGGCATCCACCAGACGCGGAGCCGGGCAGGTGCGGACCGTTGGTCCGCACACCTTGATCGTTGAGGGCGGCACATCCTGTTTTGGTAGGTGCCAACCTTGGTTGGCACACCCCGAACATGCCAACCAAGGTTGGCATCTACCAGACGCGGAGACGGGCAGGTGCGGACCGTTGGTCCGCACACATCTCTTCTTTACAGCTGGATCTGCTGGAAGTTCTCGACCCGCTCGTGGCCATTGGCGGCCTGGCCGATGCGCGGCATCGGGTAATCATCCAGGCGATCGATCAGGCGGGTCTGCAGGCCGGCTTCGCGGGCGGCGTCCAATTCCTCCACCACATCGGACAGGAACAGGATCTCGCCGGCCGGCACGCCGATCGCCTGCACGATGCGGCGGTAGCTGTCGGCCTCGCGCTTGCCGCCGATCTCGGTATCGAACCAGCCCGACACCAGCGGGCTGAGGTCACCGGCATCGCTGAAACCGAAGAACAGCTTCTGCGCCGGCACCGAGCCGGAGGAGTACACGTACAGCGGCAGGCCGGCAGCGTGCCAGCCCTTCAGCACCGGCGCCACTTCCGGGTAGAAGTGCGCGGTGTAGTCGCCGCGGCGGTAGCCTTCATCCCAGATCAGGCCCTGCAGCGCCTTCAGCGCGGTGTGCTTGCGGTCCTGGTCGATCCAGCCCTGCAGCGTCTCGGCGACCAGGCTGTCCTGGCAGGCGCCACCGATCTCGGTAGCCACTGCGTCCAGCCAGCGGCGGACCTCCGGCTGCTGGCCATGTTCGGCAACGAACGCCGGCAAGGCCTTGCGGGCATAGGGGAACAGCACGTTCTTGACGAACGAGATGCTGCTGGTGGTGCCTTCGATGTCGGTCAGGATGACGCGGGGCTGCATGGATCAGGACGCCTGGGTGGGTACGTAACGGGGGAACTTCTGCGCGATGTCGGTGCCGGTGAAATGACCCACCCAGCCGTCCGGCTCGGTGAAGAAGCGGATCGCCACGAAGCTCGGTTCATCGCCCATGTCGAACCAGTGGGTGGTGCCATCGGGCACGGCGATCAGGTCGTCCTTCACGCACTCGATCTCGTAGACCTTGTCGCCCACGTGCAGGGTGAACAGGCCGGAGCCTGCGACGAAGAAGCGCACCTCGTCTTCCTTGTGGAAGTGCTCGTCGAGGAACTTCTTCCGCAGCTCGGCGCGGTTCGGGTTGTCCGGGGCGATCGAGGCGACGTCCACGCTCTTGAAGCCGCGCTCGGCGACCAGGCGGTCGATGTCCGCACGGTAGGCAGCGAACACTTCCTCCTGGCTGGCGCCCGGCGCGACTGGCGCGGTGGCCTGCCAGCGCTCAAAGGTGACGCCGATCTTCTGCAGTTCGGCAGCGATGACCGCGCCGTCCTGGGTGTCCAGCAGCGGCGATTCGGGGCGGGTGTCGTCGTAGATGCGCAGTCGGCTCATGGCGGCAGCTTGAACGTCTCGGGGGGAAGACAGGGTAGCAGGGTGGGGACGAGGCGCAGATTCCGGATCGGCATCTGCACCTGCGCACGGGTTCAGCCGCGCAGCTTGCGCAGTTCCAGTTCGCAGTGGAACAGGAATTCGAAGGCTTCCAGGTGGCGACGCGCCTCGGCCATGTCACGGCCCCAGGCGTACAGGCCGTGGCCGTCGATCAGGTAGCCCCGCAGGTTCTGGCGGTCGAGCAGATCATCGACCTGCTTCGAAAGCACGTTCATGTCCTGGGTGTTGGCGAACACCGGTACGTCGATGGCCATCTCGTGGGTGCTGTTGCCGGCGAAGGCCTTCAGCAGTTCGTAGCCTTCCAGGTGCACATGACCCTGCGGCGCGTACAGGCGCGAGGCAATGGTCTGCACCGGCGAATGGGTGTGCAGTACGCAGCCGATTTCCGGGAAGCGGCGGTACAGCTGGGTGTGCAGCAGGGTTTCGGCGGAGGGGCGCAACGGGCGGCCCACGGCCTGGCCGTCGAAGTCCACCACCATGATGTCGTCCTCGATCAGGCGGCCCTTGTCCTTGCCCGAGACGGTGATCGCGGCGTGGCGATCATCCAGGCGGTGGGAGAAGTTGCTGCTGGTGGCCGGGGTCCAGCCGGCCTGGGCCAGTTCGCGGACGTTGTCGATCAGCAGCTGGGCCAGTTCGCCCAGGCGGGCGGTGTCGTAGGGGAAGGTGGTGGTGTCCATGGACGGCATTTTACGTGATCCGGCCCGATGCTGGGCCCGCGCGGCGACCGCCTGCCTGCTGCGTGGGCAACGCGAAGCGGTGTGCTGGCAGGCGGCGCGCAGGGGTTGGATCGAGGCAAGCACAGCGCTGGCTGAATGGGGAGGGCAGCGCTCCCGCTGGAAGCGATTCCGGTCGTGGACAGCCCTCTTGCCGCGAAACATCATCGGATTGCCGCAGAAGTTCCGGCGAGCGCCAAGGAAAGGAGTACTTCGATGATCGCGCGCGCGATGGGGATGATGGGGGCGATTGGCATCATGCTTGCCAGCAGTGGCTGCACGATGGAATGGGTGAAGATGGATGCGGGTGCGCGGTCATTCGGCCCCGCCCATTCGAGTTGCAGGGCGCAGGCCGACGATCACTGGCCGGTCAGGAATGAAGTGGCCACGCGCACCGTCTACGAAGACCGCAAGGTGCCCTGCAGGCTTGATGAAGTCTGCGCCATTGACGGCAAGTACAACATGGTACCCATGCCGAAAGAGGAGAGTTACATCGTGGACGTCAATGCGTCCGACCGCAGCAGCGAGTTCAATGCCTGCATGGCCGGTGCCGGCTGGCAGCAGCAGCTCATCTGGTTCAATCGCCGCTAGGCGGAGCCGGCGCGGCGGACGGCAGCGGCTCGACCGGTTGCTGCTCAACGGACTCGAGGCAACAGTGGCCAGCGGAGAATGACGTGGCTCTGCGAACCGTTCAGGCGTTGAGGCTGGAGACGAGCAGGGGGCGGGACAAGAACACGTACGACGTGGACGGAAAGTACGAGCGCGTGCAGCGACCGGAAATCGAGAAGGATGATGGAGATGGCTACGTGTATGCGAATGGCCGTGGCTGCGGGGCTTGCGCTGTTGACCGGCGGTTGTGCGACCGAATGGGCACGCTTCAGCGACCATGCCGATCCGCTGGATGAGTCGCGTTGGCACTGCAGGGCCGAAGCGAACGAGAAGTGGCCGGAGAAGATTGAGGTTGTCGAGCGCACCGAGGAGATCGAGGTGCTGACCGTCTGCAAGGAAGGCGAGACATGCGACGTGGATGGCAAATACAAGAAGATGCTGATGCCAAAGACCGAGCGCCACACCGTGGACGTCAACGCCAAGGAGAATCACGAGCACTTCATGGGCTGCATGGGCGGCGCAGGCTGGATACAGAACACCATCTGGTTTGGCCGCAGATGATCATCGTCGGGCGCCCTGGTCGCTGGGAATGACCATCATCCACGCATGGCGTGGATCTACCGAACGTGCCGGGAAAGTGCCAGGGGCGGGGAGGCATGGGTTCGCGGGGGTGTCCGCGGCATGGATGCCGCGGCCAAGCCTCCAGGGATGGATTCACGGCGTCCCCCGCTAACCCATGCCTCCCTGCCAAACCCTCAATCCAGCTGTTGCTCTGGAAGTTGCTCCGGCTCCGGCGGGTGCAGGGCCGCAGGCCCTGCAATCCCTTTACTTACCCCGCAGGCGGCTGTACCTGAAACCGTAGCAGAAATAGATCACGAAACCGACGAACGTCCACACCCCCATCAGCATCCAGTTGTGCATCGTCATCGCCGACAGCAGGGCAAGGCAGCTCAACACGCCCAGGCTGCAGATCAGCCACGCCATCGGCATGCGGAACGGGCGCGGCAGGTCCGGCTGGGTACGGCGCAGGATCAGCACGCCGGCGCAGACTGCGGCGAACGCGATCAGCGTGCCCATCGAGGTCAGCTCGCCGAGGATGTCCAGCGGGAACAGCGCCGCCAGCAGCGCGATGCCGATGCCGGTGATCACGGTGTTGATGTGCGGAGTGCGGTACTTCGGGTGGATCCTGGTGAACACCGGCGGCAGCAGGCCGTCGCGGCCCATGATCATGAAGATGCGCGGCTGGCCGATGATCATCACCAGCACCACCGAGGACAGGCCGACCAGTGCGCCGACCTCGACCACCCAGCGCAGCCAGCCCAGCTGCGGATGCGCGGCCACGGCAGTCACCACCGGCTCGTCGGTGCCGAGCAGCTGGAACGGCACCAGGCCGGTCATCACCGCAGCCATCGCGATGTACAGCACGGTGCAGATCACCAGCGACAGCATCATGCCGAACGGCATGTCACGCTGCGGATTCTTCGATTCCTGCGCCGCCACCGACACCGCTTCGAAACCGATGTAGGCGAAGAACACCATCGCCGCGCCACGCAGCACGCCTTCCATGCCGTACTTGCCGGGGCCTTCGTTGGCGGGAATGAACGGGGTCCAGTTGCTGGTGTCCACATACTTCCAGCCGACCACGATGACCAGCAGGATCAGGCCGGTCTTCAGCACGACCATTGCCATGTTCATCGCCGAGGACTTGCTGATGCCGACGTAGCACAGCCAGGTCAGCAGCAGTACCAGCGCGGCGGCCGGCAGGTTGGCGATCGCGCCGGTGGGGCGCAGCTGTGCATCGAGCGGGGCGCTGACCAGCGCCGCCGGTAGATGGATGTCGAACTGGCTGAGCAGGCTGAGGAAATAGCCGGTCCAGCTGACTGCGACCGCCGAGGCGGAGACGCCGTACTCGAGCACCAGCATCCAGCCGATGAACCAGGCCGAGAGCTCGCCGAAGGTGGCGTAGGTGTAGGTGTAGGCGCTGCCGGAGACCGGCACCATCGAGGCGAACTCGGCATAGGCCAGTGCGCAGAAGGCGCAACAGATGGCGGCCAGTACGAAGGACAGCATGATGGCCGGGCCAGCGTGGTTGGCGGCGGCCTGGCCGGTGATGACGAAGATGCCGCCGCCGATCACCGCGCCGATACCGAGGGCGGTCAGGCCCCAGGGGCCGAGGTGGCGGCGCAGGCTCAGGCCGTTGGCGTCTTCATGGGCGGCATGCGGGTGCTTGGTGGCCCACAGTTGCTTGAACATGTGTGGTGGTCTTGTCGAAGCGCGCCACGGGCGGCGCGCGGGGAAAACGGACGGGCCGGCGCGAGGCCGGCCCGTAGGCGGATCAGGGCGACTTGGCCAGCTTGCTGTTGCGGATGCCGTAGCCCAGGTAGATCAGCAGGCCGAGCAGGGTCCAGCCGACGAACAGGTGCCAGTGCACCACGAACGCCTGCCAGAACAGGAACAGGCAGGTGGCCGCGCCGAGCGGGCAGATGATCCACACCATCGGCACGCGGAACGGGCGGTGCAGGTCCGGCTTGGTATAGCGCAGCACCAGCACGCCGACGCAGACGGTGGCGAAGGCCAGCAGGGTGCCCATCGAGACGAGTTCGCCGAGCACGTTCAGCGGCACCAGGCCGGCCAGCGCGGCAGCGATCACGCCGACCACGATGGTGGCGACGTACGGGGTGCGGAAGCGGGCGTGGACCTTGCCGAAGAACTTCGGCAGCAGGCCGTCGCGGGAGATGGTGTAGGCGATGCGGGTCTGGCCCATCATCATCACCAGCACCACCGAGGACAGGCCGGCGATGGCGCCGATTTCCACGAACGTCTTCAGCCAGGACAGGGTCGGGTAGGGCTCCAGCGCGGTCGCCACCGGCTTGTCGGTGCCGAGCAGGTGGTACGGCATCATGCCGGTCAGCACCGCACAGACGATGATGTACACGATGGTGCACACCGCCAGCGAGCCGAGCAGGCCGATCGGCATGTTGCGCTGTGGGTCCTTGGTTTCGCCGGCGGCGGTGGAGACCGCGTCGAAGCCGATGTAGGCAAAGAACACGATGGTGGCGGCGCGGAAGATGCCGCTCCAGCCGAACTCACCCGGCACGCCGGTGTTTTCCGGGATGAACGGCTGCCAGTTGGCCGGGTCGATATGGGCCGCGCCGATGCCGATGAACAGGCAGATGACGGTGACCTTGATTGCCACGATGATGGCGTTGACGAAGGCCGACTGGGTCACGCCCACGTACAGCAGGCCGGACACCGCCGCCACGATCAGCACCGCCGGCAGGTTGAACAGCTTGCCGGAGGAGACGAACTCGCTGCCGGTCCAGGCGATGGGCGCGGCGCTGAGCAGGTCCGGGAACGGCATGTGCAAGGTGGTGGTGATGAAGCTGATCAGGTATGCCGACCAGCCCACCGCGACCGAGGCCGAGGCGAACAGGTACTCCAGCACCAGGCACCAGCCGATGAACCAGGCCATGCCTTCGCCCAGGGTGGCGTAGGAGTACGAATAGGCACTGCCGGAGACCGGCATCATCGCCGCGAACTCTGCGTAGCACAGGCCCGCCAGGGCACAGGCGAAACCGGCCAGCACGAACGAAAGCATCACCGCCGGGCCGGCATGGTTGGCCGCGGCCTGGCCGGTCAGCACGAAGATACCAGCGCCGATCACCGCACCCACGCCAAGCAGGATGAGGTGTTTAGCCGTGAGGGTCCGTTTCAACGTGGCTTCGCCGTCCAGGCTGCCTTCGATGGGTTCGCCGGCATCGACGTGCCCGGCCGGTTCAACCGGCTTGACCCTCAACAGAGCTTTCAGCATGCAGTACTTCCTAGTGATCGGATGGGGTGGGCCGCCGATACGTTGCCGGCAACCCTGGAATGGTGAAGGCCGCGCGAACGGCCCGCTGTACCTTAGCCAAAGCTGAAGCCAACGCACAAGCGCAATCGCAACAATGAACGGCGATAATGAGCAGTATTTTTCCAGACCGCCCCCATTCATGCGCCAGACCGCCGAAACCCTTGCCGTGCTTGACGATCGCCTGCGCGACCTGCTGCGGGACTACGCCCGCCGTGAGCCCGCCCACGACGCACTGGCTGCCGAATTCGGCACATTGCTGGATGATCCGGAAGACCCGTTCCGGCGTGAACGGCTTGCCGGCCACTTCACCGCCAGCTGCTGGCTGGTCAGTGCCGATGGCCAGCGCCTGCTGCTGACCCATCACCGCAAGCTGCAGCGCTGGCTGCAGCTGGGCGGCCACGCCGACGGCGACCGCGACCTGGCCCAGGTGGCGCTGAAGGAAGCCGAGGAGGAGTCCGGCCTGAGCGGCCTGGTGCTGGAAGATCCGGCCATCTTCGATCTGGACAAGCACTGGATTCCGGAGCGCAAGGACGTGCCGGGGCACTGGCACTACGACGTGCGTTTCGTGATCCGCGCGCTGGGTGGCGAAGCCTTCGTGCTCAGCGAAGAGTCACTTGACCTGGCATGGCGGCCGGTGACCGAAGTCGCGTCCGATCCGCAATCGGACGAGTCCATGCAGCGCATGGCGCGACGCTGGTTGGCACGCTGAGGTAAAAAGGGACGGAGGGGATTAAGTCGTTTATAGCGCATGTGCCGCAAACGACTTAATCCCCTCCGTCCCCTTTTTTCAATACAGGATGCGCGTCCGCAGCGTGCCCGGAATCGCGGCCAGTTCGTCGCGCACGGCGGCGGCCTGTGCCTCGCTGGCGGTGATGTCGATCACCACGTAGCCCACCTTCGGGTCGGTGCGCAGGAACTGGCCGTCGATGTTGACGTTGTGGCGCGAGAAGATCTCGTTGACCTTGGACAGCACGCCCGGCACGTTCTGGTGGATGTGCAGCAGGCGCAGGCTGTCTTCGTGTTCGGGCAGGGTCACTTCCGGGAAGTTGACCGCCGACAGGGTGCTGCCGTTGTCGCTGTAGCGCACCAGCTTGGCCGCCACCTCCACGCCGATGTTGTCCTGCGCCTCCAGCGTGCTGCCGCCCACGTGCGGGGTCAGGATCACATTGTCGTGGCGGGTCAGCGGCGATTCGAAGATATCGCCATTGCCCTTCGGCTCGACCGGGAACACGTCCAGCGCGGCACCGCCGACGTGGCCGCTGGCCAGCGCCGCGTCCAGCGCATCGATGTCGACCACGGTGCCGCGCGCGGCGTTGATCAGGTGCGCGCCCTTGCGCATCTTCGCCAGCTCGGTGCTGCCGATCATCCACTGCGTGGCCGGGGTCTCCGGCACGTGCAGGGTGACGATGTCGGCGCGGGCCAGCAGGTCGTCCAGGCTGGCCGCAGCACGCGCATTGCCCAGCGCCAGCTTGGTTTCCACGTCGTGGAAGATCACCTGCATGCCCAGCGATTCGGCCAGCACGCCGACCTGGGTGCCGATGTGGCCATAGCCGATGATGCCCAGGGTCTTGCCACGCACCTCATGGCTGCCGCTGGCCGACTTCGACCAGCCGCCGCGATGGCACTCGGCATTCTTCTGCGGAATGCCACGGGTGAGCATGATCGCCTCGGCAATCACCAGCTCGGCCACGCTGCGGGTGTTGGAATAGGGCGCGTTGAACACCGGGATGCCGGCCAGCTCGGCCGCGTCCAGGTCGACCTGGTTGGTGCCGATGCAGAAGCAGCCCACCGCGATCAGGCGCTTGGCCTCGGCCAGCACCTCGGCGCTGAGCTGGGTGCGCGAACGGATGCCGACGATGTGCGCCTCGGCGATGCGCGCCTTCAGTTCGTCCTCGGGCAGCGCCTTGGTGTGCGCCTCGATCTGGCTGTAGCCGGCGGCGCTGAACACCTCCACGGCGGTCTGGCTGACCCCCTCCAGCAACAGCACGCGGATATCCTGCTTGGGGAACGAGGTCTTCTTCGGCGACATGGGGCAACACGGCCAGTGGGACAGGGGCTGACCACTATGCCAGATCGAAGCGCCCATGGTGCAGTGCGCAATTGGTTGCATCCGTAGCTATCTGCAATGCTGTGGGGCTGGACGCTGGCGCGTACCGCTGGCACGCTTGCCCGTTCTTCACGCACCGCGCTGGACCGTCATGACCGATTCCCGCATTGCCTCGCTGCAGCAGGCCTGTCCCGGCCTGAAGCTGAAGACCGACCCGGCCGACCTGGAGCATTACGGGCGCGACTGGACCCGGCGCTGGACGCCGGCGCCGTTGGCGGTCGCACTGCCGGCCACGGTCGAGGAAGTGCAGGCGGTGATGCGCTGGAGTGCGGGCGAGGGCGTGGCCGTGGTGCCGTCCGGCGGCCGTACCGGCCTTTCCGGTGGCGCGGTGGCCGCCAACGGCGAGCTGGTGCTCAGCCTGGAACGGATGAACAAGGCACTGGCCTACGACGCGGTCGATCGCACCCTGGTGGTGCAGGCCGGCATGCCGCTGGAGGCCGTGCACAACGCCGCGCTGGACCACGGCCTGATCTACCCGGTGGACTTCGCTGCGCGCGGGTCGTGCACGATCGGTGGCAACATCGCCACCAATGCCGGCGGCATCCGCGTGATCCGCTATGGCAATACCCGCGAGTGGATCGCCGGGCTGAAGGTGGTCACCGCCAGCGGCGAACTGCTGGAACTCAACAAGGGCCTGATCAAGAACTCCAGCGGCTATGACTTCCGCCAGCTGCTGATCGGTTCGGAAGGCACGTTGGGCGTGATCGTCGAGGCGACAGTGAAACTCACCGATCCGCCGCCAGCCAGCAACGTGATGCTGCTGGCGCTGCCCAGCTTCGAAGTGCTGATGCAGGTATTCGCCGCGTTCCGCGCGCGGCTGCAGCTGCAGGCCTTCGAATTCTTTACCGACCGGGCGCTGGAGCACGTGCTGGCGCATGGTGCGCAGGCACCGTTCGACGAGGTGCACCCGTATTACGTGGTCACCGAGTTCGCCGCCAACGACGAAGCGCAGGAAGCGGCGGCGATGGCGGCCTTCGAGGACTGCATGGGCAACGGCTGGGTCAGCGACGGCGTGATCAGTGCCAGCGATGCCCAGGCTGCCCAGTTGTGGCGCCTGCGCGAAGGCATCACCGAATCGCTGGCGCGCTACAAGCCCTACAAGAACGACGTCTCGGTGCGGATCTCGGCGATGCCGGCGTTCCTGGCCGAGACCCAGGCATTGATCGGGCAGGCCTACCCGCACTTCGATGTGGTGTGGTTCGGTCATATCGGTGACGGCAACCTGCACATCAACGTGCTCAAGCCCGATGACACCAGCGACGCCGATTTCGTCGCGCAGTGCGAGCAGGTGACCAAGCTGTTGGCGCAGGTGCTGGCCCGGTTCGATGGCAGCATCTCGGCTGAACACGGCATCGGCCTGGTCAAGAAGGGCTACCTGGACAGCACCCGCGGCCCGGCCGAGATCGCCCTGATGAAGGCGGTCAAACGTGCGTTCGATCCCCAAGCGCGGCTGAATCCGGGCAAGCTGTTCGACGTTTGAGCCGGGCAAATCCTTCACACACCCGTTACGCTCCACGCATCCTCACAACCGGCTTCGAACCGATGACCCGTCCGCTTCTGCTGCTCGCCCTGCTGTCCCTGCCGCTGGCCGGCTTCGCTTCCAGCTTCGCCGGCACCTCGGCCGGTTCCGCCACCGGTGCTTCCTCGGGATCCTCGGGCAGCAGCTCGGGTGACGACAAGGTGGTGCTGGCTGCACGCGACGATGCCGCTGCGTTCGTCGCCAGCGATGGCCAGATCCGTGGCGCCCGCCTGCAGGCCGCACTGGTGCACCTGCGTGAGCAGAGCGCTGCCGCGCAGCAGCAGAGCGACCTGGAACTGGCCCGCGCGCTGCTGGCGCGTTGATCCCGGGTAGTGCCGGCCGCTGGCTGGCAACGCCATGACATCTGCACGGAACGCAGCCAGGCATGGCCTGGCTCTACTGCTGGCCGTTCCGGCCGCACATGCCAGCGGAGACCTGCGCCTGGATCCGGAAGGGCTGAGCCCTGCACAGCAGCAGGTGGCGATGCAGACCCTGGCCGATGTGCAGTCCCTGCTGCCAGATGGCCTGCTGCGCGCACTGCCAGCACACGTGCAGGTGCGCTGGAGCGACCATCTGCCGGCCGATGTGCACGGTCGCGCTTTCGCCGCCCGCATCGACCTGCGTCGCGAGCTGCTGGATGACGCCGTGCCCGGCGCACGCCGTGCACGACGCAGCGCGCTGGTGCATGAACTGACCCATGTTGCAGACCGTAGCGGCGCGAACTGGTCGCGCAGTGCGCGGTGGCGCGACCTGGCCGGATGGCAGCGCAAGCCCTGGCATCTCGGCCGTGGTGGCAACGACTTCCGTGACCGTAGTCCGGATGCCTATGAACTGAAGGATCCGGCCGAGTACCTGGCAGTGAACGCCGAGCATTTCGTGCTCGACAGCGAGTTTGCCTGCCGGCGCCCGGCGCTGGCGCAGTGGTACCAGGCCCATTTCGGAACCCCGCCATCGCTGCCGCAGTCGCACTGCGCGGCCACGTTGCCATTGCTGCAGGCCGAATCGGAAGAGGGCGCCGCATCGCTGCTGCAGCTCGATCCTTCGCGCGTCTACGCCGTGGACTACCTGTTCGCCGAAGGCAGTGCGCAGCCGATGAGCCGCTGGGGGCACAGCATGCTGCGGCTGGTGATCTGCCGGCCGGGCCGTGCGCTGGGGCCGGACTGCCGCCTGGACCTGGAGTACCACCGCGTGCTGTCGTTCCGCGCATTCGTAGGTGATGTGCAGATTTCCAACTGGCGTGGCCTGACCGGCGGCTATCCCTCGCGCCTGTTCGTGCTGCCGCTGCAGCAGGTGGTGGACGAGTACGCCAAGGTGGAACTGCGTGGGTTGCAGTCGCTGCCGTTGCAGTTGTCGCCCGGCGAGATCGCCGGCCTGCTCGAGCGCACTGCACAGGTGCACTGGAGCTATGACGGGCGCTATTACTTCGTCAGCAACAACTGCGCGGTGGAAACCGCAAAGCTGCTGCAGGCGGGTGTGCCGCGCCTGGGGGAGGCCGGGCTGGCCCAGCTGAGTCCGCGCGGGTTGAAGCGCCGGCTGGCGCGATTGCAGGTACTGGATGAGCAGGTGCTGGCTGATCGGGATTCAGCGCAGGCGCAGGGCTACTACTTCGCTTCGGCGCGCGACCATTACCAGCAGTTGTTCGATGTGGCGGCTTCGCAGCTGGATCTGCCGGTGCGCGATGTGCGCGCCTGGCTGAAGCTGCCCGCACAGCAGCGTGCGCCCTGGCTGCTGCAGGGTGACCTGCGTGCCAGCGCCGGGCTGCTGCTGCTGGAACAGGCTGCGCAACGCCGCGCCGAACTGCGCGCGCGCGATGTGCTGAAACGGCGCCTGCTGGCGGCACCGGACAGTGCCGAGACGCGCGGCCTGCGCCAGCTGCTGGAGCAGGGTGGGCAATGGCTGCGCCCGGGTACGCTGCTGGTCGACGATGGCTACGGGTTGCCGCTTGCCGATGAGCAGGCGCTGTTGTCCGAGGTCGTGGCCACCGCCAGTGCGCAGGCGGTGCCGGCGTGGCAGGCGCTGCGCGTACAGCTGCGCCAGACGCTGCCGGCGCCGCAGCGCGACGAAATGGATGCGATCGACGCCAATCTGACCACACTCGGCGCGCACCTGCGCGAACAGGCCAGGCTGCCGGCTACTGGCGCGGAAGCTCGATGACGAAGCGGCTGCCGCCGGCGCTGCCGGGCGTGCAGTAGACGCGCCCGCCATGTGCATCGGCGATGGCCTTGACCACCGCCAGGCCCAGCCCGCTGCCGCCGCCCTGGCGCGAGCGCGAGCCGTCGGCACGCATGAACGGAGTGAAGATGTCGGTGTGAAGTTCCGGGTCGATGCCCGGGCCTTCGTCCTCGATCGCCACCTGCACGTGTCCGGGCGTGTCGTGCACGGCAATCCGCACCTTGCCCGGGCTGGCGTAGCGGCGCGCATTCTCCAGCAGTGCCAGCAGGGCCTGGCGCAAGCGTGTCGGGTCACAGTGCGCGTTGTGTTCCTCGCGGCTGGTTTCCAGCTCCAGCACGAAGCCGGCGGCGCGGAACTGCGGGTCGACCAGGGTCATCACCGAATGCACTTCGGCCACCACGTCGGTGCGTGCGCGGCGTACGTCCAACCGCGCGTTGTCGGACAGGCTCAACACGCGTAGATCCTCGATCAGGCGTGAGAGGCCTTCGACCTGTGCCAGCAGGCTGCGGAACTGGGATTCGTCTGGTTGGAACACGCCCTCGGCCAGCCCCTGCAGGCGACCACGCAGGATCGTCACCGGAGTCCGCAGTTCATGGGCAATGGCCGCATGCCACATCGCGCGCTCGCTCTCCATGTGCTGCAGGCGGCGCGCCATCGCATTGAAATCCTCGACCAGGGTGGCCACTTCGCCGGGCGAGTTTTCCTGGGCGCTGGCGCGCGCACCGAGGTCGCCGCCGGCAAGCGCGCGCACGCTGTCAACCAGTGAATTCAGCGGCGACAGGATGCGATGGGCAAGACGGAACGAGGCGGCGATGGCCAGTGCCAGGCCGGTCAGGATCACCCCGACCATCCATGCCAGCTCAGGCCCGGTCGGCAGCCAGCTTTCCGGCTCTTCGGCACTGCCGGGGAAGAACTCGACCAGCACCGCGTACAGCAGCCACGACGACAGGATCATCATCACGATGACGCCGATCACCATCAGCGACATCGAGACGATGATGTGGCGACTGAGCCCGGAGCGGCGCAGGCGGGCCATCAGCGGTCGGCCATCAACCGGTAGCCGACACCGCGCACGCTGGCCGGAACATTGACCATGCCCACTTCATCCAGCTTGCGGCGCAGCTTGCTGACATGGCTGTCGACCGTGCGCTCCAGCGCCTCGCTTTCCGGCAGGCATTCGTGCATCAGTTCGCTGCGGCTGAAGATGCGGGTCGGCGCCAGCGCCATGCAGTGCAGCAGCTTGAACTCGGTGAGGGTGAGCAGCACTTCGTGGCTGTAGCCGTCGCCTTCCACATGCACGGCATGGGTGGCCGAGTCGATCAGCAACGGGCCCGCGCGCAGTGCGGTCGGTGCGTCCACGCGCGAGCCACGCAGCGTACGCCGCAGCACGGCGCGCACGCGCGCTGCCACTTCGGCTGGATTGAACGGCTTGACGACGTAGTCGTCGGCGCCCATGCGCAGCGCAGTCAGCTTGTCCAGGTCCTGGTCCAGCGCGGTCAGCATGATCACCGGCGTTTCGCCGCGCTGGCGCAGCTGGGTCAGTACGCTCCAGCCATCCAGCCGCGGCAGTTGTACGTCGAGCAGGACCAGGTCGGGGCGGGCGCTGCGGTGCAGGTCCAGTGCACTGTGGCCATCGGCGGCACGCAGGGTGCGTAGTCCTTCGCGTTCCAGGTAGGCGGTAAGAATATCGGCGATCTCGGCCTCATCCTCGACGATCAGGACGAGGGCGGCGAGGGCAGGGGAGGCATGCATGCAGGGGCGGGGCCTTAAGGTGCTTGCCTCCATCGTATCTCCACAGTTCCTCCATCGAAACCCCATCATCGCCCCGCAGACTGCACGCTTCAGAACCTATCAGCCGCCCGCGCGGCATTGTGCACAGCAATGAGAACCTTCAGGACTCCGGTCGCGTTGATCGCGGCCCTCGCCCTGGCCATGACGGCCTGCTCCGCCCCCGAAGCCACGCCCGAAGCGGCACCGCGCGTCAGCGTGGTCACGGTCGGCCCGCAGTTCGTGCAGCGCGATGACGAACTGCCCGGCCGCGTGGCCGCCGTACGCACCGCACAGATCCGTGCCCAGGTGGGCGGCATCGTGCAGCGCCGGCTGTTTGAGCAGGGTGCGGAAGTGCGCGCCGGCCAGGCCCTGTTCCAGATCGATCCGGCGGCGTTCCGTGCCGATGTTGACTCGGCACTGGCCGCGCTGCAGCGCAGTGAGGCAGCCCTGGGCCGCAGTCGCGTGCAGTCGCAGCGCCTGCATGCGCTGGCGGCCGCGCAGGCGGTCAGCCAGCAGCACCGCGACGATGCCAGTGCCGAGTACGAACAGGCCCGTGCCGCGGTGAACGAGGCGCGCGCGATCCTGGCCCGCCGCCAGCTCGACCTGCGCTATGCAACGGTCAGTGCACCGATTGCCGGTCGCATCGACCAGGCCCTGGTGACCGAAGGTGCACTGGTCGGCGTGGCCGATGCCGAGCCGATGGCGGTGGTGCAGCAGATCGACCAGGTCTACGTCGATGTGCGCCAGCCAGCGGCGCAGCTCGAGTCGCTGCAACGCAGTGCCGGTGGCGGCGAGCTGCCGGTGACGATCATCGGTGCGGCCGGCAAGCCACTGCCCGAACGTGGCCAGATGCTGTTCTCCGGTATCAATGTCGATGCGCGCACCGGTGATGTGATCCTGCGCATCCTGGTCGACAACCCGCAGCGCCAGCTGCTGCCCGGCATGTACGTGCGCGCGAAGGTGCCGCGGGGTGCGCCGGCCAGCGCACTGACCGTGCCACAGCAGGCCGTGCTGCGCAGTGCCGGTGGCCAGGCCTATGCCTGGGTGATCGGTGGCGATGGCAAGGCGGTGATCCGCACGCTGGAAGTGGACGGTAGTGTCGATCGCCAATGGCTGGTGCGCACCGGCCTGAAGGTGGGCGAAAAGGTGGTGGTCGAAGGCCAGGAACGCCTGCAGGAAGGCGTGGTGGTCGATGCGCGCGACTGGCAGATGCCGGTCGCCAGCGCCGGCGCGGTGCAGGCCGGCAGCAAGGGCTGAGCCTCTACCGGGCCGGTCCCTCCAGGAAAATCCAACATGGCACGTTTCTTCATCGATCGCCCGGTGTTCGCCTGGGTGCTGGCGATCTTCATCATCCTGGCCGGTGTGCTGGCGATCCCGCGGCTGGCGGTGGAGCGCTATCCGGCGGTTGCCCCGCCCAGCGTCAGCATCTATGCCAGTTACCCGGGTGCGAGCCCGCAGACGCTGAATGACGCGGTGGTCGGCCTGATCGAGCGCGAGCTGTCCAGCGTCAAGCACCTGCTGTACTTCGAGTCGTCGGTGGACACGTCCGGCGAAGCCTCGATCACTGCGACCTTCAAGCCGGGTACCAACCCGGAGCTGGCGCAGGTGGACGTGCAGAACCGGATCAAGGCGATCGAGCCGCGCCTGCCGCGCAGCGTGCGCCAGAACGGCCTGTTCGTGGAGGCCGCCGATTCCGGCTTCCTGATGCTGGTCGGCCTGCGTTCGCCGGATGCCAGCGTCAGCGAGGCCGCACTGGGCGACTTCATGGCGCGCAACATCATCGAGGAGCTGCGCCGCATCGATGGCGTCGGCCGCGTGCAGCTGTTCGGTGCCGAGCAGGCGATGCGCGTGTGGCTGGACCCGACCCGGTTGACCGGCTACGGCCTGACCATGGGCGATGTGGCCACCGCCATCGAGCAGCAGAACCTGGAGATCTCGCCGGGACGCATTGGTGATTCGCCGGGTGTTCCAGGCCAGCGCATCACCGTGCCGCTGAGTGCCGATGGCCAGCTGTCCACGCCGGAGCAGTTCGCTGCCATCGTGCTGCGCGCCGGGGCCGACGGCTCGCGGGTGGTGCTGGGCGATGTCGCCCGCGTTGAACTGGGCGCGCAGAGCTATGCCTGGGGCACCCGCGAGGATGGCCATCCGGCCACCGCCGCCGGCGTGCAGCTGCGTCCTGGCGCGAACGCGGTGCGTACCGCGTCGGCGGTGCGTGAGCGCATGGCCGAACTGGCGCCGCTGCTGCCGCGCGGCGTGGAATCGAGCATTCCGTTCGACACCGCGCCGTTCGTCAAGATCTCGATCCAGAAGGTGGTGCAGACGCTGCTGGAGGCGATGCTGCTGGTGTTCGCAGTGATGTACCTGTTTCTGCAGAACTGGCGCTACACGCTGATTCCGGCACTGGTCGCACCGATCGCGTTGCTGGGCACCTTCGCGGTGATGCTGGCGCTGGGCTTCTCGATCAATGTGCTGACCATGTTCGGCATGGTGCTGGCAATCGGCATCATCGTCGACGACGCCATCGTGGTGGTCGAGGGCGTGGAACGGATCATGGCCGAGGAAGGCCTGCCGCCGCGCGAGGCCACCATCAAGGCGATGCGCGAACTGACCGGTGCGGTGATCGGCATCACCCTGGTGCTGACTGCGGTGTTCATTCCGATGGCGCTGGCCAGCGGCTCGGTGGGCGCGATCTACCGCCAGTTCACCGTGGCGATGGCGGTGTCGATCCTGTTCTCGGCGCTGCTGGCATTGAGCCTGACGCCGGCGCTGTGCGCGACCCTGCTGCGCCCGAACACCCATGGCCACCATGGTCGGGGCGGTCTGTTCGGCGCCTTCAATCGTGGCTTCGAGAAGATGACCGGGCGCTACCAGCGTGGCGTGGCGTCGGTGCTGCAGCGGAGCGGGCGGGTGATGGGCGTGTTCGCCGCGCTGGTGGCGGCGCTGCTGCTGGGCCTGCACTGGCTGCCGGGCGCCTTCCTGCCGGAAGAGGACCAGGGCTACTTCATGACCTCGATCCAGCTGCCGGCCGAAGCCACCGCCGAACGCACGCTGGCCGTGGTCGAAGCCTACGAACGGCACGTGGCGTCACGCCCGGGCATCGGCTCCAACCAGTCGATCCTCGGCTACAGCTTCTCCGGTTCCGGCCCGAGCGCGGCGCTGACCTACACGATGCTGAAGGACTGGGGCGAGCGTGCAGGGGCCACCGCGGCCGGCGAAGTGGAGGCCGCGCAGAAGGCGATGGCGACGATTGCCGAGGGCGAGGTGATGAGCGTGATGCCGCCGGCGATCGACAGCCTGGGCCGTTCGTCCGGCTTCTCGCTGGCGCTGCAGGCGCGCACCGGGCAGAGCCAGGCCGAACTGCGTGCGGCCCTGCAGCAGCTGCTGAAGCTGGCCGAGGCCAGTCCGCTGCTGTCGGAGGTGCATGCCGATGGCCTGCCGGCAGGTACCAGCGTGCGGCTGGACATCGATCGCGCCAAGGCCGAGGCGATGGGCGTGGGGTTCGAGCAGATCAGCAGCACGCTGTCGGCGGCGATGGGCTCGCAGTACGTCAACGACTTCCCCAACAAGGGGCGGCTGCAGCAGGTGATCCTGCAGGCCGATGCACCCCACCGGATGGAGCTGGAGGACGTGCTGAAGCTGTACGTGCGCAACAGCGAAGGCGGCATGGTGGCGTTGTCGGAGCTGGTGACGCCGCACTGGACCGAGGCGCCGCTGCAGCTGCAGCGCTATCTCGGCTTCCCGGCGCTGAACCTGTCCGGCGCACCGGCCTCCGGCGTGTCGACCGGCCAGGCCATGGCGGAGATGGAGCGGTTGGCGGAGAAGCTGCCGTCCGGTTTTGCCCTGCAGTGGACCAGCCAGTCGCTGCAGGAGCGCGAGTCCGGTGCGCAGGCGCCGTGGTTGCTGCTGTTGTCGATGCTGGTGGTGTTCCTGGTGCTGGCGGCACTGTACGAGAGCTGGTCGATCCCGCTGGCGGTGATGCTGGTGGTGCCGCTGGGCCTGCTCGGTGCGGTTGCTGCGGTGCTGTTGCGGGGCATGCCCAACGACGTGTTCTTCAAGGTCGGCATGATCACCGTGATCGGGCTGTCGGCGAAGAACGCGATCCTCATCGTCGAGTTCGCGCGCCAGCTGCAGCAGCAGGGTCGCGGCCTGGTTGAAGCAGCGCTGGAGGCGGCGCGGCTGCGCCTGCGGCCGATCGTGATGACCTCGTTGGCATTCGCGCTGGGCGTGGTGCCGCTGATGCTGGCGCAGGGCGCGTCGAAGGAAACCCAGCAGGCGATTGGAACCGGTGTGTTCGGCGGCATGGTCAGTGCGACGGTGCTGGCGGTGTTCTTCGTGCCGGTCTTCTATGTAGTGGTGCAGGGCGCGCGGCAGTGGATCGCGCAACGCCTGCGCAGGCGCCGGCCGATGCCGGAAGGATCCGTGGATGGAACGGGACATCGTTGAAGACCTGCATGAGCGGCAGTTGGCAGCGCTGGAACAGCGCCTGCGGCAGGCATTGCTGGATGACGACCACGATGCGCTGACCACGCTGGTATCGCCGGCATTGTTCATGATGGACGGGCAGGGCGGACGCTTGCTCGACCTGCCGTGGCTGGGCGACTGGCTGGCCGGAAACCTGCAGGTGCGCAGCCTGCAGTCGTACGCGGTGGAAACGCTGCTGTGCGGGCGCTTGGCATTGTTGTCCAGCGACGTGCGCTTGTCGGTGCGCGGGCAGGGCCAGGAGCGCGAGCTGAAACTGCGCCTGCTGCGGGTGTGGACCTGCAGTTCCGGCGAAAGCGGCGCGCAGCTGTTGTCGATGGCGGTACTGGCCGCATGAGCGCGGTCAGGCCGCTTTCAGGCCCCGCTCACCGACAGGTGGTAGGGTCGAGCCTCTCTGTAGTGTCGACAAGGAGTCGAGCCATGCGTGTAGTTCCCAGTCTGTTGGCAGCCTCCCTCGGGTTGGTGCTGGCCGCGTGCCAGCCGGCCCAGCCGCCCGCTGCGAGCGGCAATGATGCCGCGCCTGCCGCGCCGCAGCCGAGCGCCAGCACCGAAGGTGGCAGCGAGACCGCCTACCAGTGTGGTGATCTGAGCGTGCGCGCGACCTTCAATGGCGAGGATGCAGCCACGGTGGTGATCGGCGACCGTACCTTCGCCATGACCTCCGAACGCGCGGCATCCGGCGCCAGGTATGGCGATGGCCAGGGCAACAGCTTCTGGACCAAGGGCAGCGATGACGGCCTGTTGAGCCTGAAGGGCGAGGCGGACCGAGAGTGCCATGCGGTCGAAGCCACTGAAGGCGATGGCAGCGCCGGCAATGCCGCATTCCGTGCCACCGGCAATGAGCCCGGCTGGCTGGCGGTTGTCGACGGCGACACGCCAGGCCTGCAGGTGGAAGTGGATTACGGTGAGCGTCGTTTCGATGTCGCCCAGCCCACCGCAGGTGCTGACGGCTGGAGTGGCAAGGCGTCCGATGGCACCGACGTCAAGCTCAGCTTCCAGCGCACGACCTGCCAGGACGACATGAGTGGCGAGGCGTTCGATGCCAAGGTGAACCTGACCATCGGCACCCGCCAGTACCACGGCTGCGGCAATTTCGGCGCGAAGCAGCCGTAAGCTACCTGTAGAGCCGAGCCACGCTCGGCTGCAGTCCCTGTCCAACGCACAGCAGCCGAGCGTGGGCTCGGTGCTACACGACTGCTACATCCGATGGCCTGCCTGCGGCGAATGCGCCGCAGGCAGGGACAGGCAGCCGATCAGCGCGAGGCGATTAGTCGGCACGGCCCGCGAATTCGCCGGTGGCGGTGTTCACCAGCACGCGTTCGCCGTTGACGATGTACTCCGGCACCATGATCTCGATGCCGGTGTTGAGCTTGGCCGGCTTCGGGCGCTTGGTGGCGGTGCCACCCTTCAGTTCCGGCGGCGTCTCGATCACTTCCAGCACCACCGAGGCCGGCAGCTGGATCGCCACCGGCTGCTCGTCGATGACCTGCACGTAGATGCCGGCCAGGCCGTCGGTGATGTAGCCGGCGTCGTCGCCGATCACGTCCGCATCCAGGGTGTAGGGGGTGTAGTCCTCGTCATCGAGGAAGACGAAGGCGTCGCCGTCCTTGTACGAATAGGTGGACTGGCGGCGCAGCAGTTCGACCTCGACCAGGTTGTCGTCGGCATCGAAGCTGGCGTCGAGCTTGTTGCCGCCCGGCACGCTGTACATGATGAAGCGGAAGCGGACGTTGCCGCCGCGACCCTGCGGCGAGCTGCGCTCGATGTCGCGGATCTGATACACGCCGTTGTTGTACTCGACGACGTTGCCCTTCTTGATGTCGTTGGCTTTCATGGTGATCTAGGTCGTTGGGGGAGGGCGCCGTCCCGGCGCCCGTGGGGAATCACTTCGGAGCGAGGCGGGTAGCGCCGTCCAGGCGGATGGTCTCGCCGTTGAGGTAGGTGTTGCCGAGGATGAAGCCGACCAGGCTGGCGAAGTCTTCCGGCTTGCCCAGGCGTGACGGGAACGGAATCGAGGCGGCCAGCGACTGCTGCACGGCTTCGGGCATGCCGTCGACCATCGGCGTCCAGAACACGCCGGGAGCAATCGTATTGACGCGGATGCCGAAGCGCGACAGTTCGCGTGCCATCGGCAGCGTCATCGAGACCACGCCGCCCTTGCTGGCGGCATACGCGGCCTGGCCGATCTGGCCTTCATAGGCGGCGATGCTGGCGGTGTTGATGATCACGCCGCGCTCGCCGTCGGTGCCCGCTTCGTTGTGCTGCATGCGGTTGGCCGCGGCCTTGGCCACGTTGAAGCTGCCGACCAGGTTCACCATCACCGTGCCCTGGAAGCCGGCCAGCGGCATCGGGCCTTCCTTGCCCAGCACGCGGCCGGCGCCCAGGATGCCGGCGCAGTTCATCGCCACGTTCAGGCCGCCGAGGAAATCGTGGGCCTGGTCGATGGCCGCGGTCACCGCCGCCTCATCGCTGACGTTGACGTTGAAATAGCGGGCCTTGTCGGCACCCAGCCCGGCAATGGCGGCAGCGCCCTTGTCGTCGTTGAGGTCGAACAGGGCCACCTTGCCGCCCTGGGCGACGAGGTGCTGGGCCACGGCCAGGCCGAGGCCGGAGACGCCGCCAGTGATCACGGCACGTACGGAAGACAGCTGCATTGAACGGTCCTGCAGGTTCGAGAACCGCCGATTCTAACGGAAGCCGCGACCGCCGCTGTTGTGCACTGCGCCGCCTTTGCGGGGCGGCGCAGTGCGGCGGTCAACCGGCGGCGGCCAGCGCCTGCCCGGTGCGGCTGGCGGTGGCGCGGCCGAGCAGGCCGGCCAGCCAGCGGCCGGTCTCGGCCAGTGCCGGCAGGTCCACGCCGCTGTCCAGGCCGAGGCCCTGCAGCAGGTAGACCACGTCTTCGCTGGCCACATTGCCGCTGGCGCCCTTGGCATACGGGCAGCCACCGGCACCCGACACCGCACTGTCGACCACGCGCACGCCTGCTTCCAGGCAGGTGGCGATGTTGGCGATGGCCTGGCCGTACGTATCGTGGAAGTGCACGGCCAGTGCTTCCATCGGAATCTCGGCAGCGACCGCCTGCAGCATCGCCCGTGCCTTGCGTGGGGTGCCGACGCCGATGGTGTCGCCCAGCGAGATTTCGTAACAGCCCATCTGGTGCAGGGCGCGAGCAACGCGCACCACATCAGCCAGCGGCACTTCGCCCTGGTAGGGGCAGCCGAGCACGGTGGAGACGTAGCCGCGCACGCGCACGCCATCGGCGGCGGCGCGGCGCAGGATCGGCTCAAAGCGGGCCAGCGACTCGTCGATGCCGGCATTGGTGTTGGTGCGGTTGAACGCCTCGGACGCGGCGGTGAACACCGCTACTTCCTCGACGCCCACCGCACGGGCGCGGTCGTAGCCCTGTTCGTTCGGCACCAGTACCGGGTAGTGGATGCCGGGCCGGCGCTGGATGCCGGCGTAGACCTCGGCGGCATCGGCCAGCTGCGGGATCCACTTCGGGCTGACGAAGCTGGTCGCCTCGATGCTGCGCAGGCCGGTGGCCGACAGGCGGTTGATCAGTTCGATCTTGTCGCCGGTGGAGACCGACTGCTTTTCGTTCTGCAGGCCGTCACGCGGCCCGACCTCGACGATGCGGACGTAGTCGCTCATGCGGTTGCCCCATTGGCAGGGCGGTGGCAGACCGCCTCGATGTTGTTGCCATCCGGGTCCAGCACGAAGGCGCCGTAGTAGTCCGGGTGATACCACGGGCGCAGGCCCGGGGCGCCGTTGTCGCGGCCACCGGCGGCGAGGGCGGCGGCATGGAAGGCGTCCACCTGGTCGCGGCTGGCGCAGGCGAAGGCCACATGCACGCCATGGCTGGCGGTGCCACCATTGCCAAGCCAGAAGAACGGCTTGCCGTCGCTGCCGAAGCCGATGTGGTCGTGCGCGCCGGTCTGTTCGGCGGTCACTTCCATCACCACGCCGATCTGCAGCGGCGCCAGTGCCTGCAGGAAGAAGGCCTTGCTGCGCGCCAGGTCGGCGCTGGTCAAACCAAGATGATCGAGCATGTTCAGGCTTCCGTGACCCAATGGGGGGCGCGCTTGTCGAGGAAGGCGCCCAGGCCTTCCTGGCCCTCGGCCGACACCCGCAGGCGCGCGATCAGGGCGGCATTATCGCGATCCAGGGTGTCGCGGTCATGGCTGTCGCGGACCTGGCGGACCAGTTGCTTGGCGGTGGACGAGGCGATCGGGCCGGCCTTGTCGAGCAGGGCCAGCTGGCGTTGCACGGCCTCGTCCAGGCGTTCGGGCTCGACCAGCTGGTGGACCAGGCCGATGCGCAGCGCGGTGTCGGCGTCGAAATGCTCGCCGGTGGCGAACCAGCGGCGGGCCTGGCGCGGGCCGATGGCCTCGATCACATAGGGCGAGATCACCGCCGGCAGCAAGCCCAGGCGGCTTTCGGTCAGGCCGAAACGGGCCGAGGTGCTGGCGATGGCAATGTCGCAGCAGGCGACCAGGCCGACGCCGCCACCGAAGGCCGCGCCGTGGACCCGGGCCAGGGTCGGCTTGGGCAGCTCGTCCAGGGTGCGCATCAGCCGGGCCAGGGCCAGCGAGTCCTCGCGGTTATCGGCTTCGCTGGCTGCCGCCATGCCGCGCATCCACTGCATGTCGGCACCGGCCGAGAAGGAGGCGCCGTGGCCGGCCAGCACCACCGCGCGCACCGAAGCATCGTGGCCGGCGGCCTCCAGTGCGGCGGTCAGCCGGGCGATCAGCCCGGCGTCAAAGGCGTTGTGCAGCTCCGGCCGGTTCAGCCAGAGGGTGAGGACGGCGCCGCTGCGCTCGATCTGCAAAGCATCGTTCATGGGATTCCAGGGTCACTCCATACCTGTATGGATCATAGCGGGCCATTGGTCATGGGCCATGACGCGACGCGGGAATGTTAGAATCGAGAACCATTTACATCCAGCAGAGAACACGCTAGATGACGCTGTCCGAACTGCCGCTGCACACCTCGGCCGTGGTCGAGTCCGTGCAGGACCTGCATGCCAACGATGCCATCGCCCGTCGCCTGCGCGAGCTGGGTTTCGTGAAGGGCGAGGAAGTGCGCCTGGTGGCCAAGGGTCCGGTGGGGGGAGAGCCGCTGCTGGTGCAGGTCGGGTTCACCCGTTTCGCGCTGCGGATCAGTGAAGCCAAGCGGGTCGTGGTCGACGCCGCCAGCCAGGAACGACGCGCATGACTGCTACTGCCACTACCGCCCCGCTGCGCGTTGCGCTGGTCGGTAACCCCAACAGCGGCAAGACCGCACTGTTCAACCAGCTGACCGGCAGCCGGCAGAAGGTTGCCAACTACACCGGCGTCACCGTCGAGCGCAAGGAAGGCCGCCTGCGTGCGCCGTCCGGCCGTGAATTCGCGGTGCTCGACCTGCCGGGCGCCTACAGCCTGCATCCGGCCAGCCTGGACGAGGCGATCACCCGTGACCTGTGCCGGGGCTTCTACCCTGGCGAAGCCGCGCCGGACGTGCTGCTGTGCGTGATCGACGCCACCAACCTGCGCCTGCACCTGCGTTTCGCGCTGGAACTGCGCGAGCTGGGCAAGCCGATGGTGGTGGCGCTGAACATGGTTGATGCGGCCCAGCGCCGTGGCATCCAGGTGGATGTGGCCGCGCTGGAGCGCGAGCTGGGCGTGCCGGTAGTGGAGACCGTGGCGGTGCGCAAGCAGGGCGCCAAGGCCCTGGTCGAACGCCTGGATGCGATGGTCCCGCACCTGGATGCGCCGGTGCCGGGCCCGGAAAGTGGCATCGATTACCACGCCAAGGTGCGCGAGATCCTGTCGGTGGCCGTGCGCATGCCGGCGCGGACCGCGAAGATCGACGACGCGCTGGACCGCTGGCTGCTGCACCCGGTGTTCGGCCTGGTCAGCCTGGCGGTGGTGATGTTCCTGATCTTCCAGGCCGTGTACGCCTGGGCGACGCCGCTGATGGACGCCATCGAGGCCGGTTTCGCCTGGCTCGGCGCCTTCGTCGGCAGCATGCTGCCGGAAGGCCCGCTGGCCAGCCTGCTGACCGACGGCATCATCGCCGGTGTCGGTGGCGTGGTGGTGTTCCTGCCGCAGATCCTGATCCTGTTCTTCTTCATCCTGGTGCTGGAGGAATCCGGCTACCTGCCGCGTGCGGCGTTCCTGCTCGACCGCATGATGGCCGCCGCCGGCCTGTCCGGTCGCTCGTTCATCCCGCTGCTGTCCAGCTTCGCCTGCGCGGTGCCGGGCATCATGTCCACCCGCAGCATCCAGGACCCGCGTGACCGCCTGGCCACGATCCTGGTGGCGCCGCTGATGACCTGTTCCGCACGCCTGCCGGTGTACGCGCTGCTGATCGGTGCGTTCATTCCGCAGAAGACGGTATGGGGCGTGTTCAACCAGCAGGGCCTGGTGCTGTTCGGCCTGTACGCGGCCGGCATCCTCAGCGCGCTGGCGATGTCGTGGATCATGAAGAAGTGGCGCCGCGACAAGAGCGAGCATCCGCTGATGCTGGAACTGCCGTCGTACCGCCTGCCGCACGTGCGTGACCTGGCGGTCGGCCTGTACGAGCGCGGCATGATCTTCCTCAAGCGCGTTGGCGGCATCATCCTGGCGCTGACCATCCTGCTGTGGGTGCTGTTGTCGTTCCCGGCAGCGCCGGCGGGGGCCACCATGCCCGCGATCGATTACAGCTACGCCGGCCAGATCGGCCATGCGATGGCGGCGTTCTTCGCGCCGCTGGGCTTCAACTGGCAGATCTGCATCGCGCTGATCCCGGGCCTGGCCGCGCGTGAAGTGGCGGTGTCTTCGCTGGCCACCGTGTATGCGCTGTCGGCAGCCGATGACGATGCCGCCAGCCAGGCACTGACCCCGCTGATCAGCGATGGCTGGTCGCTGGCCACCGCACTGTCGCTGCTGGTCTGGTACATCTACGCCCCGATGTGCATCTCGACGCTGGCCACCATCAAGCGCGAGACCAACTCATGGAAACAGATGGGCTTCGCTGCGTTCTACCTGTTCGCGGCGGCCTACGTGGCCGCCCTGATCACCTACCAGGTGACCAGGGCGCTGGGAGGCGGCTGATGGATGCCGGCCTGCTGATCCAGTACCTGATCATCGCGGTGGCCGTGCTGGTCAGTGCCTGGGTGGTGCTGAAGAAGCAGTTCCCCGGTACCGTGCGCAAGCTGCGCGGTGCGTTGGCGCTGGCCCTGCTGAAGCCGGGCCGTGCCGCCTGGCTGCAGGCGCTGGGGCGGAAGGTCGCGCCACCGGCAAGCGGAAGTGGCGGTGCCTGTAGCGGTTGCGACAGCTGCGGGCCGACTCCGCCGAAGCGGCACTGACGCTGCTTCTCCTGCGCTGGTGGGTGCGAACCTTGGTTCGCACGCTTCCGGGGTTCAGACCTCTCTGCGGATGATCGCCCGGAAGCGTCCATCCCGATTCAATCGCCGCACCGATTCCCGGTTCCCATGGGTTGCCGCGAAGCCGGCCACGTCGGCAAGGGCATCGAGCAGCAGGGCTTTCAGTCCGTCGCGGTTACCAGCCTGCAGCAGGTCTTCAAGATCCTGCTGGATGAAGGCCCGGCGCAGGCCTGGTGTCTCTTCGATCCGCCAGTCGACGTGGGGCGTGGGAATGCTGGAGCGGTACCTGAAAGCCGTTTCAAGATCGTCAGGTGCGAGGGGATGCTTGAGCAGCTCTGGAAAGTAGAGTCCAGCATTCACATAGAAACCCCGGCTTTCGCTGGCACGCTGGTGATTCACGACAAGGAGGGCGTCATCCAGCAAGCGGTAGCGGGTAGTCGTGGTCCCGGCAAAGCCGGTCTTCCTGGCGCACTTGCTGAAGACAGTCGAGGATTTCATGGGCTTTGCCCGGGCCGGAACAGGGGGGGCACAGCCTTGAGGCGCGGTGCCTGGCGGTCAATTGGTAAACGCGACACCCGCAACGAGCGCCCCAGGTGCGTGCGAACGCCCCGGGTGGGTGCGAACCTTGGTTCGCACGCTCTTCTGGCTAGTTGGCCCGTGAGCCCAGCTCCGCCGCCAGCGCCAGCCACTTGCTGCGTTGTGCCGCTGTACTGCTGCGTACAGCGCCAAGGCGGCTGACACGCACCGGGCGGATGCCGCAGAACTGCAGGATGGTGGCGCGGATCTGGGCGATGCCCGGGTCGCGGTAGATCCAGCGGTAGTACCAGGGCGGCGTATCCAGCGTGGTGATCACCCGCGCGCTGCGCCCGGCCAGCAGCCGGTCCCACCACACCGAATCGCGCCGGTAGCGGAAGGCGTACCCCGGCAGCAGCACGCGATCGAAGAAGCCCTTCAGCAGTGCCGGCATCGCGCCCCACCAGGTGGGGTAGACCAGCACCAGGTGATCGCAGGCCTCGATCGCTTCCGCGGCATCCTGCAGATCGGCTTCCAGTGGCTGGATCTGGCGGTAGCCGTGGCGCAGCACCGGGTCGAATTCAAGGTCGCCCAATGCGATCAGGCGCACCCGGTGGCCGGCGTTTTCGGCGGCGGTGGCATAGCGCTGGGCGAGGGCGCCGCACAGGCTGTTACGGTCAGGATGGCCGAGCAGGATCAGGATGGAGCGGGACACGGCAACCTCGGGCAATGGAAAGTGCGCGAGGTTGGGGTCTGCCCCAGGGGCAGAGTCAAACCGGGGTGGTGCAGCCGCTGGGTTCCAGGATGCAGTCGCCGCTGCCGGAGTGCAGCCACTGCTGCAGTTCGTCGCTGACCAGCTGCAGGTCGCGCTCGACTTGTGCCAGCCGCATCCGCTCGTCGGCGATGCGGCCGCGCTGCTGCTCCAGCAAGGCCAGTACCGCTGGCCAGTCGAGCCGTCCATCGCGGCCCTGCAGGCGTGAGATCGCGGCCAGGGTGATGCCCAGCCCCAGTGCCTGACGGATCAGCTGCACCCAGGCCACGTCCTGTTCGCTGTAGTCGCGATAGCGGTTCAGGCGTGGCACCGGCGGCAGTAGTCCGCGCGCCTCGTACAGGCGGATGGCCTTGGCACTGGCGCCGGTCAGGCGGCTGACTTCGGAGATGCGCATCGACTCAGTCCCGCACCAGCCCGCCATCGACCACCAGGTTCTGACCGGTCACCGCGCGCGACCAGGGGCTGGCGAAGAACAGCGCGGCATCGGCGAACTCGGCCGGCGTGGTGACGCTGCGCAGTGGCGTGTTGGCGGCGATGTAGTCGAACACTGCTTCCGGCGTGGCGGCGCTGGCATCGGTGGTGCGCAGCAGGCCGCCCGACAACATGTTCACGGTGATGCCATGCGGGCCGAGGTCGCCGGCTAGCGTGCGCGTGAGGGACAGTAGCGCGGCCTTGGCGGCGGTGTAGTCGTGGTAGGGCACCACCGGGTTCTGGAACAGGTTGGTGCCGATGTTGATGATGCGGCCGAAGCGACGGGCCTGCATGCCAGGCAGGGCGGCCTGCACGGTGTTCAGCGCGCCGCGCACGCTGCCCTCGAACTGCGCCTGGAACGCCGGCCAGCCGATGTCGGCGGCGCCGTCGCGGGCATCACCATTGAACGAGAACGCTGCCAGTGCGTTGTTGACTACGGTGGTGACGCCCTGGCCGAAGTGGGCCAGGGCGTGCTGCAGCATTGCATCGACCTCGGCGCGCTCGGTGACATCGGCCGGCAGCGCGATCGCCTGTCCGCCCAGCTCGGCAGCCAGAGCACGTGCGGCGCCTTCGCTTCGGTGGTAGTTGATGATGACGCGCGCGCCCTGGGCGGCGAAGGCGCGGGCGATGTGCTGGCCAAGGCCGCGGCCGGCACCGGTGACCAGCACCAGCTGTTCGCTGATATGCATGAGGGAACTGCCATCCATTGCATGAAAGGGCATGCAGCGTAGCAGCGATGGCGCTTGCCGGAGCGGGCGTGCTGCCGCTAGCCTGCAGGCATGAACCAGACTCCCCTGCGATTGCTCATCCACGGTGCCTCCGGGCGCATGGGCCAGGCCCTGCTGCGGCTGGCCGCCGAACATCCCGAAACCCTGCAGATCGTGGCCGCAGTGACCGGCCGTGCGCCGGCACAGCGCGTGGTCGACGGCGTGCCGTTCTTCGGCGCCAGTGAGCTGCCCGGCGCGCCGGTGTTCGATGTGGCGATCGACTTCAGCCTGCCGGAGGGTTTCGACCCGATGCTGGCACTGTGCGTGGAACGTGGTGCGGGGCTGGTCTCGGGCACTACCGGCATCTCCAGCACGCAGCGCCAGGCGCTGGAGGCAGCGGCGGCGAGGATCCCGCTGGTCTGGGCCTCGAACTTCAGCCTGGGCGTGGCGGTGCTGGACGAGCTGGTCGAGCGCGCGGCGCAGGCGCTGGCCGGCTGGGACTGTGACATCGTCGAATCGCACCACACCCAGAAGAAGGACGCGCCGTCGGGCACCGCGCTGACCCTGGGCGCGGCCGCGCAGCGGGGCGGGGCGGAGCCGCACTATGCCAGCCTGCGCGCTGGTGACATCGTCGGCGAGCATCTGGTCCAGTTCACCGGGCTGGGCGAGCGCATCGAGCTGGTGCACCGGGCCACCAACCGCGACATTTTCGCCCGCGGCGCCCTGTTCGCCGCCCGCCAGCTGCAGGGCCGCGCCCCGGGCAGCTACCGGGTACGGGACCTGCTGGCGTAAGGCGGTAGTGCCGGCCGCTGGCCGGCAACCTTGGGTTACGGGGCGCCAATGGGATTGCCGGCCAGCGGCCGGCACTACCCGGTAGCGGGTGCCGCATACGCCGCCGGATTGAAATGAATGCGCAATCGCCCGTTCATGAAGCGCGATAACCGCTGGCGCGAGCGCCCCGGCAGCGCTACAATTCGCACTCGCCGAATCACGAAAGCCGGACCGGTCCCAGACCGCACGTCCGCGCTTTTTTGCAACCGGATTTCCGTGAAGCGCAGGCGTGACTTCGGCAGCCCCCTCGGTAGCCAAAGTGAGATTCCCGTGACCCAAGCCGCAATCCTCGTCCTCGAAGACGGCACCGTATTCGAGGGCGAATCCGTAGGCGCGCCCGGCCTGTCCGTCGGTGAGGTGGTGTTCAACACCGCCATGACCGGCTATCAGGAAGTTCTGACCGACCCGTCCTACGCCCGGCAGATGGTCACGCTGACCTATCCGCATATCGGCAACACCGGCATGACCGACCAGGACAATGAAGCGTCCAAGGTGTGGTCGGCCGGCCTGATCGTGCGCGATGTTCCGCGTCGCCCCAGCAACTGGCGCAGCCAGGTGTCGCTGCAGGACTGGCTGATCCAGCGTGGCGTGGTTGCCATCGCCGGCATCGACACCCGCAAGCTGACCCGCATCCTGCGCGAGAAGGGTGCGCAGAACGGTGCGCTGATGGCCGGCGACATCGACGTGGAAAAGGCACTGGAAGCCGCCCGCAAGTTCCCGGGGCTGAAGGGCATGGATCTGGCCAAGGTCGTCACTACCGAGAAGACCTACACCTGGACCGAGGGCCAGCTGGACCTGGATGCCAATGCCTTCGTCAGCGTGCCGGCCAAGTACAAGGTCGTGGCCTACGATTTCGGCGTGAAGACCAACATCCTGCGCATGCTGGCCGAGCGCGGCTGCGAAGTGACCGTGGTGCCGGCGCAGACCCCGGCCGCCGAAGTGCTGGCGCTGAAGCCGGATGGCGTGTTCCTGTCCAACGGCCCGGGTGACCCGGAACCGTGCGACTACGCCATCGAAGCGATCAAGACCTTCATCGACGTGAAGATCCCGACCTTCGGCATCTGCCTGGGCCACCAGCTGCTGGGCCTGGCCTCGGGCGCGCAGACCATGAAGATGGGCCACGGCCACCACGGTGCCAACCACCCGGTGCAGGACCTGGACAGCGGCCGGGTGATGATCACCTCGCAGAACCACGGCTTCGCGATCGATGAAGCGACCCTGCCGCCGACCCTGCGCGTGACCCACCGCTCGCTGTTCGATGGCACCAACCAGGGCGTGGCCCGCACCGACGTGCCGGCGTTCTCGTTCCAGGGCCATCCGGAAGCGTCGCCGGGCCCGACCGATGTCGGCCCGCTGTTCGACCGCTTCGTGGTGCTGATGGAGCAGGCCAAGGCGTGATCAGTACGCCGCCGGCCCCCCGGTGGCGTCGCGATGGACCGTAAACCCCGCATCGCTGCTGCCCCTGGCGCGGCGCTGCGGTTCAAGATTCCTGATCGACAGCGTGCGATCACTCCCCCTTGTCACGCTGTACTGACTTAGAGAAGAAAATGCCCAAGCGCACTGACCTCAAGACCATCCTCATCATCGGTGCTGGCCCGATCGTCATCGGCCAGGCCTGCGAGTTCGACTACTCCGGCGCCCAGGCCTGCAAGGCCCTGCGTGACGAGGGTTACCGCGTGGTGCTGGTCAACAGCAACCCGGCCACGATCATGACCGACCCGGAGATGGCCGACGCCGTCTACATCGAGCCGATCAACTGGCAGACGGTCGAGAAGATCATCGCCAAGGAAAAGCCCGATGCGCTGCTGCCGACCATGGGTGGCCAGACCGCGCTGAACTGCGCGCTGGACCTGGCCGACAACGGCGTGCTGGGGAAGTACAACGTCGAACTGATCGGCGCCAAGCGCGAAGCGATCCGCATGGCCGAAGACCGCGAGCTGTTCCGCGTGGCCATGGGTGAGATCGGCCTGGAATGCCCGACCGCCGCCGTCGCCCACACCCTGGACGAAGCGCTGGAGATCCAGACCCGCGTTGGCTACCCGACCATCATCCGCCCCAGCTTCACCCTGGGCGGCAGCGGTGGCGGCATCGCCTACAACCGCGAAGAGCTGGTCGAAATCGTCAGCCGCGGCCTGGAACTGTCGCCGACCACCGAAGTGCTGGTGGAAGAGTCGGTGCTGGGCTGGAAGGAGTTCGAGATGGAAGTGGTCCGCGATACCGCGGACAACTGCATCATCGTCTGCTCGATCGAAAACCTCGACCCGATGGGCGTGCATACCGGTGACTCGATCACCGTGGCCCCGGCGCAGACCCTGACCGACAAGGAATACCAGCGCCTGCGCGATGCCTCCATCGCCGTGCTGCGCAAGATCGGCGTCGATACCGGTGGCTCGAACGTACAGTTCGGCATCAACCCGAAGACCGGCCGCGTGGTCGTCATCGAGATGAACCCGCGCGTGTCGCGTTCCTCGGCGCTGGCGTCCAAGGCCACCGGCTTCCCGATCGCCAAGGTCGCCGCCAAGCTGGCCGTGGGCTACACCCTGGACGAACTGAAGAACGAGATCACCGGCGGCCTGACCCCGGCCTCGTTCGAGCCGTCCATCGATTACGTCGTCACCAAGATCCCGCGCTTCGCCTTCGAGAAGTTCCCGGCCGCCGACGCCCGCCTGACCACCCAGATGAAGTCGGTGGGCGAGGTGATGGCGATGGGCCGCACCTTCCAGGAGTCGGTGCAGAAGGCCCTGCGTGGCCTGGAAACCGGCAAGGTCGGCTTCGACCCGACCGGCCTGGACCTGGGCAACGAAGACGACCTGCAGACCCTGCGCCGCGAACTGAAGGCACCGGGTCCGGAGCGCCTGTTCTTCGTCGCCGATGCATTCCGCGCCGGCATGAGCGTGGAAGAGATCTACGCGCTGTCGTTCATCGATCACTGGTTCCTGGACCAGATCGAGGAAATCATCGCTGCCGAAGCTGACGTCGCCGCCGGTGGCATCGACGCACTGGACGCCGCACGCCTGCGCAAGCTGAAGCGCGCCGGCTTCTCCGACGCACGCCTGGCGCAGCTGACCGGCACCAACGAAGCCGCCATCCGCGCGCTGCGTCGTGCGCACAAGGTGCGCCCGGTCTACAAGCGCGTGGACTCCTGTGCCGGCGAGTTCTCCACCGGTACCGCCTACCTCTACTCGACCTACGAGGACGAGTGCGAGGCCGCGCCGAGCAACCGCGACAAGATCATGATCCTGGGCGGTGGCCCGAACCGCATCGGCCAGGGCATCGAGTTCGACTACTGCTGCGTGCATGCGGCACTGGCGCTGCGCGAGGATGGCTATGAAACCATCATGGTCAACTGCAACCCGGAAACCGTGTCGACCGACTACGACACCTCCGACCGCCTGTACTTCGAACCGCTGACCCTGGAAGACGTGCTGGAAATCGTCGAACTGGAACAGCCGAAGGGCGTGATCGTGCAGTACGGCGGCCAGACCCCGCTGAAGCTGGCGCGGGCGCTGGAAGCCAACGGCGTGCCGGTGATCGGCACCAGCCCGGATTCGATCGACCTGGCCGAGGACCGCGAGCGCTTCCAGCAGCTGGTCGACAAGCTGGGCCTGAAGCAGCCGCCGAACCGCATCGCCCGCAACGACCAGGAAGCGCTGCTGCTGGCCCGCGAGATCGGCTACCCGCTGGTGGTGCGCCCGAGCTACGTGCTGGGCGGCCGTGCGATGGAAATCGTCTACGGCGAAGCCGACCTGGCCCGCTACGTGCGCGACGCGGTGAAGGTGTCCAACGATTCGCCGGTGCTGCTGGACCGCTTCCTCGACAATGCTGTCGAGTGCGACGTCGACATCATCGCCGACAAGGAGGGCAACGTCCTGATCGGTGGCGTGATGGAGCACATCGAAGAAGCCGGCGTGCACTCGGGCGATTCCTCCTGCTCGCTGCCGCCGTACTCGCTGTCGGCTGAAACCCAGGCCGAACTGCGCCGCCAGGTGGTGGAGCTGGCCAAGGCCCTGAACGTGGTCGGCCTGATGAACACCCAGTTCGCGATCCAGACCAGCGACGAAGGTGCCGACACCATCTACCTGCTGGAAGTGAACCCGCGTGCCTCGCGCACCGTGCCGTTCGTGTCCAAGGCCACCGGCATGCCGCTGGCCAAGATCGCCGCGCGCTGCATGGCCGGCAAGAGCCTGGCCGAGCAGGGCGCGACCAAGGAAATCGTGCCGGACTATTACTCGGTGAAGGAGGCGATCTTCCCGTTCGCCAAGTTCCAGGGCGTCGACCCGATCCTCGGGCCGGAGATGCGCTCCACCGGTGAGGTGATGGGCGTGGGCCGCAGCTTCAACGCCGCCTTCGCGCGTGCGCAGGAAGCCGGCGGCATCAAGGCGCCGCCGGTCGGCAAGGCCTTCGTTTCGGTCCGCGATCCGGACAAGAAGCGCGTGTTGCCGGTGGCCAAGGCGCTGCTGGCGCGTGGCTACAGCCTGGTCGCGACCCGTGGCACCGCCGCGTGGCTGCAGCAGCACGGCATGGACTGCGAGATCATCAACAAGGTGGTCGAAGGCCGTCCGCACATCGTCGACTCGATCAAGAACGGCGAGATCGTCTACATCGTCAACACGACCGAAGGTCGTTCGGCGATCAACGACTCGTTCTCGATCCGTCGCGAGGCGCTGCAGCATCGCGTCACCTACTCGACCACCATTGCCGGCGCCAAGGCGCTGGTGGATTCACTGGAATTCCGCGGCACCGGCCCCGTCTGGTCGCTGCAGGAGCTGCACAAGGAGTTGAATGCATGAGAGCCCCCATCACGATGAAGGGCGCGCAGAAGCTGCGCGACGAACTGGATCACCTGAAGTCGGTCAAGCGCCCCAAGGTGATCGCCGCCATCGCCGAAGCACGTGAGCATGGCGACCTGAAGGAGAATGCCGAGTACCACGCCGCGCGCGAGGAACAGGGCTTCATCGAAGGCCGCATCAAGCAGCTCGAAGGCGAGCTGTCGCACGCCGAGATCATCGACGTGAGCAAGCTCAATGCCGGCTCCAAGGTGGTGTTCGGCGCCAGCGTGACGCTGGCCGACGTGGAAACCGACGAAGAGAAGAAGTACCAGATCGTCGGTGACCTGGAGGCGGACATCAAGCAGGGCCTGATCGCGATTTCCTCGCCGGTGGCGCGCGCGATGATCGGCAAGCTGGAAGGTGATTCGATCGTGATCGACGCCCCGGCCGGCCAACGCGAGTACGAGATCGTCAGCGTCAGCTACGTGGACTGACCCGGTGGCAACGGCGACCCTGCTGTTGCCGGCACGCAGCCGCTTTGCCGCGGCTGCGTTGCCGGACGATGTGGCGCGCGCGCTTGGCCGCGCCACGACGGTGCAGGTCGCACCGGGTGAACGCGCGCAGCTGACGCGCCATTTCACCGTCGCCGCGCCGCAGTGGCCGGTGGCCGCGTTGACCCGCCAGCGCGACGTCGGCGATGCCGCTGGCGCCAGCTGGCTGCGTGCCGATCCGGCCTGCATGGTGCCGGACATGCATGGCGCGCGGATGATGGCCTACGGCGAAACGCTGCGACCGACCCTGGCCGACTGCCTGGCCCTGCTGCCGGTGCTGCAGCCGTTGTTCGCCGATGCCGGATTCGTGCTCGACGCACCGGACCCTTCGCGCTGGTACCTGCGCCTGCCGATCGACCTGGCCCTGCCGGACTTCGACAGTCCGGACGAGGTGCTGGGCGATGACCTGTTCTCGCACCTGCCGGAAGGCGAGGTCGGCCGCCGTTGGCGGGCGCTGATGACCGAAGCGCAGGTACTGCTGCACAACCATTCCTGGAACCAGCAGCGCGCCGCGCAGGGACAACAGCCGATCAATTCGCTGTGGTTCTGGGGTGGTGGCGTGATGCCGGTATCGGTCAGCACGCCGCATGCGCAGGTGCGCAGCCGCGATGCGCTGCTGCAGGGCTTGGCTCTTGCGGCTGGCGTAGCCGTGGATGGCGAGCAGGCGGTCGATGCACTGGTTGATCTGCGCCAGCTGCGCTCGCTGCAGCAGCTCGGCAACGATGCGATCCGTCCGCTGCTGGCCGCGCTGAAGCGCGGCGAGCTGCAGCGGCTGGTGCTGGATTTCGAGGACGGCCTGCAGTTCCAGCTGGATCGCGGACAGCGCTGGCAGTTCTGGAAGAAGCCGCGCCAGCTTCACGACTGATCGGGGCTCGGCCGAGCGGGGTCGGATCCGTTTTCCTAGGGAAAACGGCTCTGACCCCATTTTGTCTATCGATATCTGAAAGATGTGTCGACCAAGGTCGACACCTACCAGCAGCGGCGTGAACCTGTCGAAGGTGGGGCGGTGTCAGATTGCGGGGTGTCAGCCGCATGGATGCGGCTGCCAAGCCTACAGGGACGTACTTGCGGCGTCCCCGCAATCCGACACCGCCCCGCCAACCCACGGACTCCCCGCTGTTGCTGTTGCTTCGGATGTTGCTTCGGCAGGTGCAGGGCGCAGCCCTGCAAACAATCACCTCACCGTGCTGACCACCGTCGGCAGCTGCCAATGCCCACCCGCCACGCCGCGGCACTGCCCGGTGGTGAACTCGCCGCTCTTCACGAATCGCGCGCCATCCCAGGCCCAGTCGTGGCCGGAGTAGCAGTCACCGATGCCGCGTCCACGGAAGCGCCCGCGCAGCGTCGCGTCATCGCGATCAAAGTCCTCCGCGTTGGAGGTCACGAACTTCGCCTGGTACGGCGCCTTGTCCTGCACTACCCAGTAGCCGCTGCTGAAGTTGTAGGCACCCATGAAGCAGCTGGTGCTTGCCAGTACATGCTGGGCGTCCAGTCGCTGGATCTCGATCTCGTCTGTCCCACCCTCGCTCAGGCGGCCGCACTCATCCGGCTTCGGCAGGCTGGCGATCAGTGCCTTGCGCAGGCCCGGTGCGTTCGCCAGTGCCGCGTCCGAGGCGCGCGGTGCCATCAGCGTGCCGCGCATGATCACTGGCACCGGCAACGCCGCAGGCACGCTCGCTTCTGGCTTGTCGCCACGCCGCACCAGCGCACCGGGTGTGCCCAGCCGGCCCTGGGCCTCGTCCATCTTCAGCAGTACGGCCGCTGCACCGCTGTCGGAGATCGGCCACGCCTTGCCCTTGCCGTCGATGATGTCGATGCGTGCGTGGCGCGGCAGCGCGGCGACCAGCGCATCGGTCTGTCCCTGCTGCAGCAGTACTTGATCTCCGTCGCCGGTGTCGCGCACCGGGCCCAGGTCCTTGCCGTTCAGGCGCAGGCGCAGCGCCCCGGTCGGCGTCGCGCTTTCGCCATCCTCGCCATTGCGCAGCCGCGCGAGCACCTTCGTACCCGGGCCGCCCGCGCGTTCCAGCATCAGGCTGAGCAGATTGCCGGGTTGTTCCGGACTGTAGCCGGCGGCGCGGCAGGTGCGGGTGTTGTCACAGGCCAGCGACCAGTCGTTGTGCTGGAACTGCACGCCGGCCTTCGGTTCGGGCGTGGCGGCGTGGGTGGCCGGGGCCATGGCGAGGCCCAGCAGCGCGGGAAGGAGCGTGCGATGCATGCGTTGAAGTCCATTTCCGGGCCGACAAGCATGGAAGATAGGCTGGCAGATTCCAAATGCCAGCGATCGGGGGGGAGCCTCCTGCGGGCAGAGAGATCCGACCCCGCGCTATCATGGGGATGTCTTCCGCAACCCGGCGATGCCGATGTCCCTTGCCGCCGATGCTGCGCAGCCGTCCTCTGATATGCCGATGATCCGCCGCCGCGATGCGGTCGTACCCGACAGCTGGCCAGACGGCACGCTGCCACTGCTGGCGCGACTCTATGCCAGCCGCGGCGCCGGTACGCCAGAGCTGGCACTGCCGAAGCTGGGCAGCCTCCACGCGCCGGAGCTGCTGACCGGCATCGATGATGCGGTGGGTCTGCTGATCGAGGCCATCGCCAACGACAAGCGCATCCTGGTGGTCGGCGATTTCGATTGCGATGGCGCCACCGCCTGTGCGGTCGGCGTGCGTGGCCTGCGCATGCTCGGCGCGCAACACGTCTTCCACGCGGTGCCGAACCGCATGGTGCACGGCTACGGCCTGTCACCTTCTCTGGTGGAGGAGCTGGCCGCGCTGCAGCCGGACCTGCTGGTCACGGTCGACCACGGCATCGCCTGCCATGCGGGCGTGATCGCGGCCAAGGCGCGGGGCTGGCAGGTGCTGGTCACCGACCATCACCTTCCCGGGCCGCAGCTGCCGCCGGCCGATGTCATCGTCGATCCGAATCTGGACGGTGATGCGTTCCCCAGCAAGTCGCTGGCCGGCGTCGGCGTGATCTTCTACGTGCTGATGGCGCTGCGCCGTCACATGCGCGAGGCCGGCGTCTTCGCCGATGGCAAGGGGCCGGACCTGACCACGCTGCTGGACCTGGTGGCGGTCGGCACCGTCGCCGACCTGGTGGCACTGGATCCGAACAACCGGGCACTGGTCAGCGCGGGCCTGCGCCGTCTGCGCGCGGGGCAGGGCTGCGTCGGCCTGCGAGCGCTGATCGAAGCCAGCGGCCGTGACGCGGCGCGGCTGACCGCCACCGACATCGGCTTCGCACTCGGCCCACGCCTGAACGCGGCGGGCCGGCTGGAAGACATGGCGCTGGGCATCGCGCTGTTGCTGACCGAAGACCCGCGCCAGGCACGCGAGATCGCGCAGACGCTGGAGCAGATCAACTCGGAACGGCGCGCCGTCCAGCAGTCGATGACTGACGACGCCGAGCAGGCGTTGAGCCGCGTGGTGCTGGACATGGCCGGGCAGCGACCGGTCGCGGCCTGCCTGTTCGATGCCGACTGGCATCCCGGTGTGGTCGGCCTGGTCGCTTCGAAGATGAAGGATCGCCTGCACCGTCCGGTGATCGCCTTTGCCCCGGCCGAACCCGGCGCCGACACCCTGCGCGGCTCGGCGCGCTCGATTCCCGGCCTGCACATCCGTGACGCGCTGGCGTTGGTCGATGCGCGCCATCCGGGCCTGATCGAGCGCTTCGGTGGGCATGCCATGGCGGCCGGCCTCAGCCTGCGGCGTGACCACGTCGATGACTTCAAGGCCGCCTTCGTCGCCGTGGTGCTGGAGATGCTCGATCCGGCCGCATTGCAGCAGCAGGTGCTCAGTGACGGCGAACTGGCGGCAGATGAGCTGGACCATCGCCACGCCGATGCGCTGCGCCTGGCCGGGCCGTGGGGCCAGGGTTTCCCCGAGCCACTGTTCGACGGCCACTTCGAAGTGGCCAACTGGCGAGTACTGAAGGAACGCCACCTCAAGCTGGAACTGCGCCTGCCGGGCGTACCCGGCACGATCAACGCCATTCATTTCGGCGGCTGGCACGGCAACGCGCCTGGCCGCCACGTGCACCTCGCCTACCGCTTGGCCTGCGACGACTACCGTGGCGGCAGCGCCATCCAGCTGATCATCGAACACTGCCTGCCCGCCTAGAAAAAGGGGACGGAGGGGATTAAGCCGCTTTTGCCTTGTTGGCCAATTACGACTTAATCCCCTCCGTCCCCTTTTTGGGGTCCCGCCAACCCCGTTACGGTTGCTGGTGCGTTCAACGATCCACGATCCCACTGGAGTCCGGTCATGGTCTTCGCCCGTTGCTGCACTGTGTTGTTGCTGGCCCTCGCGGCCTGGCCCGCTGGCGCGCAGTCGCCGCCGATCTCCCGGCCGCAGGCCAGCATGCCTCTGCTGATCGCACCGGCTGCCGAGCAGTCGGTCCAGCTGCGACACGCCCGCATCGAAGGCGAGGTCCAGGCCGGCGTTGCCCAGACCCGGATCACCTTGGAATTCCACAACCCGAACCGTCGTGTGCTTGAGGGTGAGCTGCAGTTCCCGCTGGCTGATGGCCAGCAGATCACCGGCTTCGCGCTGGATATCAACGGCGAGATGCGTGACGCGGTGCCGGTGGCCAAGGACCGCGGCCGCCAGGTGTTCGAGGAAATCGCCCGCCGTGGTGTCGATCCGGGCCTGCTGGAACAGACCGCCGGCAACCAGTTCCGCCTGCGCGTCTACCCGCTGCCGGCCGGTGGCAGTCGGCGTGTGCAGCTGGTGATTCGCGAACCGCTGGCCTTCGCTGGCCAAGGCTGGCAGTGGACGCTGCCGCTGCAGTTCGCCGCCGGTGCAGCCTCGGTTGAACTGAAGGTGCATGCTCCCGACGCGGCCACCGCAGGTACTGCGCCATTCCGCATCAGCGCGGGCCAGCTGCAGTGGCAGGGCAAGGGTGCGCAGCTGCCGAAGCAACTGCAGTGGAACCTGCCGGCAGCCCGCCATGCACAGGTGCAGGTGGCGCCCTGGCAGGATGGGCACTACCTGTTGGCACAGCTGCCGGTGGCGGCCAGCAGTACACCCCGCACGTTGCCCAGCGAGATCGGCCTGCTTTGGGACGGCTCCGGTTCGGCGGGGCAGCGCGATCGCACACGTGAGTTCGCCCTGCTGGATCGCTATTTCGCCGCGCTGGGTGACGGCACCGTGGCCTTGACCGTACTGCGCGATCGCGCCGAGCCGGTGCGTCGATTCCGTATCCGCGCCGGCAACTGGAACGAGCTGCGCGCAGCGTTGCAGGCGGTGCGCCCTGACGGTGCCAGCGCGCTGGCGCAGTGGCAGACGCAGCCGGGCGTGAAGGAGTACCTGCTGGTCAGCGATGGCCTGTTGACCTACGGCCCGGAACAGCTGCAGGCGATGGCGCCGGATCAACGCCTGTTTGCGGTCAGCAGCGCCGGTGCGCGCACCGATGCCGTGCGACTGCGTGGTTGGAGCGAGGCGCATGGCGGTCGCTTCGTCGCGCTGAGTACGGATGTCGATGCGGCGGCGCGCGAGCTGCTGTCGTCGCCGTTGGATGTGCAGGTCGATGCGGGGCGCGGCGTGCAGGACGTGGTGATCGATCGTCGCAGTGAAGCCCAGGGCTGGCTGTGGCTGCACGCACGACTGGCGGCCGACGGTGTGCCGATGCGGGTGCGCGTGGGTGGCGGCGAATGGCAGGCGCTGCCCGCCACGCAGAAGAGTAACGACGGTGAACTGCTGGCGGGCTTGTGGGCGCAGGCGCGCCTGCAGCAGCTGGCCGCCGACCGCCGTGGCAACCGCGAGGCGATGCAGCGGCTGTCGCAGCAGTTTGGCCTGGTCGGCCCGGACACCTCGCTGATCGTGCTGGAGACGTTGGAGGACTACCTGCGCTATGCGATTCGCCCTTCGGGCACGCTGCGCGCCGGGTACGACGCCAGGTTTGCAGTGCAGGTAAGAGATCGCGCCGCTGCTGATCGCCAGCGCCTGGATGAGGTGGCGGCACGCTGGAAGGAGCGCCAGCAGTGGTGGAGCCGCAGCTGGCCGAAGGGGGCGCCACCGCAGGCGAAGGGCGGGGCACTGGAAGTGGCCTCGGCGGACCATGCGATGGAATCGGCGCCGGTGGCAATGCTCGCCGCGCCGGCCCCTGCGGCACCGCCCGCCCCGGCACCGATGGCCGCCGCCGAGCAGCGCATGGAAGCCAGCAGCGCGCGTGCACGTCGCTCTGCGCCTGCATCGAACAAGGCCCTGGATTCAATTACGGTCACTGGTGGCCGTGTCGCTGCGCCCGCTGCCGCCAACGAGGGCGAGCTCGGTATCCAGCTGGCGGCCTGGCAGCCGGACTCGGCCATCGCCCGGCGCCTGCGCCAGGGCCCGCCGTCGCAACTGTATGACCGCTACCTGGCCGAGCGCGATGCGCATGCCGACAGCAGCGCGTTCTTCCTCGACGTGGCCGACCTGCTGCTGGAGCAGGGTCAGCGCGACCTGGCACTGCGCGTGCTGTCGAACCTGGCCGAGATGGACCTGGACAACCGCCACCTGCTGCGCGTGCTCGGTTACCGGCTGATGCAGGCTGATGCCTCCGCACTGGCGGTGCCGGTGTTCGAGCAGGTGCTGGCGATGGGCCAGGAAGAGCCGCAGAGCTTCCGCGACCTGGGCCTGGCACTGGCCGCGGCCGGCAAGCCGCAGCAGGCGCTGGCGCCGCTGTACCAGGTGGTGGTGCGGCCGTGGGACAGGCGTTTCGATGGCATCGCCCTGATCGCATTGGATGAACTGACCAACCTGGTGGCCCGCAGCACGCCCCGGCTGGATACCACCAGCATCGACCCGCGCCTGCTGCAGGCAATGCCGCTGGACCTGCGCGTGGTGCTGTCGTGGGACGCCGACAACAGCGACATGGACCTGTGGGTGACCGACCCGAACGGCGAGCGTGCGTACTACGGCAACCGCCTGACCTACCAGGGCGGGCAGATGTCGCAGGATTTCACCGGTGGCTATGGTCCCGAGCAGTTCTCGCTGCGCAACGCCAAGCCGGGCAAGTACAAGGTGGAGGCGAATTACTTCGGCAGCCGCCAGCAGCTGGTGACCGGTGCGACGACCCTGATGCTGCGCCTGACCACCCATTGGGGTACGGCCAAGCAGAAGGACCAGATGGTGACGATGCGGTTGAAGGACCGTGCCGAGACCGTGCTGGTGGGCGAGTTCGAGGTGCGTTGATCGCTCGCACACCCGTGTAGAGTCGGGCTTGCTCGACTCTGCATTTCTCCCGCAAGCGGTGCAGGATAGGGGCAAAGGACCCGGACTTTTCCGACCGGGCACTCCGGGCCTATCCAGTGTGCCCATTCCGAGACCAGCCATTCAGTGCGCACGTCGCGCAGATTCGGATGCCCGGCTTTCGGGGACAGAAGAGCCAGAATCAATCCGGCCTTATTCATCGAGCCGGTACTGACGCGAAATCCATCGCGCCAGCGCCACGCAGCCATTTGCTCTAACCGCGCATCCAGCTATCCAGCTGTTTTGCCAGCACGCGGTTCTTGTGCGCGCTGGCGACCATGCCTTTGCCAGGTGCCAGATTGATGCCCAGTTGTGCATTGACCTGCCTGATCCATTGAGGGAACTGTGCGAGATTGGCGCCTGTAACTGGCGGCAGTTCGAGGTCATTGCTGATGGGCCGGTCCCCATATGCCTCGTACGATCCATCACCTGCGGACAAGCTGATCGACCATGAGCTATCGGGCCAGCTACTGAGAGTCAGGCTGACACGTGGATGGCCGTTCTGGGTGCTGTGCTCGCCATCCTGATACAGCGTGATGCGCGCGTTCCAGTCACGGATGTTCTCCACCGTCCATCCCTGCCGCTGGACCAGCTGGATGGCGGCGCCTGCCATGACGCGCTCGTTGTGCAGTGTCGACAGCTGTTCGCAGAGGGTGTTGAACGCCGGGTCTTCGGGACCATGCGGCTGGGCTGCCATCGCTGTGTAGTGGAGAAGCGAGAGAAATCGTTCACGGGCTGCGCTCTCTGCGTGACCGCGATCAAGCTGAATTCGCAGCGCGCCGAGGCGGGTTCGAGTATCCAGCAGCGTGACCAGAATCATGCCCCAGTACAGGATGCTGTCGAGCTGTTCGGCATCGTGTTGAACGTGTTGAACGTGTTGAACGTGTTGAATGGCTTCGAGGACCTGTGGTGCCAAGCTGCGATAGGGCAGAAATCTCTCCACTTTGTCACGTTGGGCGTAGTACGACTGGTACTTTCTGCAATGCTCGACCAGGCGCACGCGCTGCTTGAGCTCTCCCGCGCTGCCAAGAGAGCCACTTGGGAGCTCGCCGTTCTCGTCGAAGCCGAAGCAGAAAAGATGCTCAAGGCCGAGCCTTGGCAGGCGCGAGTAATAGCCAACAGGAAGCCGCGTGAGTTCACGGTAGGCGGCACTCAGTGCCGGTAGATCCTTTTCGGGAAGTCCGGCGACCTTCCAGTCCCCCACTCGCAGCCAGTGGAAGTAGAAGCGTTGCAGCATGTCCCCAGACAGGTGGCGACCTGCTTTCGGTGCAAGTACGCCGAGTTGGTAGTGATAAGCCGGGTAAATGTCGCCTTGACGCTTCTCAGCAAGCGCAGCTTCTTCTGAGTCAACAAAGGCTACCAGCAGCTTGAGGTCGGATTGATCCATTGCAGGTCTCCAGGCAAAGGGGCCTTCTGGCGGGAAGGCGACCTCCTAGGCTGGCAGGGCGATGTGGAACATCCAATGCGAATAGTTGCAAATGCCGTGAAGGGGCGCGTATCCGTTGCCCGTATCAGGTCCCACGCGGAATCCGCCTCGCCAGCGCCACACCGCCGCCTAGGCAGCCAGCATCACGCACAACCCGGCGCGGAGTCGCCCGCCAAACGCGCAAAGCAGTATCAGCGCGGTATAGGCCGTTTCGTAGCCGAGCAGGCTGACGAACTGCATCTGCGACAGCACCCAGCCGGCATCGAAGGTCTGCTGCAGCCACAGGTGCCAATGGGTCTGGAACATCCGTTGTCCTCATTGCGCCGTCGCGGCGCGTACCGTCGGTGACGATAGCGGATCGGCTTTCAGGCCGAACAGCGGCCGCAGCCAGCGCGAACGACGGATCAGCAGTTCATGGATCAGCAGGCAGCCGCCGACGGTACCGCCGAGCAGCAGGGCCGGTTCGGCCCACGGCCCCAGCTGTAGCGGCTTGAGCCAGAACAACAGCACGATGATCAGGCTCTGGTGCAGCACGTACCAGGGATAGATCGCCTCGGTGCAGTACGGCAGCCAGCCGAACGGGCGGTCGAGGGCGACCTTGCCCCAGCCCAGGATGGTCAGCAGCGCGGTCCAGACGTACAGCGACTGGCTGGTGCGGCCCTGCAGGTCCCAGAACGTTTCAGGCCATTGCCGCAGAAAGGAATCAGCCGGCAGTACCTCGCCGAGGATGCGCAACCCCAGATACCAGGCGATCGCGGCCAGCGCCAGCCATAGCGTGGTGCGGCGCAGGGCGACCACACGCTGCCAGAACACCGGCTCGCGACCGAGCAGGTAGCCTGCCAGGAACACCGTTGCGTATTTGGCGTGCTGGTACCAGTCGCCAAGCAGGGCATTGGTGGACGGATAGATCGGCTCCAGCCAGATCACCCAGGCCAGCAGCAGGGCGGACGGAAGGCCGATCAGCAGCATCGGCGATGCTGCGCAGAACGCCACCGCGCGGCGCACCACCGCCGTTCCCAGCAACGGCATCAACAGGGCCAGGGCCAGCGTGTAGTTCCAGAGATACGCCAGGTACCACAGATGGTTCCAGGTGATGCCGTACTGCCAACCGGCAAAGCTCCCTTCCGGCCACGGCCGCACCTGCCAATAGCGCAGCAGGAAGTGGCCGAAGCCGGGTGCCACGTGGCCGTTGGCTACGCCTTCGCAGTAGGGCTGGATCGGCACGATCACGAACATGCCAAACAGCAGCGGCAGCAGCAGCCGCCAGGTGCGCAGGCCGGCGAAGCGCAGCAACCTGCCTTCCGGCCGCATCAGCGCGATGGCGATACCCGAGATCAGGAACAGCAGCGACATCCGCCAGCGGTTGACGAACAGCATCGGCCACTGCAGCCATTCGGCGGTATGCACGCTCTTGAGGTGAAAGCCCCAGTCGTCCACGTAGGCCATGGCGGTGTGGTAGAGGATCAGCAGGGCGAAGGCGAACACGCGCAGGGCGTCGATGTCGTAGCGTCGGGGCATGGTGGTGGTGTGCCGGAGAGTCGAGCCAAGGTGACGCCGTCCGGATCCTTGCGGCGTCTGGCAAGGGGCCGCTGGAACCGACGCAGTGACCAATGGCGGGGGTGGTGGGACCAATGGAGCCGCTACCCTTGGTCCCTTGAGGCAGGCTGGAGCACCGCAACGACATGGATGCAGCAATGACCCAGGGCCGACCATCGCGCTGGCGTACGTCAACCCGCCTGCTGGTATGGGCGGCGATCCTGTCGGCCTCGGCAGTGACCAATGCGCTGGTGGAAGTGATGGACGCCAGTCGCCGCGGCGCGGATCTTGGGCTGTGGGAGCCGATGATCTGGGAGTTCAGCAGCCTCGCCCTGATCCTGTTGACCCTGCCGTTGCTGTGGTGGGGCTGCGAGCGCTGGCCGCTGCATGCCGATACCTGGAGGCGGCGGTTGCCGCTGTATCTGCTGGCCAGCGTCGGCTGGTCGCTGCTGCACGTGATGGGGATGATGCTGCTGCGGCATCTGGCCTACGCGTCGCTGGGCTACCGCTACCAGGACGATGCCGGTTTGTTGGAGCGTTTTGCCTACGAGTACCTGAAGGATGTGCGCACGTTCGCGATGTTCGTGGCCCTCGAGCACTTTGCCAGCTGGTTCGGCAGGCGCAGGCAGGGCGAAGCGAGCCTGCTGGCCGAGCCCGACGTCGGCCCGCCGGTGGAGCCGGTCGAGCGCCCCCAGCACTTCCTGGTGCGCAAGCTGGGCAAGGAATTCCTGGTTGCCACCGCAGATGTGGAGTACGCGCAGTCGGCGGGCAACTACGTGAACTTGCGGGTGCGCGGGCACGACTACCCGCTGCGGATCACCATGGCGGTGCTGGAGCAGCGGCTGGACCCGGGCGAGTTCCTGCGCCCACATCGCAGCTGGCTGATCAATCGCGGCCAGTTGCGCTCGATCGAGCCGCTGGACGGAGGCGAGGCCCTGCTGCACATGGCCGATGGAGCCAAAGTGCCCTGCAGCCGGCGCCAGCTGCCGGTCCTGCGGCAGGCGCTGGGCGGCGCGGGCGCGGGTAGAGTCGACTGTCGGTCGACTATCGCGCGCAGCGCGGGCTCCACCGCAACCTGAATGAAAAGCAGTCGACTGACAGTCGACTCTACTGAGGCGGGTCTACCAGTGGTTGGCTCCCAGCTGCGGGCCTGGTCCCTCATTCCGGGCGCCCCCGGCCTGCGGTATCATTGGCAGTCATCTTTTGAATGCATAACCGCCGACATGATCGAACTGAATCCTGTCCGCCAGCGCATCACCGATCTGACTGATCGCGTGCTGTCGCTTCGGGGGTATCTTTGACTACGACGCCAAGAAAGAGCGTCTTGAAGAAGTAACGCGGGAGCTGGAAAGCCCCGACGTCTGGAACAACGCCGAGTACGCCCAGAACCTGGGCCGCGAACGTTCCAGCCTGGAAAAGACCGTGGGCGGCATCGCCTCGGTGCTGGATGGCCTGAACGACGCCACCGAACTGCTCGAGCTGGCCGAGTCCGAGCAGGACGAGGACACCGCACTGGCGGTGGTCGCCGACCTGGACAAGCACCAGGCGCACGTGGAGAAGCTGGAGTTCCAGCGCATGTTCTCCGGCGAGATGGACAATGCCGCTGCGTTCGTCGACATCCAGGCCGGTGCCGGTGGCACCGAAGCCCAGGACTGGGCCGAGATCCTGCTGCGCATGTACCTGCGCTGGTGTGAATCGCGCGGCTGGAAGACCGAGCTGATGGAAGTCTCCGGCGGCGACGTCGCTGGCATCAAGTCGGCGACGCTGCGCGTGGAAGGCGACTACGCCTATGGCTGGCTGAAGACTGAAACCGGCGTGCACCGCCTGGTGCGCAAGTCGCCCTTCGACTCGGACAACCGCCGCCACACCAGCTTCACCTCGGTGTTCGTGTCGCCGGAAATCGATGACAACATCGACATCACCATCAATCCGGCCGACCTGCGCACCGACGTGTACCGTTCGTCCGGTGCCGGTGGCCAGCACGTCAACAAGACCGAGTCGGCGGTGCGCATCACCCACATCCCGACCAACATCGTGGTGGCCTGCCAGACCGGCCGCAGCCAGCACCAGAACCGCGACAACGCGATGAAGATGCTGGCCGCCAAGCTGTACGAGCTGGAGATCCAGAAGCGCAACGCCGAAAAGGACGCCGTGGAAGCGACCAAGTCCGACATCGGCTGGGGCAGCCAGATCCGCAATTACGTGCTCGACCAGAGCCGCATCAAGGACCTGCGTACCGGCATCGAACGTTCGGATACGCAGAAGGTGCTGGACGGCGACCTGGACGAGTTCGTCGAGGCCAGCCTGAAGGCCGGCCTGGCCGTGGGCTCCAAGCGCGTCGATGCCTGATCTGCGCGCCTGCGCGGATATCGTCACCCTCGTGCGCAACGCCGAGGGTGGCTGATCACGCTTCCGGTAGAGCCGAGCCCATGCTCGGCTGCTGTTGGCGCAGTAGCAGATGCGTCGAGCATGGCTCGACGCTACAACGGGTACGGCGGTGGCGATGATGCGCAGCGAAAGTGAACGCAAGGAACTTGGCGGCTTCCTCAAGGCCTGCCGCGCCCGTGTCGACCCCGCCACGCTCGGCCTGCCGGCCGGGCGGCGGCGCACCCCGGGCCTGAAGCGCGAGGAAGTGGCGCTGGCGATCGGGGTCAGCGTGAGCTGGTACACCTGGATCGAGCAGGGTCGTGAAGTGCGCGCCTCTCCCGAAGTGCTCGAGCGCCTGGCACAGGTGCTGCGCATGAGCGACGACGAACGCGCCTATGCCTTCGCGCTGTCCGGCTACGGCGTGCCGCTGCAATCACCGGACGAGAGTGTGACCGACGGCCTGCGCCAGCTGGTGGAGGCGATGCAGCCGATCCCGGCGTACGTGCGCAACACCCGCTTTGACATCCTGGCCTGGAACCCGGCCATTGCCGAGCTGTTCGTGGACTACAGCCAGCTGGCACCGCACGAGCGCAATACGCTGCGGCTGATGTTCCTGTACCCGCCGTACCGCACGCTGATCCTCAACTGGGAAGAAATGACCCGCGGCCTGCTGGCAGGCTTCCGTGCGGCGATGGCGCAGGCACCGGACAAGGCCCCGTTCCTGGCGCTGGTCGAGGACATCTCGGCGCACAGCGAGGAGTTCCGCCAGTGGTGGCCGGAGCACGATGTGCGCCGGTTCGATGAAGGTGCGAAGAAGTTGAACCATCCCACGCGCGGGTTGCTGGACCTGCAGTACGTGGCGCTGGTGCCGGAGAGCCGGCATGACCTTTCCCTGGTGACCTACCTGCCGCGGAAGTAGGGGGTGTTCGGCAGGGCTGCGCCCTGCACCCGCAGAGGCCGAAGCGACAGCAACGGCAACAGCAACAGCGGACTATCCGAGGGATGGCGGGGTGGTGTGGGTTGACAGGACACGCCGTAAACCCGTCCATGGGGGCTCGATGGCGCCATCCATGGCGCCAACGGTCCTGCCAACCCACACCACCCCACCTCAGACAGATTTCGCGCGGTTGTTGGCAACTGCGGCTTTGTTCCGCGCGGCTGTTGGTAGGTGTCGACCTTGGTCGACACGATTTTTCTTTCAGATATCGAATGAGTCATCCACGCATGGCGTGGATCTACTGTGTCGACCAAGGTCGACACCCACCAACAGCAACGCAGAGCGCCGTCCCGACAGATCGCGGAAATCTGTCGAAGGCGGGGTGGGTCCGGTTGAGGGGGCGTGAGCCGCATGGATGCGGCGATCGAGCTTACATGGACGTACTTGCAGCGCCCCCCTCAACCGGACCCACCCCGCCAACCCACGGAATGCCAGCTTCTGCCGTTGACGTTGCTCTGGCTTCGGCGGGTGCAGGGCGCAGCCCTGCCGATAACCCCATTCAGGCAGGTAAGTGCAGGTCACAGGATAAGCAGACGCCTTGTTGCCTCCGCCATTCGGGTCCACATTCCTGTGCAGGAGACGGGCCACCGCCCGTTGTCGAGACAACAGGAGCCCTGCATGTCCGCTGCCCCCACCACCGCCATTTCCCGCGATCCGGCCACTGGCCAGCAGATCGCCAGCCATCCCTTCGCCACCGACGCCGAGCTGGAAACAATCCTGGATCGCGGCCAGGTCGGCTTTGCGGCCTGGAGCGTCAAGAGCCTCGAACAGCGCGCAGACGTACTGCGTGCGATGGCCGCGGTACTACGCCGTGACCGTGAAAAGCTGGCCGCGCTGGCTACCGCCGAAATGGGCAAGGTCCAGGCCGAAGCGCTGGCCGAAATCGAGAAGTGTGCTGTGCTGTGCGACTGGTACGCCGACAACGGTGCGCAGTTCCTGCGCGACGAACCGACCCAGGTGCCCGACGACAAGGCTTACGTGTCCTACCTGCCGCTGGGCGTGGTGCTGGGCATCATGCCGTGGAACTTCCCGTACTGGCAGGTGATGCGCGCGGCGGTGCCGATCCTGATGGGCGGCAACGGCTTCCTGCTGAAGCCGGCCGAGAACATCGTCGGTACCGCGCAGCTGCTCGACGCCGCCTGGCGCGATGCCGGCTTGCCGGAGGGCACCTTCATCGCGGCCAACATCAGCCGCGAGGGCACCAGCCGCGCGATCGCCGATGACCGCATCGCCGCGGTGACCCTGACCGGCAGTGTGGCCGCCGGCCGCAGCATTGCTGCCCAGGCCGGGCAGGCGCTGAAGAAGGTGGTGCTGGAACTGGGCGGTTCCGATCCGTTCATCGTCCTGGCCGATGCCGATCTTGATGCGGCCGTCGATGCGGCGGTGGCCTCGCGCTTCCAGAACACCGGGCAGGTCTGCATCGCCGGCAAGCGCATCATCGTTGAAGACGCGGTATACGACCGTTTCGTGGCGCAGTTCTGCCAGAAGGCGCAGGCGCTGACCATCGGCGATGGTCGTGAAGCGGGTAATCGCATTGGCCCGATGGCACGCCAGGACCTGCTGGAACAGCTGGATGCGCAGGTACGCGCCTCGGTGGAAGCGGGCGCGAAGCTGCTGGTCGGTGGCCATCAGCTGGATCGCCCGGGCGCGTTCTACGCACCCACCGTGCTGGCCGACGTGGAGCCGGGCATGCAGGCCTTCGATACCGAGACCTTCGGTCCGGTGGCCTCGATCAGCCGCGCTCGTGATGCCGACCATGCGGTGGAGCTGGCCAACCAGAGCGAGTTCGGTCTCAGCGGCAACCTGTGGACCGGCGACCGCGCCCGTGCGATGCAGCTGGCGCGCCGGCTGCAGACCGGCGGCGTGTTCGTCAACGGCTTCTCTGCTTCCGACCCGCGCGTGCCGATCGGCGGCGTGAAGAAGAGCGGCTTTGGCCGCGAACTCTCGCACTTCGGCGTCCGCGAATTCGTCAACGCGCAGACGGTATGGTTCGACAAGCGTTGACGCGCAGCTTCCATCCTTCCTGCAACGATCCATCACCAGTCCAGCGAAAAGGACGGCATTCCAATGTCCAAGGGTTCAGATCTGCTTGTCGCCGCGCTTGAGAACGAAGGCGTCGAGCGCATTTTCGGCATTCCCGGCGAAGAGAATCTCGACGTGGTCGAGTCGCTGCGCCATTCCAGCATCGAGCTGGTCATCACCCGCCACGAACAGGCGGCGGTGTTCATGGCAGCCACCTATGGCCGCCTGACCGGCAAGCCCGGCGTGTGCCTGGCCACGCTCGGCCCGGGCGCGCTCAACTTCACCACGGGCGCGGCCTATGCGCTGCTCGGTGCATGGCCGGTCATCATGATCACCGGCCAGAAGGGCATCGTTGCCAGCAAGCAGGCGCGCTTCCAGATCGTCGACATCGTCAGCACCATGAAGCCGCTGACCAAGCAGGCGCGGCAGATCGTCTCGGCGCGCACCATCCCGACCATCGTCCGCGAGGCGTTCCGCACGGCGCTGGAAGAGCGGCCCGGTCCGGTGCTGCTGGAGCTGCCCGAGGACATTGCGGCTGATGAGGTCGGGGACGTGGCGCTGATTCCGCCGCATGCGGTGGATCGTCCCATTGCCAGTCCGGAGGCGCTGGACCGCGCGGCGGAGATCATCCGCAATGCCAAGCGACCGTTGCTGATGATCGCTTCGGCGGCGTCGCGGCCGCAGTCCAGCGAGGCGCTGTCGGCGTTCGTGCTGCGAGCCGGCATCCCGTTTTTCACCACGCAGATGGGCAAGGGCGCGGTGGCCGGTGGTTCGGGCCTGTACATGGGCACCGCGGCGCTGACCGAGCGCGACTACGTGCACATGGCCATCGACCAGGCTGATGTGATCGTGACCATCGGCCATGAGGTCACCGAGAAGCCGCCGTTCGTGATGCGCCCGGGTGGGCCGACCGTGATCCATATCGGCTATTCGCAGGCGGCGGTGGAGCAGGTGTACTTCCCGCAGGTGGAAGTGATCGGCGATATCGGCCGCTCGCTGACCCAGCTGGCCGACCGCATCGAAGGCGCGGTGCCGAACGCCGATGCGCTGCTGCCGTTGCGCGCGACCATCCTGGAGCACCTGGCCGCCCGTGCCGAGGAGGCCGGCTTCACTCCTCAGCGGCTGGTGCATGACGTGCGCCAGGTGATGCCGCCGGACGGCATCGTGGCGCTGGACAACGGCATGTACAAGATCTGGTTTGCGCGTAACTACCGCACCCAGGTGGCCAACACGCTGCTGCTGGACAACGCGCTGGCGACCATGGGTGCGGGCCTGCCGTCGGCGATCATGGCCTCGATCCTGTATCCGCAGCGGCGGGTGCTGGCGGTGTGCGGTGATGGCGGATTCATGATGAACAGCCAGGAGCTGGAGACCGCGCGCCGGCTGGGCCTGAACCTGGTGGTGCTGATCCTCAACGACGGCGCCTACGGGATGATCCGCTGGAAGCAGGCGGTGGATGGCTTCACCGACTACGGCATGACCTTCAGCAATCCCGATTTCGTCAAGTACGCCGAGGCCTATGGCTGCAAGGGGCATGAGGTGAGCGCCATCGAGCAGTTCATCCCGACACTGGAGGCGGCGTTCAACGAGGGAGGCGTGCACCTGGTGTCGGTGCCGGTGGATTACTCGGAAAACCAGCGGGTGCTGGTGGACGAGCTGCGGCAGGCCTTCCCGGGGAACGGCTGAGGTAGCGCCGGGCCACGCCCGGCGGATTCGTGCGCCGACCGACCGCCGGGCATGGCCCGGCGCTACCGGGCGCTGCCGGGGCCGGGGCGGGGCGGTTTTGGTATGCTGGGCAACCGGCTGTGCCGGGTGCAACATCCCCCCCCTCACTACACGATTCCCGCAGATCCATGAGCGAAGCTACCGATACCCCCCCCGTTGACGAAAACAAGTTGATCGCCGAGCGCCGCGAGAAACTCAAAACGCTGCGTGGGCAGGGCATCGCGTACCCGAACGACTTCCGTCGCGAGGACTTCGCCGGCCGCCTGCAGGAAGAGTTCGCCGATGCCGAACAGTGGACCGCCGAGGCCCTGGAAGGTAACGGCCGCCAGGTGAAGATGGCCGGCCGCCTGATGGCCAAGCGCATCATGGGCAAGGCCAGTTTCGCGCAGATCCAGGACGAGTCCGGTCGCATCCAGCTGTTCCTGCAGGGCACGGTGCTGGGCGATGCCTATACCGCCTTCAAGGGCTGGGACGTGGGCGACATCATCGCCGTCGAAGGCGGCCTGACCCGTACCAAGACCGGCGAGCTGTCGGTCAAGGCCGAATCGATCCGCCTGCTGACCAAGTCGCTGCGCCCGCTGCCGGACAAGTGGCATGGCCTGGCCGACGTCGAGCAGCGCTATCGCCAGCGTTACGTCGACCTGATCGTGACCCCGGAATCGCGCGCGGTCTTCATCAAGCGCTCGAAGATCATCCGCGCCATGCGCGCGTGGCTGGACAACCGCGACTTCCTGGAAGTCGAGACGCCGATGATGCATTACATCCCCGGCGGCGCGGCGGCCAAGCCGTTCACCACCCACCACAACGCGCTGGACCTGGACCTGTACCTGCGCGTTGCGCCGGAGCTGTACCTCAAGCGACTGACCGTGGGTGGCCTGGAGCGCGTGTACGAGATCAACCGCAACTTCCGCAATGAAGGCGTCAGCACCCGCCACAATCCGGAATTCACCATGATGGAACTGTACGAGGCCTACGCCACGTACAACGAGATCATGGACCTGACCGAGGGTGTGATCCGTGATGTGGCCAAGGCCGTGAACGGTGGCACCGAAGTGGAATGGGACGGCGCGAAGATCGACCTGGGCCCGGCGTTCCGTCGCTGGCGCATGGATGAGGCAGTGCGCCACCACAACCCGGAAATCTCGGCCGCTGATTGCACTGACCGCGATGCGCTGCTGCGCCATTGCGAGCGCTTGAACATCCGCGTCAAGCCGTCCTACGGCTGGGGCAAGCTGTTGCTGGAAATCTTCGAGGCCACGGTCGAGCACACCCTGATCCAGCCGACCTTCATCACCGACCATCCGGTCGAGGTCTCGCCGCTGGCCCGTGCCAATGACAACGACCCGGGCTACACGGATCGCTTCGAGCTGTTCGTCAACGGCAAGGAGCTGGCCAACGGCTTCTCCGAACTGAACGACCCGGAAGACCAGGCCCAGCGCTTCCAGGCCCAGGTGGCCGCGAAAGAAGGCGGCGACGACGAGGCGATGCACTACGACGCCGACTACATCCGTGCGCTGGAGTACGGCATGGCCCCGACCGGCGGCCTCGGCATCGGCGTTGATCGCCTGGTGATGCTGCTGACCGGCAGCAGCTCGATCCGTGACGTGCTGCTGTTCCCGTACATGCGTCCGGAGCAGTAAGTCGTCTTTTTGACTCCCGTTTGTGCGCGCCGTCCCGAAATGAGACGGCGCGATTGACGCCTCCCGCGCTCGGCGTATCGTTAATGCACTACCTTGACGTCTGTTATGGCTTGATCGGCGCCAGGGGGAGTGCGCATTGTGGAGAGTCCGCTTCACAATGTGATGACGATCATGAACCGGGACGCATGACACGGGAGTCGGGCCGATGCAGGGTGCGAGCGTTCGCAGCAGCAGGGTATCCTCGCCTGCTGATGATCCAGCATGGTCGAGAAACCAGGCGGAGTACGCGTTGAACATCGTCATTGTTGACGACCAGACGTCCGCGCGGACGATGCTGCGTCACGTCATCGAAGACATCGCGCCGGAACTGAGCGTGTATGACTTCGGTGATCCGCTGACCGCATTGGCCTGGTGCGAGGCGCACCCGGTCGACCTGCTGCTGCTCGATTACCGCATGCCGGAGATGGACGGGCTGGAGTTCGCCCGTCGATTCCGGCGCCTGCCCAAGCACCGCGATATCCCGGTGATCCTGATCACCGTGGTCGGCGACGAGCCGATCCGCCAGGCGGCGCTGGAAGCGGGGGTCATCGACTTCCTGGTCAAGCCGATCCGCCCGCGCGAACTGCGCGCGCGCTGCTACAACCTGCTGCAGCTGCGCCAGCAGACCGAGAACGTGAAGCAACGTGCGTTGTCGCTGGAGCAGCGCCTGCTGGCCAGCATGCACGAGGTCGAGGAACGCGAACGCGAGACCCTGTCGCGATTGGCGCGGGCGATCGAGTTCCGTGATGCCGGCACCAGCGCCTATCTCGAACGCATGGCGCGCGTTGCGGGGCTGATCGCCGAGCAGCTTGGCCTGCCCGAAGACGACGTGCGCCTGATCGAGATGGCGGCGCCGCTGCATGACATGGGCAAGATCGCCATTCCCGACGCGGTGCTGCTCAAGCAGGGCAAGCTCAATGACGAGGAGCTGGCGATCATGCGCCGGCACCCACGCATCGGCCACGAGCTGCTCAGTGGCAGCCAGAACCGTTTCATCCAGGTGGGTGCGCTCATCGCGCTGCGCCATCACGAGCGCTATGACGGCAGCGGCTATCCCGACGGCCTGGTCGGCGAAGCGATTCCGCTGGAAGCGCGGATCGTTGCTGTCGCCGACGTCTTCGATGCGCTGATCTCGCCCCGTCCGTACAAGGAAGCATGGACCATGGAAGCCACTCTGGCTTATCTGTACGCCCAGCGTGGGCGACTGTTCGATCCGCGTTGCGTGGATGCGCTGATGCGCGGCCACCAGCAGTTGATGGATATCTGCGCCCAGCACTCGACGGCATCGACGCGACCGGGTGGGTGACATGCAGGACCTGTTCGCACGCGTGAGGCGTCGGCTGGCGCAGCGTCCGGATTCGGAACATGGCCAGGCGATCGTGCGGGTAGTGCTGATCTCGCTGATCCTGGTCTATGTTCTGTTGTCCGGCGCCCGCCTGCACCGGCTGGATCAGTACCAGGGCGCGCTGGCAACGGCGGTGACCGGGCTGGGCCTGTCGCTGCTGTTGTTCGGCTGGCTGCTGTGGAGGCCGCAGCGCTCGGGCCCGCGACGGGTGGCCGGGATGCTGGCCGATTACGGACTGATCGCGATCGGCATGATCCAGATGGGTGAGCCGCTGGCGTGGGTGTATGCGGTGGTGATGTGGGTCACGGTGGGCAACGGCCTGCGTTTCGGGCCGCGTTACCTGACCGCTGCCATCGTGCTGGCGATGGTCAGTTTCGGCACTACCGTGCTGTTGACTCCCTATTGGCAGGCCAACCTGGGGCTGGCCATTTCCCTGTGGTTGGGGTTGCTGGCAGTACCGTTGTGCTGCTCCTCCCTGCTGCGCCGAAGGATGCGACATCCAACCATGGATACGATTCCCGCCGCTGGATCCGACAAGCGCTCGCTGTTGGCCCGCTTCAAGCAGCGCCTGTCCGGGCGCGAGGACAGCGAGCACGCGCAGAACCTGATCCGCATCATCATCACGGCACTGTTCATCAGCTATCTCGGATGGCGCTCGCTGAGCGGCGGCGGTGAGGCGCTGACGGCGACGTGGCTGATCCTCGCCTTCGAGCTGACCATTTCCGCCGGCCTGCTGACCGCGATCCTGGTCAATCCGGGCGTGTCGCATGTGCGCCGGGTGATCGGCATGCTGACCGATTACACCTGCATGGCCTGGATCATGACCATCCAGGGCGAGCCGGCCGCACCGCTGTATGCGGTGATGCTGTGGGTGACGATCGGCAACGGCATGCGCTACGGCAGCACCTACCTGCGCGTGGCCACGGCCATGGGCTGCCTGGCCTTCCTGTGCACGGTGATGCTGTCGCCGTACTGGCGCGGCCACGATTATCTGGGCTGGGGCCTGCTGCTGGGCCTGGGCGCGATTCCGCTGTACTTCGATTCGCTGCTGCATGCCTTGACCCGGGCGGTGGCCGAGGCGCGCCAGGCCAACGAAGCCAAGAGCCGCTTCCTGGCCAACATGAGCCATGAGTTCCGCACGCCGTTGAACGGGCTGGCCGGCATGACCGAAGTGCTGGCCACCACCCGCCTGGACGACGAACAGCGCGAGTGCCTGAACACCATCCAGGCCTCGACCCGCAGCCTGCTGGCGCTGGTGGAAGAGGTGCTGGACATCTCCGCGATCGAAGCCGGCAAGGTGCGCGTGGAGTGGCACGAGTTCGCGCTGGCCGACGTGCTGCAGGCGATCAACCTGATCCTGACCCCGCAGACCCGCTCCAAATCGCTGGATTATCGCGTGCAGGTGGACGACAACGTGCCGCCGCGCCTGTTGGGGGATGCCGGGCATCTGCAGCAGATCCTGCTGAACCTGATGGGCAACGCGGTCAAGTTCACCGACAGTGGCTACGTGCATCTGCGCGTTTCCAGCCCCGATGCGCTGGGCAGCGAGCGGATGCGCCTGCGATTCGAGATCGTCGATACCGGCATCGGCGTGCCGGTGGCGTTGCGCGGACGCCTGTTCAATGCGTTCGAGCAGGGCGATGTCGGCCTGGCCCGTCGCCATGAAGGCACCGGTCTGGGCACCGCCATTGCCAAGGGCCTGGTCGAGTCGATGGGCGGGCAGGTCGGCTATGCGCCGAACAGCCCGCGCGGCAGCGTGTTCTGGGTCGAGATCACGCTGGACGTCGCAGACACCTCATCAGCCCCGGCGGTTCCGTCCGAGGTGGCTGAAGCCGGCAATGTCATCGCGTTTTCCAACCCCTTCCTGCGCCATCGTGCACGGGTGCGGAGCCTGCGGGTTCTGGTCGCCGACGACCACGAGGCCAATCGCATGGTGCTGCAGCGGCTGCTGGAGAAGGCCGGCCACAAGGTCACCTGCGTCAACGGCGGCGCCGAAGTGCTCGATGCGTTGGAGCAGGCCAGTTACGACGCAGCGATCGTCGACCTGCACATGCCCGGCATGAGCGGACTGGATCTGCTCAAGCAGTTGCGGGTGATGCAGGCCAGCGGCATGCCTTACGTTCCGGTCATGGTGCTGAGCGCAGACGTCACCCCCGAGTCCATCCTGCGTTGTGAGCAGGCCGGCGCCCGCGCCTTCCTTGCCAAGCCCGTGGTGGCCACCCGCCTGCTGGAAGTGCTGGCCGATGTCGCCGCCAACACCCGCGCAGAACCCGGCATCCAGTCAGTGCCTGCATTGCCGTTCGGCGATGGCGTGCTCGATACCGCGGTGCTGGACGAGCTGGCGTCGCTGGGCATGGGCGATGGCTTCGAACGCAAGTTCATCGACCAATGCCTGGCGGACGTTGACGCGAGCATGGGCCAGCTGCAGGGCTGCGGCGAGCGCCAGGCCTGGGAGGATTTCCGCGAGCACGCCCACGCGCTGCGCGGCGTGGCAAGCAACCTGGGGCTTGTCCAGGTTGCCGCCTCCAGTGGCGAAATCATGCGCATGGCGGACTGGCAGCTGAAGGGTGAATGGAGCTCCCGCCTCAGCAACCTGGCGACCGCTCTGCGCAACGGCAGGCATGCGTTGGCTGCCCGTAGTGCGGGGGCACCGCACCGCGACGACAGCGAGCGCAGCCCGTCCTGACCCGCCAGACGATCAGGCCGGGTCGCCATTGCGTCGGGCCTGCGCCCGTACCAGCCGATCCATGGTGCGCAGGGACTTCTCGCCGAGTTGCATGGCGGTGTCTACCCAGATCTCGGTGATCCGCATCATTTCATGCAGCGGCACCATGGTGGCGATCTCGTTGACCTCACGCATCGCCGCCCAGGCGTGCGGGATGCGTCGGCTTTCCTTGATCACCTGTTCGACTGCGGCAACACCTTCGCCCACCGGCACCACGATGTCGACCAGGCCCATTTCCTTCAGCTGGCTGGCGGTGTAGAGGTTGCCTTCCAGCATGATCTTCTCCGCCAGCCGCGGACTGATCCGCTGGCACAGGAAGGAGTAGGCGCCCATGCCGGGGAACAGGTCGAACAGCACCTCCGGCAGGCCCATCAACACGCCTTCCTCGGCGACGATGGTGTGGCAGCTCAGTGCGGCCTCGAAGCCGCCCCCCAGTGCATTGCCCTGGACCAGGGCGATGCTGTGGGCACGGGTGCCCAGGCCAGCATGGAAGGCATGCACGCCGCGCACGCAGCGCTGGGCATAGTCGAGCAGGCGGGCGCGGTCGCCCTCGCGGATCAGGCGGCAGAACAGTTCGAGATCGCCGCCCAGGTTGAACACGTCGCTGTCCGAGGCAAGTACGACATGGGGTGACAGAGCGTGCGAGGCGCTGAGGCGATCGCCCAGTTCGCGCTGGTAGTCGACGATGTCATCGACCAGGCGCGAGGCGAAGCACGGCCGGCCTGGCTGGTTGACCAGGTTGGCGTGCATATGGATCCAGTAAACATCCCGCTCGGGTTCTTCGGTGATACGCAGGGTAGGGTGCTGCTCGGGACGGGTAATGATGGGGCGTACTGCAGACATGGGAGTTCTCCGTGTGACCGTCCGGCCAACCGCAGAGCGGACGGAGAGGAGTGAGGGGGCGAGCTGAACATGCGGCGGCGACTGATTCTATGCACCCGTCGTGAACCGCCCGCAAGCGCCGGGTCGGCCATGTTCCGGCAATAAAAAGACCCCGCCGTCTCCGGCGGGGTCCCCTGTACTGTCGTGTTGCCCGGAAACCCTTACTGGGCGGGCGTATCACGCAGCTCGCGACGGAGAATCTTGCCGACGTTGGTCTTCGGCAGCTCCTTTCGGAATTCTACGATTCTGGGGTGCTTGTAACCGGTCAGGTTGGCCCGGGCATGTTCCTTGACCATTTCCGCGGTCAGATTCGGGTCCTTCTTCACGATCACGACCTTCACGACCTCGCCGGACTTCTCGTCCGGGACACCGACCGCAGCCACTTCCAACACGCCGGGCATCATCGCGATGACGTCCTCGACCTCGTTCGGGTACACGTTGAAGCCGGACACCAGGATCATGTCCTTCTTGCGGTCGACGATGTAGAAGAAGCCCTGTTCGTCCATCTTCGCCATGTCGCCGGTGTGCAGCCAGCCGTCGGCGTCGATGGCGGTGGCGGTTTCCTCCGGGCGCTGCCAGTAGCCCTTCATCACCTGCGGGCCCTTGATGCACAGCTCGCCCACTTCGCCCAGCGCCAGGATGTTGCCGTTGTCGTCCTTGATGCACGCATCGGTGGACGGGATCGGCAGCCCGATGGCGCCGTTGTACTCGGGCAGGGTGAGCGGGTTGATGCAGGCCGCCGGCGAGGTCTCGGTCAGGCCATAGGCTTCGACCAGGGTCACCCCGGTAACCTTCTTCCAGCGTTCGGCCACGGCACGTTGTACCGCCATGCCGCCGCCGAGGGTGAACTTGACCGAAGAAAAGTCGATCTCGTCGAAGCCGGGCGTGTTGAGCAGGCCGTTGAACAGCGTGTTGACGCCGGTGATGGCGGTGAAGCGGGTGCCCTTGAGCTCCTTGACGAAGCCCTTCATGTCGCGCGGGTTGGTGATCAGGTGGTTGCAGCCACCGAACTTCATGAAGACCAGGCCGTTCGCGGTCAACGCGAAGATGTGGTACAGCGGCAGGGCAGTGATGATCACTTCCTTGCCCGGCTCGATGCCCGAGGTGGACAGCCACGCCGACGCCTGCTGCATGTTGGCGATCAGGTTGCGGTTGGTCAGCATCGCGCCCTTGGCCACGCCGGTGGTACCGCCGGTGTACTGCAGGAAGGCGATGTCGTCGTGGTCGATCTCGACCTTCGGAAGCGCGTGGCGGCTGCCCAGCTTGAGCGCCTGCCTGAAGCGGACGGCGCCCTTGATGTGGTAGTTGGGCACCATCTTCTTGACGTACTTCAGCACGAAGTTGACGATCGCGCCCTTGGCGCCGAGCAGGTCGCCCAGGCCGGTGGTGACCACGTGCTTGACCGGCGTATCGGCGATGACCTGTTCGACGGTGTCGCCGAAGTTGTCGACCACCACCAGCGCACTGACGCCCGCGTCGACCAGCTGGTGCTTGAGTTCGCGCGCGGTGTACAGCGGGTTGACGTTGACCACGGTCAGTCCGGCGCGCAGCACGCCGAAGGTGGCCACCGGGTACTGCAGGCAGTTGGGCATCATCAGGGCGACGCGGTCACCCTTCTTGAGCTTGAGCTCACCCAGCAGGTAGGCGGCGAACTGGGTGACCAGCGCATCGGTCTCACCGTAGGTGAGCACTTTGCCGAAGCTGGAGTAGGCCGGACGGTCGCGGAATTTCGCGACGGAAGCGTCGAAGACCGAAGCTACCGAATGGAACTCGTTGACGTCGATTTCGGCGGGAACGCCTTTCGGATAGCTCTGCAGCCAGGGACGATCCAGACTCATATTCCCCCTCCAGGAATCGTGATGTATTAGGTTCCGGCCCTGAGCGTAGCGACAATGGCCGTTCATTGCAGCATACCCCGCCGTAGGGAAAACGCGAAGAGGCCCCGAAGGGCCTCTTTGCTTGGTCGTGCCGGCCGCTGGCCGGCATCTGCGCTCGATCGGGATTCCGGTGGATGCCGGCCAGCGGCCGGCACCACCGTGTCGCCAAGCGGGGCGCTTGCGTCAGTCCTGCTTGCGCACCGGTGCACCGTTGGCCTTGTAGTACGGCGCGGTGCTGCGGGCCAGCGGGGTGCGGCCGCGGATCACGTCGGCCAGCTTCTCGGCCATCATGATGGTCGGCGCGTTGAGGTTGCCGGTCACCACCTGCGGCATGATCGAGGCATCGACGATGCGCAGGCCTTCCAGCCCGTGCACGCGGCCCTGGCCGTCGACCACCGCCATCGGGTCATCGGCGTGGCCCATCTTGTTCGAGCACGACGGGTGGTAGGCGGTCTCGGCATGTTCGCGGACGAACGCATCGATCTGCGCATCGGTCTGCAGCGCGCTGCCCGGGGAAATCTCGCGGCCGCTGTACGGTGCCAGCGCCGGCTGCGCGAAGATCTCGCGGGTGATGCGGATCGCCGCGCGGAACTCGCGCCAGTCCTGCTCATGCGACATGTAGTTGAAGAGGATGCTCGGATGTTCGCGCGGATCCTTCGAACGCACGTGGATGCGGCCGCGGCTGGGCGAGCGCATCGAACCGACGTGCATCTGGAAGCTGTGCGCCTTGATCGGGTTGGAGCCGTTGTAATTGATCGCCACCGGCAGGAAGTGGTACTGCAGGTTCGGCCAGTCGAATTCGGCGTCGCTGCGGATGAAGCCGCCGGCCTCGAACTGGTTGCTGGCGCCGATGCCGGTGCCCAGGAACAGCCACTCGGCGCCGATGGCCGGCTGGTTGTACAGCTTCAGTGCCGGTGCCAGCGAGACCGGCTTCTTGCACTCGTACTGCAGGTACATCTCCAGGTGGTCCTGCAGGTTGGCGCCGACGCCCGGCAGGTGGTGCACCAGGTCGATGTCCAGGCTGCGCAGCAGGTCGGCCGGGCCGACGCCCGAACGCTGCAGGATCTGCGGCGAGGCGATGGCGCCGCCACACAGCAGTACTTCGCGGCGCGCGGTGGCACGCTGCGGCTGGTCGTTGTGCAGCCACTGCACGCCCACCGCACGCTTGCCCGAGAACAGGATGCGGTCGGTAAGCGCGTGGGTGACGATGGTCAGGTTCGGGCGCGGCTTGGCCAGGTCCAGGTAACCACGGGCGGTGCTGGAGCGACGGCCCTTCGGGGTCACCGTGCGGTCCATCGGGCCGAAGCCTTCCTGCTGGTAGCCGTTGAGGTCGTCGGTGCGCGGGTAGCCGGCCTGCACGCCGGCTTCGACCATCGCAGCGAACAGCTCGTTGTTACCGGCCTTCGGCGTGGTCACGCGCAGCGGGCCGTCGCCACCGTGGTAATCGTTGGGGCCGATGTCACGGGTTTCCGCCTTGCGGAAGTACGGCAGGCAGTCCAGGTAGGTCCAGTCTTCCAGGCCCGGCATGCTGGCCCAGTTGTCGTAATCCATCGCGTTGCCGCGGATGTAGCACATGCCGTTGATCAGCGACGAGCCGCCCAGGCCCTTGCCGCGGCCGCAGTCCATGCGGCGGTTGTTCATGAAGGGCTCGGGATCGGTCTTGTACGCCCAGTTGTAGCGCTTGCCCTGCAGCGGGAAGGCCAGTGCCGCCGGCATCTGGGTACGGAAGTCGAGCCGGTAGTCCGGGCCACCGGCTTCCAGCAGCAGCACGCTGACATCGGCATCTTCGGTGAGGCGGGTAGCCAGCACGTTGCCGGCCGAACCGGCGCCGATGATGATGTAGTCGTACTCGTTATGGGTGCTCATGGGTGTCTCCTGCAGGCCGGGGCGCGCTGCGTGCAGGCGTCCCGGCGGAATGTCGGATCGGCGCGGTGGCCGGACGAGGGGGCGTGCTCGGGGCGCGCCGGTCAGAACACGCTGGCGTAGTCGCCCAGTTCCACCTGCACCGACTTGATGCGGGTGTAGTGGCCGAGGGTGGAGATGCCGTTCTCGCGGCCGACGCCGGATTCCTTGTAGCCACCGACCGGCATTTCGGCCGGCGACTCGCCCCACGTATTGATCCAGCAGATGCCGGCTTCCAGGCGGTGGATGATGCGGTGGGCGCGGCTGATGTCCTTGCTGACCACGCCGGCGGCCAGACCGAAGGTGGTGTCGTTGGCGCGACGCACCACTTCGTCTTCGTCGTCGTAGGCGAGGATGCTCATGACCGGCCCGAAGATCTCTTCCTTGACGATGGTCATGTCATCGCGGCAGTCGGAGAACACGGTCGGCAGAACGTAGGCGCCATTGGCCAGCGCGCCTTCGGTGGCACGGCCACCGCCGGTCAGCAGGCGGGCGCCTTCGGCCTTGCCGCTTTCGATGTAGCGCAGCACGTTTTCCATGTGCGGGAAGCTGGTCAACGGGCCGAAGTTGGTTTCGGCGGCCATCGGGTCGCCGATGCGGATGCGCTTGACACGCTCGACCACGGCGGCCTCGAATGCGGCCAGCATGCTGCGCGGCACGAACACGCGGGTGCCGTTGGTGCAGACCTGGCCGGAGCTGAAGAAGTTGGCCATCACCGCGATGTCGGCGGCGCGGTCCAGGTCGGCGTCATCGCAGATCACCAGCGGCGACTTGCCGCCCAGCTCCATGGTCACTTCCTTCAGCGAGGAGGACGCGGCGCTGGCCATGACCTTCTTCCCGGTGGCGACGCCGCCGGTGAAGGAAATCTTCTCGATCACCGGGTGCTCGGTCAGCCACTGGCCGATCTCGCGGCCCGGGCCCTGCACGACGTTGAACACGCCAGCCGGCACGCCGGCTTCGGTGTAGATCTCGGCCAGCCGGATCGCGGTCAGCGGGGTCACTTCCGAAGGCTTGAACACCATCGCGTTGCCGGCGGCCAGCGCCGGGGCCGACTTCCACATGGCGATCTGGATCGGGTAGTTCCAGGCGCCGATGCCGGCGACCACGCCCAGCGGCTCGCGACGGGTGTAGAAGAAGCTCGATTCGCGCAGCGGCAGCTGGATGCCCTCGATGGCGGTGGCCAGGCCGGCGTAGTACTCGACCACGTCGGCCCCGGTGACGATGTCCACGGTGGTGGTTTCGGCCAGCGCCTTGCCGGTGTCCAGGGTTTCCAGGTGGGCCAGCTCGTCGTTGCGCTCACGCAGGATCTCGACGGCGCGGCGCAGGATGCGCGAGCGCTCCATCGCGGTCATCGCGGCCCAAACCTTCTGGCCTTCGGATGCGCTCTGCACGGCACGCTCGACGTCGGCCTGGCTGGCAACCTGCACTTCGGCGATCACCTCACCGGTGGCCGGATTGACGGTCTTGAAGGTCTTGCCGCTGGTGGCATCGACGCGCTGGCCGTGGATGTAGAGCTGTTGGACGGGCAGGGTGGTCATGGGGCGTACTCCTTGGAAGGGGGCGGGTGCTGGAGCGCTTATAGCGCGACAGCCTGCAACTGGAAGTCGATGTAGCCGTAAGCGATGCGCCGGGACTTCTCGGCGTTGAACTGGCCGCCGACCAGGCTGCCGCGCAGCCACAGGCCATCGATCATCGCGGCCAGCCCGCGAGCGGCCAGGCGGGCCTGCGGGTGGGGCAGCAGGCGGTTGAACTGGTGGCACAGGTTGGAGAACAGGCGCTGGTCGTTGGCGCGCTGCAGCCGGGCCAGTTCCGGCTGGTGCATGCTCGCGGCCCAGAAGGTGAGCCAGACGCGCATCGCGGTGCCGTTGATCTGGCTGTCGTCGAAGTTGCCGTCGACGATGGCGCGCAGCTGCTCGCGCGGGTCGTCGCTGGCGTCGGCGCGGTAGCGGGCGACCGCGTCCTTCAGCTCGCGCAGGATCTGCCGCATTGCAGCATTGAGCAGGCCGTCCTTGTCGCCGAAGTAGTGGGCGACGATGCCGCTGGACAGCCCTGCCTTCTTCGCGATGGTAGCGACGGTCGCATCGGCCATGCCGATCTCGTCGATGGTCTGGAAAGTGGCCCGGATCAGCTGTTCGCGCCGTACCGGTTCCACGCCTTTCTTCGGCATTGTCTCTCCACGGATTGCGACCCGAAGGATCGGGCTGCCCGCCATTATGCTTTTTATTGATTGAACGTTCAATCAATAAACCCTAGGATGCGCTCGCGCCCCACGCCATGGGCCCGGTTTACCGGTCCGGCCCCGCCCATGTGCTCCCTCGGACTTGATGAGACGACCCCATGTCTTCCCTGGCTCATCCCAAGCGTTCGCCCCTGCGCTTGAACCGTTTTGTCTTCTTCAGCTCCTCGGTGTCGATCGGCATCCTCGGGCTGCTCACCGTTCTCTATCCCGAAGGCAGCGAGCACTGGCTGCAATGGGCGCAGGCCGAGGTGTCGGCCGCGTTCGGCTGGTGGTACATGCTGCTGATCGTGCTGTGCCTGGGCTTCGTGCTGTGGCTGGCGTTCTCGCCGTATGGCCGCATCCGCCTGGGTCACAACGAGGAATCGCCGGCCTTCGGCTACGTCGCCTGGGTCTCGATGCTGTTCTCGGCCGGCATCGGCATCGCGCTGCTGTACTACGGCGCCTACGAGCCGCTGGACCACTTCCTGCATCCGCCCGGGCAACCCGGCGGCACCGTGGCCGCCGGCCGCGAGGCGATGGTGCTCACCTTCCTGCACTGGGGCCTGCACGGCTGGGCGCTGTATGCGCTGGTCGGCGTGGCACTGGGCTATTTCGCCTACCGCCGTGACCTGCCGCTGGCGCTGCGCTCGGCGCTGTACCCGATCTTCGGTGAGCGCATCCATGGCCGCATCGGCGACATGGTCGATGGCTTCGGCATCCTCGCCACGCTGATCTCGATGGTCACCAACCTCGGCATCGGCGCGCTGGTGGTGCAGTCCGGCCTGGTCTACCTGTTCCACATCCCGGATACGCCGCAGGTGCTGGTGGCGATCGTGCTGGTGATGATGGTGGTGGCCACCATCGGCGTGGTCGCCGGTGTGGAGAAGGGCATTGCCTGGTTGTCCAATCTCAACGTGCGCCTGCTGTGCGGCCTGCTGCTGTTCGTGCTGGTCACCGGCCCGACCCTGCACCTGTTCGATGGCCTGATCCAGAACACCGGCGATTACCTCGGTGCGTTCGTGCGCAAGAGTTTCGACATGTACCTCAACGACCCGAAGGGTCGTGAGTGGATGGGCTCGTGGACGCTGTTCTACTGGGCCTGGTGGATCGCCTGGGCGCCGTTCGTCGGCCTTTTCGTGGCGCGCATCTCGCGGGGCCGCACCATCCGCGAAGTGATCATGGGCGTGCTGCTGATCCCGCTCGGCTTCACCCTGGCCTGGCTGTCGATCTTCGGCAACACCGCCATCGACCTGGTGCTCAACCATGGCCAGGCGATCCTGGGTGACGTGGCCCAGCACGATGCGGCGATGACGCTGTTCAAGCTGCTGGAATACCTGCCCGCCGCGCCGTACGTGGCCGGTGCCGCAGTGGTGATCGGCTTCGTGCTGTTCCTGACCCCGGTCGATTCGGGCACGCTGATGATCGCCAACCTGTGTACCCGTCGCGTTGACGATGGCGTGGAAGATGGCCATGACGCGCCGATCTGGCTGCGCGTGTTCTGGGCCGTCGGCATCACCGTAGCCAGCGTCGGGCTGCTGCTGGCCGGCAATTTCAGCGCGATGCAGACGGCGGTGGTGCTGTGCGGCCTGCCGTTCTCGTTCACCTTGGCGTTCTACATGTGGGGCCTGCTGAAGGCGCTGCGCACCGACCCGGACGCGCCGCGCCGCTGAGCGCGCACCTGGCGCCCATCCCGGTGCCGCCGGAGATGCGGTAGAGCCAGGCCATGCCTGTCTGCAGAGAAACAGGAAGGGCCGGATCCGCGAGGATCCGGCCCTTTCCTCTTCTGTGTAGCACCGACCCCATGCTCGGCTGCTTTCCTGCCAACGGTAGCCGAGCATGGCTGGCTCTACAGGTGAAGCGTTACCTGCTGGATAGTCAAAGGCATCGGGCCACACGGAATTTCGTAGCATTCTGAAAGACATGCGGGCCGTTCGCGGCAATCATTGACCAACACGTCCTTCCGGAGTTGAACGATGGTCCGAGTCCTGATCTGTGCACTGACGCTCGCCTTCTCTGCGCTTGCCAACGCAGCACCCGGTGCGTTGGTGCAGTTGAATCATCCGGTGATTGCCCTGGGTGAGACCGCGGCGCTGGACCTGCAGTTGCCGCCGCATCCCGGTGGGCTGGTGACCTATTCGATCCACACCAACGTCTATGCCAGCGAGGAGAACAGCGGCTATCGGGTACTGGATGTGCGCTGTCCGCCGGGCTTCCTGTCCAATGTCTACCGGGGCAACACCGGTGCGGTGTGCTATCGCGTAGAGGAAACGCCGCATCCGGCTGCTGAGATGTCGGTGACCGTGTTCAACGAGGATGCGCCGGACGGGCATCTGGAGTGGATGGAAGGCCTATGGTCGTTGGATGCCAGTGGCCCAGCAGTGAAAACGTCGTGGCACCTGTTTGGTGTGCGGCCCTGATCTTGAGGGTCGATGTGCGACCTGATGCGAGCGGGCGAGCTTGCAGACAAAAAAGGCCGGCTCCATGAGGATCCGGCCCTTCTGCTTGTGGAGCCGAGCGCGGGCTCGGCTCTACAGGTGAAGCGTTACTTGCTGGCCAGCTGGCGCAGCACGTACTGCAGCAGACCACCGTGGTGGGCGAGGAGGCGCGCTTGCGAACCACGGGTTCGCGCGTCTCCGCAGCGCCCCCGCGCTGGCGCGGGGGCCGGGCTTCCGCCCGTTGGTACCGCGGGAAGGCTCAGCGACCTGCCAACTGGCGCAGCACGTACTGCAGCAGGCCACCATGACGGAAGTATTCGACTTCCTTCGGGGTCAGCAGCATCACCGACACCTCGAAGGTCTTCTTCGTGCCATCGGCCTTGGTCGCGGTGACCGTGGCGCGCTTGCTGGCGCCATCCTGCAGGCCGGTGATGTCGATCACTTCCGAGCCGTCCAGGCCCAGGCTCTGCGCGTTCTCGCCGTTGCGGAACTGCAGCGGCAGCACGCCCATGCCGACCAGGTTGGAGCGGTGGATGCGCTCGAAGCTTTCGGCGATGACCGCCTTCACCCCCAGCAGCAGGGTGCCCTTGGCAGCCCAGTCACGCGACGAGCCGGTACCGTATTCCTTGCCGGCCAGCACCACCAGCGGCACCTTGTCGGCCTTGTACTTCATGGCCGCATCGTAGATCGCCAGCTTTTCCGGCTGGCCGCCACCGGCCGGGTAGTACAGGGTGTTGCCGCCTTCCTCGCCACCGAACATCAGGTTCTTGATGCGGATGTTGGCGAAGGTGCCGCGCACCATCACGTCATCATTGCCGCGGCGGCTGCCGTAGCTGTTGAAGTCGGCCGGCTGCACGCCACGTTCCTGCAGGAAGCGGCCCGCCGGCGAGTCCTTCTTGATGTTGCCGGCCGGGGAGATGTGGTCGGTGGTGATCGAATCGCCGAACAGGCCCATCACGCGCGCACCATGCACGTCGTCGATGCTGCCGGTCTGCATGGTCATGCCATCGAAGTACGGCGGGTTCTTGATGTAGGTGGACGCATCGCTCCACGCGTACAGGTTGCCGTCCGGCGAGGCGATGGTGTTCCAGCGGGTGTCACCCTTGAACACATCCGCGTAGTTCTGCTTGAACATCTCCGGGCCGATGGTGGCGGCGATGACGTCACCGATTTCCTTGTTGCTCGGCCAGATGTCGCGCAGGAACACCGGCTGGCCATCGCTGCCGGTACCCAGCGGCTGGGTGGTCAGGTCGATGTCGGTGGTGCCGGCGATGGCGTAGGCCACCACCAGCGGCGGGCTGGCCAGGTAGTTCATCTTCACTTCGGGGTGTACGCGGCCCTCGAAGTTGCGATTGCCCGACAGCACCGAGGTGACCACCAGGTCGCCGGTGGCGATGCCGGCGCTGACTTCGGTCGGCAGCGGGCCGGAGTTGCCAATGCAGGTGGTGCAGCCGTAGCCGACCACGTAGAAGCCGATCTTTTCCAGCTCCTTCAGTACGCCGGCCTTTTCCAGGTAATCGGTGACCACCCGCGAGCCCGGCCCGAGCGAGGTCTTCACCCACGGCTGGCGGTTCAGGCCCTTGGCGGCCGCATTGCGGGCCAGCAGGCCGGCGCCGATCATCACCGCCGGGTTGGAGGTGTTGGTGCACGAAGTGATGGCAGCGATGACCACCGCGCCGTCCTTCAGGCGGACCTTGCGGCCTTCGATCTCGATGTCGGCGAAGCCCTTGGCCAGCTGCTCGTTGCCGACCGCGGCGCCGCCGCCTTCGTTGACGAACGAGGAGACGTCGTCGCTGCGCTTGTCACGGTTGGCGGTCATGCCGACCAGGGCTTCACGGTAGTTCTTCTGCACGTCTTCCAGCAGCACGCGGTCCTGCGGGCGCTTCGGGCCGGCCAGCGACGGCTTCACCGTGCCCATGTCCAGTTCCAGCGTGGTGCTGTACTGGGCGTGCGGGCTGCCCGGCTCGTGCCACAGGCCCTGCGCCTTGGCGTAGGCCTCGACCAGGTTGATCTGCTCTTCGCTGCGGCCGGACAGGCGCAGGTAGTTCAGCGACTCGGCGTCGATCGGGAAGATGCCACAGGTGGCGCCGTATTCCGGGGCCATGTTGCCGATGGTGGCGCGGTCGGCCAGCGGCAAGTGCTGCAGGCCGTCACCGTAGAACTCGACGAACTTGCCGACCACGCCCAGCTTGCGCAGCATCTGGGTGACGGTCAGCACCAGGTCGGTGGCGGTGGCACCCTCGGGCAGCTTGCCGGTCAGCTTGAAGCCGACCACCTGCGGGATCAGCATCGACGATGGCTGGCCGAGCATGGCGGCCTCCGCTTCGATGCCGCCCACACCCCAGCCCAGCACGCCGATGCCGTTGATCATGGTGGTGTGGCTGTCGGTACCGAACACGGTATCGGGGTAGGCCACGGCCTTGCCATCCTTCTCCGCGGTCATCACCACGCGGGCGAGGTTTTCCAGGTTCACCTGGTGGACGATGCCGGTGTTCGGCGGCACCACCTTGAAGTTGTCGAAGGCCTTCTGGCCCCAGCGCAGGAAGCCGTAGCGTTCCTGGTTGCGCTGGAATTCGATCTTGCCGTTGAGGTCCAGTGCGTCCGGCTTGCCGAACACATCGACCTGCACCGAGTGGTCGATGACCAGTTCGGAGGGAATCTGCGGGTTGATCTGCTCCGGCGAGCCGCCGAGCTTGACCACCGCATCGCGCATCGCGGCCAGGTCGACCACGCAGGGCACGCCGGTGAAGTCCTGCAGGACCACGCGCGCCGGCATGAAGGCGATCTCGGTGTCCGGTTCTGCCGCCGGATTCCAGCGGGCCACGGCTTCGATGTGGTCCTTGCCGACGGTGATGCCGCCGTCCTCGTGCCGGAGCAGGTTCTCCAGCAGGATCTTCATCGAGTAGGGCAGGTGGGAGATATCGAAGCGCTGGCCCAGCGTGGGCAGGCTGAAGTAGTCGTAGGTCTTGCCGCCGACGTTCAGCTGGCTGCGGGTGGAGAACGAATCGCTCATGCGGGGTAACTCCTTCTTGCGGATGGCTTGCTCTGGCCCGTGCGTGCAGGGGCCTGCTTGCGGTCGCCGGTGGCATTCCGGCCCCGGATCCTGCCCAGTATCGGCGATCCAGCGCCCGGCAATGACTCGGCTGGCTTGGAACGCAAGGTTACAGCGGTGTGTGTAGCCTTCGTGTCAGCGCGTGCGGTCGTCGCCCGCTGGCCAGAACGCAGACGGGACGCCCATGGGCGCCCCGTCCGGAAGTGCGTGTCGAGCAGGACTTACTTGCCGTTGGCGGCATCCAGCAGCGGATTGCCGGTCTTGCCAACAGCGTTGCTCTTGGACTTGGCCGTCAGCACACCCTGCTTGTTGAATTCCAGGACGGTCGCTTCCTGGATGTCCTTGCCGAAGGTCTTGATCTTCACGTAGTCGTAGTACCAGACCTGCGTGTCGCCCAGCTGTTCGCGGCGGCCGGGTGCGCCGAACTTCTCACGGACCTGGTCCTGGCTGGTCTTGCCGACTTCCAGGGTGTCCATCTGCTGTTGGGTGATCTCGACGCCGGTGGTGTAGGCGCCGAACGGATTGGCGTGGGCTGCCGTCGTCGAAAGGGCCAGCGGGGCAGCCAGCATCAGGGCAAGGGTCAAGGCGCGCATGGAACATCCTTTTATGGCGGGTAGGTGCGGGCGGCACGCGGTGCGTCCAGCCCGGGGCCGCAGCAGGTCGCTGCGGAGCCAGTCTAACCCCCGGATGCGACCAGCGCAGCATCGCGGTCACGGATTGGGCGGGTTTGTTCCAGATACTGCGAGTATGTATAATTCATGCATACTTTTTGAGGCGTACCCCCATGGAAGCCACCGTTGCTGAACGCGGACAGATCACCCTGCCCAAGGCGGTGCGTGATGCCCTCGGCCTGACCAAGGGCACGCTGCTGAAGGTCGAGCTGGACGGCAGCCGCATCATCCTGCGCAAGAGTGTTGACGATGCCATTTCACGGGCGCGCGGCAAGTTCGCGCTGGACGGCTTCGAATCGTCCGACGCGGCGGTGCGCGCGGTGCGTGACGAGGAGTAAGCCGTGATGATCGCCGTCGATTCACCGGTGCTGGTCGAGCTGCTCAGCAATGGTCCGCAGGCCGATGCCGTGGAAGCCATCCTGCGGCAGAGCCTGGTCGGCGGCCGCGTGGTGGTCTGTGGCGCGACGTTGGCCGAAGTCTGCGCTTCGCTGCGCGGCGGTGCCGAAGTGCTCGAAGCGCTGGAAGAGATGGGCGTGCATTTCAACCCGATGGAAGCCAAGTCGGCACTGCGCGCCGGCGAGATGCACCGCCGTCATCGCCAGCGCGGCGGCAGCCGCCGCAGCCTGGACGAATTCATGGTCGGCGCCCACGCACTGCTGCAGTGCGACGGCCTGATCACCTGGAACGACACGTTTTACCGCGACTACTTCAAGGGCCTGAAGCTGATCGTGCCGCAAGCCTGAGCCCACTTTGTTATTTCAACCTACGCATTACCCGGGAGTTGTCATGTTGGAAGCCTACCGCCACCACGTCGCCGAGCGCGCTGCGCTTGGCATCCCGCCGCTGCCGCTGAGCGCGCAGCAGACGGCCGATGTCATCGAACTGCTGAAGAACCCGCCGCAGGGCGAGGCCGAGTTCCTGCTCGACCTGCTGACCCACCGCGTGCCGGCCGGCGTCGATGACGCAGCCAAGGTCAAGGCCTCGTACCTGGCCGCGATCGCGCTGGGCAGCGAGCAGAACCCGCTGATCAGCCGCGAGCGCGCCACCGAACTGCTGGGCACCATGCTCGGCGGTTACAACGTTGCGCCGCTGGTGCAGCTGCTTGACGACACCAGCGTCGGCACCATTGCCGCCAACGGCCTGAAGAAGACCCTGCTGGTGTTCGACGCGTTCCACGACGTGCAGGAAAAGGCCAAGGCCGGCAACGCCAACGCCCAGGCCGTGCTGCAGAGCTGGGCCGATGCCGAGTGGTTCACCAGCAACCCGGAAGTGCCGCAGAGCCTGACCGTCACCGTGTTCAAGGTGCCTGGCGAGACCAACACCGACGACCTGTCGCCGGCACCGGATGCAACCACCCGCCCGGACATCCCGATGCACGCCCTGGCGATGCTGAAGAACAAGCGCGACGACGCGCCGTTCACCCCGGAAGAAGACGGCAAGCGCGGCCCGATCCAGCAGATCCTCGACCTGAAGGACAAGGGCCACCTGGTTGCCTATGTCGGCGACGTGGTCGGTACCGGCTCCTCGCGCAAGTCGGCCACCAACAGCGTGCTGTGGTGGACCGGTGATGACATTCCGTTCATCCCGAACAAGCGCGCCGGTGGCGTCTGCCTGGGTTCGAAGATCGCCCCGATCTTCTACAACACCATGGAAGATGCCGGCGCACTGCCGATCGAGCTGGACGTGTCGAAGATGGAGCACGGCGATGTGGTCGAGCTGCGTCCGTACGAAGGCAAGGCGCTGAAGAACGGTGAAGTGATCGCCGAGTTCCAGGTCAAGTCCGAAGTGCTGTTCGACGAAGTGCGTGCCGGTGGCCGCATTCCGCTGATCATCGGCCGTGGCCTGACCGGCAAGGCGCGCGAAGCGCTGGGCCTGGCCCCGACCAACCTGTTCCGCCTGCCGGTGCAGCCGGCCGACACCGGTAAGGGCTTCTCGCTGGCACAGAAGATGGTCGGCCGCGCCTGTGGCCTGCCGGAAGGCCAGGGCATGCGCCCGGGCACCTACTGCGAACCGAAGATGACCTCGGTCGGCTCGCAGGACACCACCGGCCCGATGACCCGTGACGAGCTTAAGGACCTGGCCTGCCTGGGCTTCTCGGCCGATCTGGTGATGCAGTCGTTCTGCCACACCGCCGCCTACCCGAAGCCGGTGGACGTGAAGACCCACCACACCCTGCCGGAGTTCATCTCCACCCGTGGCGGCGTTTCGCTGCGCCCGGGCGACGGCGTGATCCACAGCTGGCTCAACCGCATGCTGCTGCCGGACACCGTGGGTACCGGTGGTGACTCGCACACCCGCTTCCCGGTGGGCATTTCGTTCCCGGCCGGTTCGGGCCTGGTCGCCTTCGCTGCGGCCACCGGCGTGATGCCGCTGGACATGCCGGAGTCGGTGCTGGTGCGCTTCAAGGGCAAGATGCAGCCGGGCGTGACCCTGCGTGACCTGGTCAACGCGATCCCGCTGTACGCGATCAAGTCGGGCCTGCTGACCGTGGCCAAGGCTGGCAAGAAGAACATCTTCTCCGGCCGCATCCTGGAAATCGAAGGCCTGCCGGAGCTGAAGGTCGAACAGGCGTTCGAATTGTCCGACGCCTCGGCAGAACGTTCGGCGGCCGGTTGCTCGGTGCGCCTGAACAAGGAACCGATCATCGAGTACCTGACCAGCAACATCACCCTGCTGAGGTGGATGATTGCCGAGGGCTACCAGGATCCGCGTTCGCTGCAGCGTCGCATCGAGAAGATGGAGGCGTGGCTGGCCAACCCGCAGCTGCTGGAGCCGGATGCCGACGCCGAGTACGCCGCCGTCATCGAGATCGACCTGGCCGACATCCACGAGCCGATCGTGGCCTGCCCGAACGATCCGGACGACGTGAAGACCCTGTCCGAAGTCGCTGGCGCCAAGATCGACGAAGTGTTCATCGGTTCGTGCATGACCAACATCGGTCACTTCCGTGCCGCTGCCAAGCTGCTGGAAGGCAAGCGTGACCTGCCGACCCGCCTGTGGGTGGCCCCGCCGACCAAGATGGACGCCTCGGAGCTGACCAAGGAAGGCGTGTATGGCACCTTCGGCGCCACTGGCGCCCGCATGGAAATGCCGGGCTGCTCGCTGTGCATGGGCAATCAGGCGCAGATCCGCGAAGGCTCCACCGCGATGTCGACCTCGACCCGCAACTTCCCGAACCGCCTGGGCCGCAATACCAACGTGTACCTGGGTTCGGCCGAACTGGCCGCAATCTGCTCGCGTCTGGGCCGCATCCCGACCAAGGAGGAGTACATGGCCGATGTGGGCGTGATCGCCGCCAGCGGCGCGGAGATCTACCGCTACATGAACTTCGACCAGATCGAGGAATACCAGGACGTGGCCAAGACGGTTGCTGCCTGATCCTGCTGATCGGTTGATGATGTAAACGAAGAACCCCCGGTGAGAGCCGGGGGTTTTTTGTGGGCAGGGCACTTTCGTAGAAGTTGCATGTCTCTGGCGATGCGTGGCGCCTACCGTGGGTGCCCTCCATTTCGGTTTTTCCTGAGATGCGCCGTTCATTTCTGCTGACTTCCAGTCCTACCCATCGCCGCAGCGTCATCACCCAGCCTTTCGGGGCTCTGCTGGTCTCTGTACTTCTGACCATGACACCGTCGGTCAGCGCAACGCCGGCGTCTGCGATGCCGCAGCCGACTAAGCCGCCGCCACGTTTCGATAGCACTACACGCCACAGCCTCTGCCATGAGGGGCGCTGCGTGGTGCTGGATGGCACGGGCCGGCAACTGGCCGAGCATCGGGGAATGCAATACCTCCGCCCCTTCGAAAATGGGATGGCAGTCTTCGAAAGGGGGGAGAATAGGGGCGTCATGAATTCAGAAGGGCGTATCGTCCTTGAAGCGCATTACGACTCGGTTGAGGTGCATGGCAACGGGCTGATCGAAGCCAAGGTATTGCTGCGGAAACCGCCCAAGGCGTACACGCGAATTGACTTCTTCAATGCACGGGGCCGATTGGTGCGTCGGTTTGAGGAGAAAGGCAAGATCGATCTCCTGCGCTCGGCGTCCTGGGCGGGAAACCCGGCTGTAGAACTCTGCAACAGTGAGAAGCAGCGCTGTACGACCCACTTCCTTGACGCGAAGGGCAGGTCCGGTCCCGTTTTCAGTGTCTTCGGTAGTTTTGGTCCCTTGGGTCATGAGGGGGAAGTGGCCATCGCTTCGCGCGATGGTGTCAACTTTGGCCTGGTTGATCGATCGCTGGCAGGCATAGGACGCCAGGACTACGACCAGATGACGTTCAACAGGTCGGGTTTCGCGCTCGCCACCCAGGGCGGGAACGACACGGTGCTCGATCCCCACGGGGTGCAAGTGGCGCCCATGGGGCGATATCGGTTCAAGTTTGGTCGGGGTGAGTACCTGATTTCTGCGGTAGCCGAAGACGGGGCGTGCCTGCATTTCACGCGCACCGGGCAGCGGTTCCCTGCGCCCGCAGCCCACTGTCTGGAGACAGACGAGCACGCTGAAAGCGTAGGCTACGTAATTTTCGGCTCGGAGAATGACGAATACGTAGTAGGCCTGGATGGATTGCCGCGTTCCGCGCAACACAATGCGGACCTGCATCCGTTGAACCGCAGGATGGTCAAGTATCGAAGGCCCGGCGAAACGGGGATGCGTTTCATGACGCTGGATGATGCCAGCATCTCGTCCTCCCAGTACCGCCAACTTGCGCCTTTTCAAGCCATCGCAGGACTGGATGACCAACTGCTGTTGGCTGAAGCCGATGAAGGGTGGGGTCTAATAGATGCCGCGGGCACTTGGCTGATTCCTCCTCGCTACCGCCGGATAAAACCATTGGGTCCGAATCTGGTCGCCGCATTCGAACGGCCGGGATATGACGCCGGGTATCACATACTCGATCTCCGCGGAAATGCGCTGGCTGATTTCACCCCGCATACTCCCTCACCAGAGCTTCTGGCGGATGGAACAAGAGTCTATGCGCTCTCGCTGCGGGGTCGCTGGGGCCTTCTGGATGACTCCGGGCGGTGGAGGCTGGCGCCCCGCTACGGCTACGTGAGTGTTTCGAAAGGCTTGGTTTTCGTGCGTGAGCGAAACAGTGCCGGTGATGTTACGGTCAATTTTCTTGACCCAGACACAGGAACGACGCTGTTCGAACAGGGATTTCTATCGATTCATTCTCGACCGGATGGTCTGTTTGAGACGTTGAAGACAGATCAGACCTTGGAGCTGATCAAGCTTGACGGGACCGTTCTGGCGAGCTTGCGTCCACGTCCCAACCGAGAGCCGGAGCAGTAACTGATTGGGTGATTGGAAGCCGACGCTGCCCACTGGGCTGACAGGACGCCTGATCGAGCGCATCCCGACCAAGGAAGAGTACATGGCCGATGTGGGCGTGATCGCCGCCAGCGGCGCGGAGATCTACCGCTACATGAACTTCGACCAGATCGAGGAATACCAGGACGTGGCCAAGACGGTTGCTGCCTGACGCGGTAGTGCCAGCCGCTGGCCGACTACCCACTGAAGCGGAATACCCCCGGTGAAAGTCAGGGGCTTTTTTTCAATGAACTGGTGGGCTTGGTGACGGCAGGCATCTTGCCATATTTTCTTAATATTGCAGGAACTCTTCCTTCCCTAGAACCTTTGTCTTTAAGCCAAGTAGGTGATAGGCAGCAGTTGTCTTGGCGGCGAGTCTTCGATCATCTGTGACGAAATACTGGGCGGCGCTTGCATATATTGCATGGCTAACATCGTGCATTCGTCGTGTTAAGTTGGGTCGGCTGTCTTTGGTCTCTTGGCGATATCCCGCCTTCTCCATTATGTTCAGCAGCTTGCAAATAACGAATGCTCTCGATTGATGGTATTCCATCAGTTGGTCGGGTGAGGGTAGTTGGTGAATATTGAAATTATCTTCCTTGAGTCGATCTGCCGCGAAGCGGTGGAAATTGATGTCGTTGAATATTTCCGTTGGTGGGATATTTGCGAGCATCTTCGGCTTCAGGCCGTATCTCCGACGCAGATCCTCAAAATTTTCAGCCGCAAGGTTGGGGGCTTCTAGGTCGTCATTATTTGATCGAATTGACCCTTCACTTCGCCGCCCCATGTGCCGAACCTCACTATCAATGGCGAAGTCTGTAAGTTCGGGTCTCTCGGCACATCGAGCCATGCAGTGAATAAAGTCATCTTCCTCAAGGCGTGTAGCAAGCCGATCGTTGGATATTTTATTCTGACGGTGAAGGTCGAGATTTTCGCTGAGAATTCGTGCATAGGATCTGAGGCGCGGATCTGAATGCCCTGCGTCACTTACGCGCCTTAGTTCGGCCTCAGTATCCTCGGCATTCATGAACCCTGGAAAATAGCCAAAGCCCTTGTTGAATCTGCGGACCAAGCGGATGAAGTTCGCTGCAGAGTTGGCGTCGAGCTCCATTCTCGCGATTGCTTCTTCCGCGTGAGGTGGAGCGTGCGGGAAGATGATGGACTTCTGTTTTAGAATTTTTAGCTTATTTTCTATTCTTAGATGTCCAAGTTCTTTTTTGGCGATTGCCAAATAGATGTTGGAGTCGAGGTATATAGTCTTTCGTGTTGACATGTGTGGCGCACTCCCAATTCCTGACGATGGTTTCATCCCAAGTGTGCAAGTGCCAGCAGCCGCTCGGCAATCCGTTCCAGCGGCACCTGTTCTTCGGCGGCACCGAGCTTGAACGCTGCACCCGGCATGCCCCAGACCACGCTGGTGGCCTCGTCCTGCACCAGTGTCGGCGCGCCGGCCTGGCGCATCTCCAGCAGGCCGCGCGCGCCATCGTCACCCATGCCGGTGAGGATGGCGCCGATGGCGTTACCGCCCGCGCTCTGCGCGACCGAACGGAACAGCACGTCCACCGCGGGCTTGTGACGGTTCACTGCAGGGCCATCATCGACGCGGCAGCGCCAGCGCGCACCGTCGCGGATGATCCGCAGGTGCTTGCCGCCCGGTGGCAGGTAAGCATGGCCAGGCAGCACTGCCTCGCCGTCGCTGGCCTCACGCACGGCCATCGCGGAATGCCGGTCCAGGCGTTCGGCGAAGGCGCTGCTGAAGCTGGCAGGCAGGTGCTGGGTCATCACCACGGCAGGCGCATCGGCCGGCATGCCTTCGAGCACCACGCGCAGCGCCTCGGTGCCGCCGGCCGAAGAACCAATCGCGATCAGGCGGTCGGTGGTGCGGAACTGCGGTGCAGCCGGGCGCATTGCAGGAGCTGCTTCCAGCAGGAGTTTCGGAGCGGCAGCACGCACCAGCGGGCGCACCCGCGAGCGCGCCGCCATCTTCACCTTGGCGATGATCTCGTCGGCGTAGCCCTGCAGGCCGCGTGCGACGTCCAGCTTGGGCTTGGAGACGAAGTCCACGGCGCCCAGTGCCAGTGCCTGCAGCGTGGTATCGGCGCCGCGCTCGGTCAACGAGGAAATCATCACCACAGGCAGTGGATGCAGCCGCATCAGGTTTTCCAGGAAGGCGAGGCCGTCCATGCGTGGCATTTCCACGTCCAGCGTGATCACGTCCGGGGCCAGACGCTTGATCTTCTCGCGCGCCAGCAGCGGGTCGGCAGCGGTGCCGACCACGTCGATGGCCGGATCGCTGGACAGGATTTCCGTGAGCATCTGGCGCACGACGGCGGAGTCGTCGACGATCAGGACCCGGCAGGGGGCGTTGCCGGTCAGGGTCATTCGAACAACTCCACGCCACCGGTGACCGGGGCCTTGGACAGGCGCGCACGCACTGCCGATTCGGTGGCAGCCACCTCGGCCTCGTGGGCGTGCGGCAGGCGCTGCACCACCACGCGGCCGGTATCGGCGAAGAACCAGATCTTGCGCGGATGGATGCCGCAGAGGTCCTCGGCGATGATCGGAATATGCTCGGCCTGCAGGTACTGGCGCACGAACTCGGCGTTACGGGTACCGACCGGATTGCTGGTGAAGCCCTTCAGTACGTTGGCGCCGCCGAACACCTTGGCCTCGATGCGCTTGCGGTGCGCGCCGCGCTTGAGCATGTCATTGATCAGCAGTTCCATCGCATAGCTGCCGTAACGCGCGGGCGCGCCGTCGCCGGCGTTGCCCTCGGGCAGCAGAAAGTGGTTCATGCCGCCGATCTTCAGCACCGGGTCGCGCAGGCAGGCGGCCACGCACGAACCCAGGGTGGTGGTCAGCGCGGTGGTGTCATCGACCACCAGGTACTGGGTGGGCAGCAGCTTGGCGGCAAGGGTCTGGAAGCGTGCATCCTGGTAGCGCATCACGTCGTCGGTACGCAGTGAGGCGTTCATGAGCCGGCCTTTGCCGCGCGGCGGTACAGGGTGCGCCCGCAGGGCTGGATCAGGTCGGCGGCGTGCAGGTAGTTCTCCGAGTGTCCGGTGTAGAGCAGGCCATCGTCGGCCAGGTGCTGCACCAGGCGGCCGAGGATGGCGCGCTGGGTCGGCTTGTCGAAGTAGATCATCACATTGCGGCAGAACAGCGCGTCGAACGGGCCGCCGACGTCGTAGCGCGGGGCGAGCAGGTTCAGCGGACGGAACTCGATCAGCTCGCGCAGCGCCGGCAGCACGCGGCACTGCCCCTCGTTGGGACCGCTGCCACGCTGGAAGTAGCGGCGGCGCAGGTCCGGGTCGAGATTGGCGACACGGTCGATGTTGTAGACGCCGCGGCCCGCGGTGGCCAGTACCTGGGTATCGACGTCGGTAGCGATGATGCGCACCGGCGGCTTCAGCGTACCGAAGGCCTCGCAGGCGGTGATCGCCATCGAATAGGGTTCCTCACCGGTGGACGCCGCGCACGACCACAGCAGCAGCGGCGCACGGCTGGAACGCTGCTGCAGTTCTTCGCGCAGCTTGTCGAAGTGGTGCGGCTCGCGGAAGAACGAGGTCAGGTTGGTGGTCAGTGCGTTGGTGAACGCCTGCCACTCGTCACCGTCTTCCTGCTCAAGATGGTCCAGGTACTGCTGGAAGCTGCGCATGCCCAGCGTGCGCAGGCGGCGCGACAGACGGCCATAGACCATGTCGCGCTTGGCCGGTGCGAGGGCGATGCCCACGCGCTGGTAGATCAGGTCGCAGACGCGGCGGAAATCACGGTCGGCGAACTCGAACTCGCGCGGGCCGGTGACGATGGGAGTAGGACTTTGCACGGGGGACGTGTCCATCGGCAGAGGCGGCGGCCGAAGCCGCCGCGGGTGGGTCTCAGAATTCCTGCCAGTCGCTGTCGCTGGCGGCGAAGGTGCTGGCGTTGCTGCTGCGACGTACCGGCGTGGGCGTGCTGGTCGGCTGCGGACGTGCCACGGTGGTGATGCGCGCCGGTTCCACGCGTTCGGCGACAGCCTTCACCGCGGCCGAGACCTGGTTGTCGAGGCGGAAGATCGCCACGGCGTCGGCCAGCTGCGCGGCCTGGTCTTCCATCGCACGTGCGGCGGCGGTGGCTTCTTCCACCAGTGCAGCATTCTGCTGGGTGGTCTCGTCCATCTGCACCACGGTCTGGTTGACCTGCTCGATGCCGGCCGACTGTTCCTGCGAGGCGGCGGAGATCTCGGCCATGATGTCGGTCACGCGCTGCACCGAGGCGACGATCTCGCCCATGGTGCTGCCGGCCTGGTGCACCAGGCTGGAGCCTTCGGCGACCTTGCCGACCGAATCATCGATCAGGCCCTTGATCTCC